>NZ_JAELTJ010000085.1 GCF_016428805.1 Achromobacter sp. ASV32
GGACTTCAGGAGCGGCTTGATGCCCTGGCCGCGCAAGGCCGAGATGGTGTGGACGCGGGCAAACGACAGGAAACGCAGCTTGCGCTGGAATTCGCGTTCGATGCGCTCTTTTTCCTCACCGTCCAGGCCGTCCCATTTGTTGATGGCGACCACCACGGCGCGGCCGGTTTCCAGCACGAAGCCGGCGATGTGGGCGTCCTGCTCGGAAATCTCGGTCTGCGCATCCAGCATCAGCAGCACGACGTTGCTGGCCTCGATGGCCTGCAGCGTCTTGATGACGGAGAACTTCTCGACGGCTTCGAACACCTTGCCGCGCTTACGCAGGCCAGCGGTGTCGATCAGCGTGTAACGGCGGCCATCGCGGTCGAAATCGATTTCAATGGCGTCGCGGGTGGTGCCGGGCATGTCGAACGCGATCACGCGCTCTTCGCCCATCAGCGTATTGATCAGCGTGGACTTGCCGACGTTGGGCCGGCCCACGATGGCCAGCTTGATGCGGTGATCGTGCTCGCCTTCCTCGACGGGTTCCTCTTCGGAGGGCGGCTCGGCCAGATCCTTGAGCGCGAGCTCGATCAGATCGACGATGCCGTCGCCGTGCGCGGCCGAGATGGGATAGGGTTGACCCAGCCCCAGTTCGTGGAATTCGGAGATGGCCGCGCCCAAGCCCATGCCTTCAGCCTTGTTCACGGCCAGCAGCACGCGCTGCTGACCGGACTTGCGCAGCAAGGTCGCGATTTCGTGATCGTGAGCGTTCAAGCCCGCACGGGCGTCCACCAGGAACACCACGACATCCGCCTCGGCAATGGCCTGCCGGGTCTGGCGCGCCATTTCCAGCAGGATGCCGTCCTTGGCAACGGGCTCGAAACCGCCCGTATCGATGGCGATGAAGGGGATATCGCCCACCCTGCCCTCGCCATAGTGGCGATCGCGGGTCAGGCCGGAAAAATCGGCCACCAGCGCGGCGCGCGATCGCGTCAGGCGATTGAAAAGGGTCGATTTACCCACATTGGGGCGACCGACCAGGGCAACGACAGGCTTGAAGGACACGGTGTAAGGCTTTGTTCTTGAGGGTTTAGTTGGTGCCGATCAGGACGAGATTGCCATTGCCCGTCTGGACCAGCACACCTTGGGGAGTCGTCTGCGGCGGCGAGACGACGGGGCCACCGCCGACGGACAGGCGCGCCATCAGGCTGCCGTCGCTGCGCGACAGGAAATGCACATAGCCGTCCAGGTCGCCCACTGCCAGCGCACCGCCCAGCGTGGCCGGGGCCGTGAGCTGGCGGTTTTTCAGGGCAGCCTGTTTCCAGACATTGCCGCCGTTATCCAGCGCAAATGCGTTGACCACGCTGTTCTGGTCCGAGGCATAGGCAAAGCGCTCGTCCAGGGTCATGCCGGTGACGCTGGAGAAATCCTTGGCCCAGATCGGACGGCCGCCGGCCGTGACGTCAAAGCACACGATACGCCCTTGGTAGGCCACGGCGCAAAGCAGGTTGCCGGCGATACGCGGCGCGCCGACCACATCGGTCAGGCGTTCCAGATCGCTTGCGCCGCGCGGGGTGGCCACGGTGCCTTCCCACTGCACGTTACCACTATCCGACGCAATGGCCATCAGCTTGCCGCCGGGCAGGCCGGTGATGACCAGGCCTTCGGCCAGGACCATCTGCGCCACGCTGCGCAGAGCCAACGCCGGGCCGGGGCGCTGCACGCTCCAGAGGCGTTCGCCATTGTTGGCGTCAAAGGCCTGGATACGGTAGTCGCCGCTGCGGACCACGACGACGCCGTAGCCCACCACGGGCGAGATGTTGACGTCGCTGGTGGCGCGCACCTTCCATTTGACCTTGCCGTTGTCGTCGAAGGCGACCACGTCGCCGTCGGGCGACGCCACGGCGGTGGTGGTGCCATCGCTGCCGGCGCCGGCCGTCAGCTTGACGCCTGCCTGTGCCTTCCAGATGGGGCGGCCGCTTTGCAGGTCGAATTTGCCGACCGAGCCGTCGGGCGTGGCGGCGTACACCGCGCTGCCCAGCACCGTGGGCGCGAAGCCCAGGCCGGAACCGCTGCCGATGGACGTGGACCAGACCTGGCGCACGGACATGCCGGCCTTGTATTCGGTCAAGGGCGCGGGATCGTAACGGCCATCGTCGTGGGAAAACAGGCCGCAACCACCCAGGGCGAGCAAGCCCGTCAGGCAAACCGCGCCACGCCACGTGCGGCCAAAGGCAAATTTACGCATTACAGTCACGCTCCGCTCAGGGCATCCAGTTTCAGTTGCACAACCTGGGTCAGCGGATTTGCCGTCCCCAGGCCATCAATGGCGCTTTGCCATGCCGCACGCGCTTCATCGCGCTTGCCTTGCGCGGCGAGGATATCGCCGCGGCGGTCGGCGAACAAGGCCGCAAAGGCGGCCGGCGCGTTGTTCAGTTGCGCCAGGGCGGCGTCGTATTGCTTCTGGTCGAGCAGCAAGCCGGCCAGGCGCAGACGCGCCACGGCCTGCATGGACGGATTCTTGCCTTGCGCAGCCAGCCATTCGAGCTGTTGGCGCGCGCCATCCACGTCTTTCTGAGCCTGCAGCGCCTGCGCTGCGACCAGGGCGCCGCGCGCGGCATAGCCGGTGGACGCGTATTGGTCGCGCAAGGTGGCCGAAGCGGCCTTGATGCGTACGGAGGAGTCGGCACCGCCCAGGCGGGCCGCGTCTTCGAGGGCCTCGAAGTAGCCCATGGCCTGGTTCACGCGGTGCGACTGATAGGCCTTCCAGCCCCACCAGCCTCCCCAGGCCACCACCACGGCCGTCACCAGCGACAGCAGCAGCGTGCCGTAGCGGGCCCACCACGCCTTGATGGCGTCGAGTTTTTCCTGTTCTTCCAGATCGTATGCCATGCCTAACCTTTGAGATTCAATACTTCGGCCAAGGCCGCCAACGGGATTTGCTGCTGCGCGGCGTCGCCCTGGGCGTCGGCGCGCAGGAACTTGACGCTGGCGGTCTGCGAGGCCACTTCATCGGCGCCAAGGATAACCGCAACTCGGGCGCCGCTGGCATCCGCACGCTTGAATTGGGACTTGAAGCTGGCCGAGCCGGCATGCACGACCACGGACAGCCCCGCGTCGCGCAGGTCTTCGCCGACCCGCGCGGCCAGGCGCTGGGCCTCTTCGCCCTGGTGCACCACGTAGACCTCGCATTCGGCCGGCGTGTCCGTCTGCACCGTCTGCTCCCAGAGATCGAGCAGGCGCTCCATGCCGATGGCGAAGCCGACCGCGGGCGCGGCCTTGCCGCCCAGGAGTTCGATCAGGCCGTCATAGCGGCCGCCGCCGCAGACGGTACCTTGGGACCCGAGGCGGTCAGTGACCCATTCGAAGACGGTCAGATTGTAGTAGTCCAGTCCGCGCACCAGGCGCGGATTGAGACGATATTCGATGCCGGCGTCGGTCAGGCGCTGGCACACGCCTTCGAAGTGCGTGCGCGATTCCTCGCCCAGGAAATCGAACAGGCGCGGGGCGCTGTCGGCCATTTCCTGCATGGCGGGATTCTTGGTGTCCAGCACCCGCAGCGGGTTGGTGTACAGGCGGCGCTTGCCGTCTTCATCCAGGATGTCGCTGTGCTTTTCCAGGTGCGTGATCAGGGCGGCGCGGTGCGCGGCGCGTTCGGCGGGCTGGCCCAGCGAATTGAGTTCCAGGCGCACGTCGGTCAGGCCCAGCAGTTTCCACAGGCGGGCCAGCATGACGATGAGTTCGGCATCCACGTCGGGGCCGGCGAAACCCAGGGCCTCGACGTCGATCTGGTGGAACTGGCGGTAGCGGCCGCGCTGGGGACGTTCGTGGCGGAACACCGGACCGATGGAGTAGACGCGTTGCGGACGGTCGTACAGCAGGTTGTGTTCGATCGAGGCGCGCACGATGCCAGCCGTCATTTCGGGCCGCATGGTGAGCGATTCGCCGTTGAGCGCGTCGGTGAACGTGTACATCTCTTTTTCGACGATGTCCGTCACTTCGCCAATGCCGCGCGTGAACAGGCGCGTATGCTCAAGCACGGGCGTACGCACATTGCGATAGCCGTAGCCGCGCAGCCAGCCGCGCACGATTTCCTCGAATTGCTCCCAGCGGGCGCTGGGCCCGGGCAGCAGGTCATTCATGCCGCGGATCGCGGCGACTTTCTGGAAAGCTTGAGTCATCTTGATCATGCCGCATCACGCGCTGGCAAGCGCGCTTGCGGCGACACCCTTTCTTTAATGAGAGGCGAGCGCGCCATAACGGCGCGCGACGTAGTCTTCAACGATGGCCTGGAATTCTTCGGCGATATGGTCGCCCTTGAGGGTAACCGTGCGCTCGCCGTCGATGAATACCGGCGCGGCCGGCACCTCGCCGGTGCCCGGCAGGCTGATGCCGATATCCGCGTGGCGGCTTTCGCCTGGCCCGTTGACCACACAGCCCATGACCGCGACGTTCATGCTTTCGACGCCGGGGTATTGCGCCCGCCACACCGGCATCTGCCGGCGCAGGTAGGACTGGATGCTGTCGGCCAGTTCCTGGAAAAACGTGCTGCTGGTGCGGCCACAACCGGGGCAAGCCACCACCATGGGCGTGAACGCGCGCAACCCCATGGTCTGCAGGATTTCCTGCGCCACCACGGCTTCGCGGCTGCGATCGCCGCCAGGTTCCGGTGTGAGCGAAATGCGGATCGTGTCGCCGATGCCCTGCTGCAGCAGCACGGCCAGGGCGGCGGTGGACGCCACAATGCCCTTGCTGCCCATGCCGGCCTCGGTCAGCCCCAGGTGCAGCGGGTAGTCGCAACGGGCGGACAGATCGCGATAGACCGCGATCAGGTCCTGCACATGGCTGACCTTGCACGACAGGATGATGGCATCGCGACGCAGGCCGAGTTCTTCGGCACGCAGGGCGTTGCTGATGGCGGACACCACCAGCGCGTCGCGCATGACCGCCTGCGCTTCCCAAGGCTGGGCGCGCTGGTTGTTCTCGTCCATCTTGCGAGCCATGAGCTCGTGGTCGAGACTGCCCCAGTTGACGCCGATGCGCACCGGTTTGTCGTAGCGGCAGGCCACTTCGATCATCTGGGCGAAGTTGTCGTCGCGGCGCTTGCCGCCGCCCATGTTGCCCGGATTGATGCGGTACTTGGACAGCGCTTGCGCGCATTCCGGAAACTGCGTCAGGAGCTTATGGCCGTTGTAGTGGAAGTCGCCGACCAGCGGGACATTGATGCCCATGCGGTCGAGCTGTTCGCGGATGGCGACGACTTCTTTTGCCGCCTCGGGGGTATTGACCGTGATGCGGACCAGTTCGGAACCAGCCAGCGCCAGCTCCTTGACCTGGATCGCGGTGGCGATGGCGTCGGCGGTGTCGGTGTTGGTCATGGACTGGACCACCACGGGCGCATCACCGCCCACCATGACCGTGCGGTCGCCCCACTTCACTGCCACCGAACGCGTGGCGCGGCGGGAAGCCGCCCCCACGGAGGGCGGCGGCGCATCCTGGCAAGGCAAAGAGGAATCTTGCATCGGTGAAACCGGTATTTACTTGGACAGCTTCGGAAGCCAGTCGAACGCCAGCCATTGCTGCGGCAGCCAGCCCTGCCAGAAGGCATAGGCGACGCCGGCGGCAAGCACCAGCACGATGGCGATCAGCCAGCCCCACGAGGTGGACGACGAACGATCGTCGTCGGCGCTGGACTGGGGAATGGAATGCGCGGAATGCAGCGCGCCCGGGCTCAGCTTGACCGGGCCGGTGACGCGGGCCTTGGGGTCCAGAGAATCCACGATGGCCTGGGAATCGGCGCCCAGCAGGCGGGCGTAATTGCGGATCAGGCCGCGCAGCGATACGCCGGTGGGCAGATCGGCCCACTGCTCGTTTTCGAGGGCCTCGATCTGCTTGGTGGAAAACTTGATGCGGCTGGACACTTCATCGAGCGACCAACCCTTGGACTGGCGCAGCGTACGCAGCGCCGAACCCACATTGCCCGAGCCGCTTGCGGCGCCCGTGGACGACTCTGAAACTGCAGAAGCGAAATCCTGCGTCATGCATGCACCTGTTTAATTGGTATGGTCTGGCGCTGCGCGGCGTTCCGTTCGGTGATCCGGGTACGGTCGCGCACTTCTCCCGCCAATTGACCACAAGCGGCATCGATATCGTCACCCCGGGTCTTGCGTACGGTCGTGATGATGCCCGCGTCCATCAGACGCTGGGCGAACACCTTGACGCGTGCCGAAGGCGAGCGCTTCAGGCCGGACGCGGGGAAGGGATTGAACGGGATCAGATTGAGCTTGCAGCGAATCTGGCGTGCAATGTGTATCAGTTCTTTGGCATGCTGGTCGGTATCGTTGATACCGTCCAGCATGCAGTATTCGAAAGTGATGAAGTCGCGCGGGGCGTACGCCAGATAGCGCTCGCACGCGGCCAGCAGCTCCTTCAGGGGGTATTTCTTGTTCAGCGGCACAAGCTCGTCGCGCAGCGCGTCGTTCGGCGCGTGCAGCGACACGGCCAGCGCCACCGGACAGTCTTGCGAGAGACGATCCATCATGGGCACCACGCCCGAGGTGGACACCGTGACGCGACGGCGCGACAGGCCATAGGCATTGTCGTCGAGCATCAGGCGCAAGGCCGGCAGGACCTGATCGTAGTTGAGCAGGGGCTCGCCCATGCCCATCATGACCACGTTGCTGATGACGCGGGTATCTTCGGTGGCGCGGGCGCTTTCCAGACGCGCGGTGCCGATGTCGGCCTCCAGGACGCGCTTGGCCCACCACAGCTGGCCGATGATTTCGCTGGTCTTCAGGTTGCGGTTGAAGCCCTGGTGCCCGGTCGAGCAGAAGCGGCAGTTCACCACGCAGCCGGCCTGGCTGGAAATACACAGGGTGCCGCGATCGTCTTCGGGGATGAAGACGGTTTCGATGGCATTGCCCTGCCCCACGTCGAACAGCCACTTGCGGGTGCCGTCGGTCGAGCGCTGCTCGATGTTGACGGGCAAGGCCTCGATGCGGCAATTGGACGCGAGCTGGCCGCGGAATTCGCGGGCCAGATCGGTCATGGCGTCGAACGAATCGGCGCCGCGCTGGTGCATCCAGCGCTGCAACTGGCGGGCGCGAAACGGCTTGCCGCCCCACTGTCCGACAAGTTCGGACAAGGCGGAGCCGTCCAGCCCCAGCAGATTGATTCGTTCGACGGATTCCATGACCTGGGTAACGCTGAATATCTAAAACGATTTCCGGGAAATCAACGGCTGTGGATGTTGATTTCGGGGAAGAAGAAAGCCACTTCGACAGCAGCCGTTTCCGGCGCGTCGGAGCCGTGCACGGCGTTGGCGTCGATGCTGTCGGCGAAGTCGGCGCGGATGGTGCCCGGCGCGGCCTTCTTGGGGTCCGTGGCGCCCATCAGGTCGCGGTTCTTCTGGATGGCATCTTCGCCTTCCAGCACTTGCACGAACACGGGACCGGAGATCATGAAGTCAACCAGGTCCTTGAAGAAGGGGCGCTCTTTGTGCACGGCGTAGAAACGCTCGGCGTCGGCGCGCGACAGCTGGGCCAGACGGGCGGCGATGACCTTCAGGCCGGCTTGCTCGAAGCGGCCGACGATCTGGCCGATGACGTTCTTGGCGACGGCGTCGGGCTTGATGATCGAGAGGGTACGTTGGATGGACATGAGAACTCCGAAAACTGATTGCTGACTGGTTTCTATAATTGCCTGGCGAGGCCTGCGCTTGTCGGTGTCACCCTTCAAGCGGCATCGCGCTGTGGGCGCGCAAGCGGTTCGGAACGAATGCATGTCCCGGACCGGCCCGGCCGCCTATGACCCAGGCGGGGATTCGACACTGCCTACCCTTTCAAGCCCAACAATGAAGCCCGCCCCGTTTTGCGCAAGCCGTTTTTGGCAAAACACTTTTGGCAAAACATTTTCGGCGAAACCTCAATGAATTCAGGGACTTCTAAAAGGTTTACAGTAACCCGGCATTCTAACACGCCGATACGACCGCATTACATCTTAAAATGAGCGGTTTGCTTGCCCGTATCCATCGACCGGGCGCCCTGTCTGCCGGAACCCTGTAATGACTCAAGCCGCTCCCCCGAACGCCGCGAACCCCGCGAGCGACACCCCGGAACTCTCCAAGAGCTTTGAACCCGCCGAACTCGAATCCCGCTGGTATGCCGAGTGGGACAAGCGCGGGTACTTCGCTGCCGGTTCGCACGTAAAAACGGGGACGGAAACCAAGCCCTACGTGATCCAGTTCCCGCCGCCCAACGTGACGGGCACCCTGCACATGGGCCACGCGTTCAACCAGACCATCATGGATGGCCTGGTGCGCTACCACCGCATGCTGGGCGACGACACCGTATTTATTCCGGGGACGGACCATGCCGGCATCGCCACGCAGATCGTGGTTGAGAGACAGCTGGACGCCCAGAAGGTTTCGCGCCACGACCTGGGCCGCGAGAAATTCATCGAGAAAGTCTGGGAATGGAAGGAAAAGTCCGGCAACGCCATCACCGGCCAGGTGCGCCGGCTGGGTGCCTCGGCGGACTGGCCGCGCGAGTACTTCACCATGGACGACCGCATGTCGCGCGGCGTGGTGGAGACTTTTGTCCGCCTGCATAAACAGGGACTGATCTACCGCGGCAAGCGCCTGGTGAACTGGGACCCCAAGCTGCTGACGGCCGTGTCCGACCTGGAAGTCCAGTCGGAAGAGACCGACGGCCACATGTGGCACATCCTCTACCCCTTCGTCGACGGTCCGCAGACCATCGTCGACAAGGATGGCCAGACGGTCACCCTGCGCGGCATGACCATCGCCACCACCCGCCCCGAGACCATGCTGGCCGACGGCGCGCTGTGCGTGCACCCCGAAGACCCGCGCTACAAGCACCTGGTCGGCAAGGAAGTCGAGCTGCCGCTGTGCGACCGCAACATCCCCATCATCGCGGATGACTTCGTCGACCCCGAATTCGGCACGGGCTGCGTGAAGATCACCGGCGCGCACGATTTCAACGACTACGCCTGCGCGATGCGTCACGACCTGCCGCTGATCGTCATCTTCACGCTGGACGCGCACATCAACGAGAACGGCCCCAAGCAGTTCCAGGGCCTGGAACGCTACGAGGCCCGCAAGGCCGTCGTCGCCCAGTTGCAAGCCGAGGGCTACCTGGTCAAGGTCGAGCCGCACAAGATGATGCAGCCCAAGGGCGACCGCACCGGTGTCGTGCTCGAGCCCATGCTGACCGACCAATGGTTCGTGGCGATGAGCAAGCCGGCCCCGGAAGGCACGCTGAACCCGGGCAAGAGCATCACCGAAGTGGCGCTGGAAGTCGTGGCCGACGGCCGCATCCAGTTCTACCCGGACAACTGGACCACCATCTACAACCAGTGGCTGAACAACATCCAGGACTGGTGCATCTCGCGCCAACTGTGGTGGGGCCACCAGATCCCCGCCTGGTACTCGGAAGACGGCCAGGTGTTCGTGGCGCACGACCAGGCCGAAGCCGAGGCGCAGGCCCGCGCGGCCGGCGTGACGGGCGAACTCACGCGCGACCCCGACGTGCTGGACACCTGGTTCTCGTCGGGCCTGGTGCCCTTCACCACCCTGGGCTGGCCGGACAAGACCGCCGACCTGGAACGCTACCTGCCGTCCAGCGTACTGGTCACAGGCTTTGACATCATCTTCTTCTGGGTGGCGCGCATGGTCATGCTGACCACGCACCTGACCGGCCAGATTCCGTTCAAGCACGTCTATGTGCACGGCCTGATCCGCGACGCGGACGGCCAGAAGATGAGCAAATCCAAGGGCAACACGCTGGATCCGGTCGACCTGATCGACGGTATCGACCTGGACGGCCTGGTGGCCAAGCGCACCTACGGCCTGATGAACCCCAAGCAGGCCGGCAGCATCGAAAAGGCCACGCGCCGCCAATACCCCGACGGCATCCCGGCCTTCGGCACCGACGCGCTGCGCTTCACCATGGCCGCCTACGCGACCCTGGGTCGCAACATCAACTTCGACCTGAAGCGCTGCGAGGGCTACCGGAACTTCTGCAACAAGCTCTGGAACGCCACCCGCTTCGTGCTGATGAACACCGAAGGCCATGACCTGACGGGCCCGGAAACCGGCGAACTGTCGTTCGTGGACCGCTGGATCGTCAGCCAGCTGCAGGCCCTGGAAGCCGACGTGGCGCGCGGCTTCGCCGACTACCGCTTCGACAACATCGCCAACGCGCTGTACCGCTACATCTGGGACGAGTACTGCGACTGGTACCTGGAACTGGCCAAGGTGCAGATCCAGACCGGCACGCCGGCCCAGCAATTGGGCACCCGCCGCACGCTGATCCGCGTCCTGGAAGGCGTACTGCGCCTGGCCCACCCCATCATCCCGTTCATTACGGAAGAGCTCTGGCAAAAGGTCTCGGTGGTGGCCGGCAAGCGCAAGGAAGGCGTCGCCGACAGCATCAGCGTCCAACCCTACCCGCAAGCCAACCCGGCCGCCGTGGACACCGCCGCCGAAGCCGACGTGGCTGAACTGAAGGCACAAGTGGAAGCGGTGCGCGCGCTGCGTGGCGAGATGAACCTGTCGCCCGCGCAAAAGGTGCCGCTGTGCGCCCAGGGCGATGCCCCCACGCTCACGCGCAACGCGCCCTACCTGGCCGCGCTGGCCAAGCTCAGCCAGGTCGACGTGCTGGATGCCCTGCCCGACGCTGGCGCGCCGGTGCAGGTGGTGGGCGCCAGCCGCCTGATGCTGCACGTCGAGATCGACGTGGCGGCCGAGCGCGTGCGCCTGGACAAGGAAATCGCGCGCCTGGAAGGCGAGATCGCCAAGGCCAACGCCAAGCTGTCCAACGCCAGCTTCGTCGAGCGCGCCCCGGCGGCTGTCGTCGAGCAGGAAAAAGCCCGCGTCGGGCAGTTCGGCGAAACGCTGCAGAAGGTGCGCGAGCAGCGCGGCAAGCTGGGTAACTGATGCCCGGCAGGCGTCACGCCTGACTCGATGAAACCCGGCCCCGGACCCTGCCCGGGGCTTTTTTTCGCCCGTGTGGACGCGCCTTGCGCGGGCCGACCTACACGCCGCCGTCGGTCAGCCGATACCAGGTCACCACGGCGTTCACATACAGACGGCGCAAGCCGTAGAGCGGAAACGGCGTCACCGGCGACAGCGGCACGGGCAAGGCCTTGGCGTCGCCGCTGACCAGGTACTGCGCCATGGCGCGTCCCATGCTGGTCTGCAAACCCACGCCGCGCCCCTGGCAGCCGATGTCCACCAGCAGGCCGGGCTCGGGCTCGTGCAGGTGCGGCAGGTAGTCGCGGGTAATGGCCACCCTGCCGCACCAGCGGTACTCGAACGGCGTGCCCTTGACCTGCGGGAACATCTTCACCATCACCCGCTCCAGGTGCGCCCAGTCCTGCGGGCCCCTGGGTTCGCGGAACGGCCCGCGCCCGCCCATAAGCAAGCGGCCCTGATGATCCAGCCTGAAGTACAGCAGCAGGTTGCGGGTATCGGAGGTGACGTGACCTTCCGGGAAGATGCCGGCACGCATGGCCGCCGGCAAGGGAGCGGTGGCCACCTGAAACGTATTGGCGTCGATGATCGAGGTCTTCAGACCCGGCAGCAGATCGGCGCCATAGGCGTTGGTGCACATCACCACCCGGTCGGCGGTAACCGTCGCGCCGCCTGCCGTGGCGGCCGTCCACTTGCCGCCGTTGCGCTGCAGGCCGGTGACCGGCGTATCCGTATGGATCACGGCGCCCGCGTTCAAGGCCGCCCGGGCCAGGCCACGCGCATAGCTCAGCGGCTGGACCGCGCCCGCCCGCCGGTCGACCCAGCCGCCCAGGTAGCGGTCGGTACCGATCAGGCGCGATACCTGCGCCTTGTCGAGTGGCTGGGCATCGGCGCCATGGCGCGCCCATTGCGCGGCCCGCGCATGCGCCACGTCCAGGGCCGCGGCATTGTGTGCGCCCTGGATCCAGCCCCGGCGCACGTGCGGCACGTCCATCGCGTGCCGCTCGATCAGGTTGAACACCGAATCGGCCGTGGCACCGGCAAAACGCACCAGCCGCTCGCCGCGTTCGGCGCCGAACATGGCGATCAGCGCATCCGGATCGTATTTCAACCCCGGGATGACTTGCCCGCCATTACGGCCCGAACCACCAAAGCCGATCTCGCGCGCTTCCAGCAGCACGACCCGCACGCCCTGCTCGGCCAGATGCAGCGCGGTGCTCAGGCCCGCGTAGCCGCCGCCGACCACGAGCACATCGGCCTGGGTCGATTGCGTCAGCAGTTGGGTGTCCGGCGGCGGCGCGGCCGTGGCAGCCCAGAGCGAGGGAGAAAGGGGAAACGGCGTTTGCGGCATGACGGTTCCTTACATGGGGTGCAGTACACGGCGCAGGAAGTCCTGCGTGCGGGGATGCTGCGGATGATTCAGGACTTCGCGGGCCGCGCCCTGCTCCACGATCACGCCGCCGTCAAAGAACATGACGCGGTCCGCGACTTCGCGCGCAAAGCTCATCTCATGCGTCACGACCACCATGGTCATGCCGGCCTCGGCCAACTTGCGCATGACGCCCAGCACATCGCCCACCAACTCGGGATCCAGCGCCGAGGTCGGTTCGTCAAACAGAATGGCCTTGGGCCGCATGGCAAGCGCCCGTGCGATCGCCACGCGTTGTTGCTGGCCGCCGGACAATTGCGGAGGATGGGCGTCGGCCTTGTCGGCCAGACCGACACTGGCCAACAGCTCGCGACCGCGCTCCAGCGCCTGGGCCCGCGGCTCGTTCTTGACATAGATCGGCCCCTCGACCACGTTCTCCAGCGCCGTGCGATGGGGAAACAGGTTGAAGCGCTGGAACACCATGGCCACCTGCGTGCGGATCGAAACGATCGAAGCCGCATCGCAATCCACCCGCTCGCCATCGACGGTAATGCTGCCGGCGTTGTAGCGTTCAAGCCCGTTGATGCATCGCAGGATGGTGGATTTTCCCGAGCCGGACGGCCCGATGACGCACACGACCTCGCCCTTGGTGACTTCGGCATCGATGCCCTTGAGCACCTCAAGCGAACCGAAGCTCTTGCGCACTCCCTTGAGTTCGATCATTTCGCGGCGCTCCTTTTTTCCAGATGCCGCACCAGCAGGATCAGCGGTACGCACATGATCAGGTACATCAGCGCCACCAGCGAGAACACCGTGGCGTTCTTGAAGGTCGACACCGCGATCAGCTTGCCCTGCAGGGCAAGCTCGGCCACCGTAATGGTGGACGCCTGCGAAGAGTCCTTGAGCATCATGATCATGATGTTGCCGTAAGGCGGCAGCACGATCTTGACAGCCTGCGGCAGCACCACCCGGCGCATGGTCATGCTCCAGCTCATGCCCATGGCCATGGCGGCTTCGATCTGGCCGCGGTCGATGGCCTCGATGCCGGCGCGGAAGTTCTCGGCCTGATAGGCCGAATACGCTACGCCCAGGCCGATGATGGCGGCCTGCACGGCCGTCAGCGACACGCCCATGTCCGGCATGACGAAGTAGATGTAGAACAGCAACACGATGATCGGGATGCCGCGCAGCAGGTTGATGACGCCCGCGCTGATCTTGGCCAGGTATTTGTTGCCGGACACGCGCATCAGCGCCCACACCAGCCCCAGCACCGTGGACAGGGCCAGCGACCCCAGCGTCACCAGGATGGTGAGCTTGGCGCCCTGCAGCAATATCGGCAGGTATTCCGCCGCGTCCTTGAAGAATTCCGTCATGCTTGATTCACCCCAACAAGACTGCGCCCGAAGACGCCGGTCGCGGCGGACCCGCCCGCGCGCGGTCGCGCGCAAGCCGGGCACACGCCCATCGCGGTCCGGCGCCTGCTCTCAAACAGGCGTCAGGCGCCCAAGCCCCATTTCTTCAGGATCCGGTCGATGGAACCGTCCGCCTTCAACTTGGCCAGCGCCTTGTTGATGCGCTCCAGCAACGCCGTGTCGTCCTTGCGCGTGGCCAGCCCCAGGCTGCCCATGACGGTGGGCTGGTAGGACTGGGCCATTTTCAGGTTGGGATAGTTGCCCTGGGTCAGGATGTAGGCCGCGATCGGAAAATCCATGAAGCCGCCCTGGATCCGGCCGGCATTGGCGTCGCGCATCATGTCGGGCGGGTTGTCGTACAGTTTCACTTCCTTGAAGACGCCGCTTTTCTGGATGGGCTCGACAAAGGCTGTGCCCACCTGCACGCCGACCGTCATGCCCTGCATGTCGGCAAAGGACTTGTATTCCTTGTTGTCGCTCTTGAGCACCATCAGGCCTTCACCGTAGCGGTAGACGGGCTCGGAAAAGCTCACGACCTGCTGGCGCTGCGGCGTGATGAACATGGCCGCCGAGACGATGTCGATACGTTTGGAGGTGAGCGATCCGATCAGCGCGGAGAACGCCATGGGTTCGATCTGCACCTCGAACCCGGCCTCTTTGCCAACCGCCTTGACGATGTCGACCATCACACCTTCGATGGTGTTGGTCTTGGTATCGAGAAACGTGAACGGACTACCGGTGGGCGTGGACCCCACCTTCACGACCGTTTGAGCCTGCGCGCCCGCGGCCATGGACAATGCTGCAAATACAGAGACAACCAGAGTCTTGAATTTCATGACATTTCCTCATCGTGGCAAAGAGTCCCGGGCACTGCCCGGAAGGCGGATGATCCCCAGTGTCATCGCGCCGCTTTACTGCCCGCGCGCTCACGGCGCCCGTTGCGTCTCGTCCCCCGCGGCTTGATTGATATTGGAAATGGCCCAGATGACTTCGGTCGTCTGCGACCCGGGATTGCGCCATCGGCGCGGCGTGCTGCTGGCATAGCAAAAGCTGTCGCCTTCATTGAGCAGCACGACGCGGTCGCCCACCCAGAGTTCGAGCGAACCTTTGAGCACCACGCCGATCTGCTCGCCCTGCCCGGTCACGAACAATTCGCTGCCGGTCGAGCCCCCAGGTTCGATCGTGGCGCGGCACAAGTCCATGCTGCGACAGGCCGGCGGCGTGTACATCTCTTTGACGATGCCTTTTTCACGCAGATCGATGTAGCGGTGCGTACCTGCCCGGGCCACCCGGCCGCCGTCCTCGCCTTCGGTGTGCTCGGCGTTGCGCAGCAAGGCATTGACCGACACGCCGAACTCGCGCGCCAACTGGTGCAGCGTCTTGACCGAGGCCGAGCTCAAGCCCCGCTCGATCTGGCTGAGCAGCCCCAACGACATGCCGCAAGCCCCCGCCACGTCCGCCAACGACCGTCCCTGCTGCTTTCGCAGCTGGCGCAACTGCTGGCCCAGCCACAAATCCACCGCGGACTCAGGGCGGCCGGCGAGCAAGACCGGCTTGAGCGGCGTGGCGTCGATGCCCGGCGAGGAAGAGGATTCGCTCATATGAAAATTTCATTTTTATGTAATTTTCAATACTAAGGAGCGACGAAACCGGCCACAACCTAGGAACATCCCTAGCGGGCAGGCAACAACGAAACAGAGGAAGGATGACGTCTTGCGACGCAGCGGTGGTGGACGTCGGCGCCAGATACCCGCGCCATGGCAGCGCGGACCCACCGCATTACAGCGGGCCGACACCCGCGAGGCCCCGCGTCGGATCAGGTCAGGTCGTCTTGGGCTTGGCGCCGCGACGCCGCTTACTGGGCTCGGGCAAAGGGTTGCCCGCCCATTCGGCCAGATAGCGCTCGTCGGCCTGGGTCAGCCAACCTTGGGCGCGGGCCGCCTCGATCAATTCAGGCCGACGGGTCGCGGTCAATTCCAGCGAGCGCTCGCGGCGCCAGCGCGCGATATTGGCATGGTGCCCGCTGAGTAGCGGCGCGGGCACGGGCGCACCTTCGTATACCTCGGGGCGCGTGTAATGCGGACTGTCCAGCAAGCCGGACAAGGTGTCGTTGAAGGAGTCCTGTAACGCGGAATCGCCGTCGTTCAGGACGCCAGGCAACAGGCGCACGGCGGCGTCGATCACGGCCAGCGCCGCGATCTCCCCGCCGGACAGGACGAAGTCGCCCAGGGATATCTCGTGCGTGACGCAGCGTTCGATGAAACGCTGATCGACGCCTTCGTAGCGGCCGCAGATCAGGATCAGGCCCGTGCTGGCGGCCAAGGCTTCGGCGCCAGCCTGGTCATAGCGTTTGCCAACGGGCGCCAGCAGCGCCACGGGGGCTGGGGCCAGGCCCTGCGCCGCACGCGCCGCTTGCGCAGCGCCGACGGCGGCCTCGAGCGGGGCCGCCATCATCACCATGCCGGGGCCGCCGCCATAAGGGCGGTCGTCCACGGTGCGGTGGATATCGTGCGTGAAATCACGCGGATTCCAGGCATGCAGGGACCACCGGCCCTGGGCATGCGCCCGGCCGGTGACACCCAGGTCGCGCACCACCCCGAACATTTCGGGAAAGAGCGTCACGACGTCAATGCGCATCAGAGATCCGCAGGCCAGTCGCTATCGATGCGGCGGGCGGCCAGATCGACGGCGTGAATGTGCGCGCGCACAAACGGAACGAGCATTTCGGCGGGCTTTCCCTTGGCATTCAGAACGGTTTCGGGACCGTTGGCCCCCACCTTCTGGCACAAGACCTTCAAGACGGCGTGAGCACCGTTATCAAGGACTTCGTCCACCACGCCAATGAGCGCGGATTCGCCGCCCGCCGTGGTGTACAGCGAGCAGCCAATGAGATCGACCCAGTAGTATTCGTCTTCCTCGGGCGCGGGGAAGGAACCCCGCGGCGCCTGCACGGAAAAACCGCGCAGCGCCTCGGCCTGATCACGATCGGCGATGCCGCTCAATTGGGCCACCACGGTGGCGCCTTGAGAACGGGCTTGCACGACCTTGAATGCGACAGGCGCAGACGCGACAGCGCCCCGCGCCAATTCAGGCACAGGGCGAGTCAACCACCATTGAGAAGCTGAGAGCAGCACTTCGGCGTTGGCCGAATGCGGCTGCACTTTGACCCAGCCTTTCACACCGTAGGCCGCAGTAATGCGGCCCAGCTCGATCAAGTCCGCAGGCGCCGCGTTGGAATTTGCGGCATCAGACATGTATCGGGCAGTCGGTTATATCTTGCGTAGTAAAAACTAGCAGGGTTCAGGATACGACGCGGGCAATTAAGCCGCGGCGGAAACCTTGGCCGAGTAGTCTTTGACCAGACGCTCGACAGCCGGCGACAACTGGGCGCCGTGGCTGGTCCAGTGCTGCACGCGATCCAGCGCAATGCGCAGGTTTTCCGTACCTTCGTTGGCTACGGGGTTGTAGAAACCCACGCGCTCGATGAAACGGCCGTCGCGACGGTTACGCGAATCGGTGGCCACCAGGTTGTAAAACGGACGCTTCTTGGACCCACCGCGGGCCAGGCGAATCACCACCATAGGTAATCCCTTGAATTAGTTGTGAAAAACGGGAAATTCTAGCACTTAAAGAAGCCGGCTGGCAAATGCAGGTGCTGAAATATCGGGAGTTGCGCGGGATTTGTGTTCTAAAACACCACATGCGGGTATTCTAGACTTCCGCAAATACGGGCCGGAGCCCGCCGCAGACAGAGTGTAGCCCGTCGGGCGTTTCTGTGCTGCCGTCAGCGCGTTTGAAGAATACACCCGATTGGAAAAATCGGCGTTTCCGTCAAACTTCCTCTACCGGAGGGTGCAACATGAAGAACCGTAAAGCTGTCTTCACCCCTGTCGCGCGTTTGGCTTTTGCAGGCTTGCTGGTTGGTATGCTGACGATGCCGATGGCGGCATCGGCCCGGGTGGTCGGCGCCGCGCTGACCACCGCCACGGGCAAGGTCACCGCGGTGGATCCCGCCACCCGCACCCTCACTCTACAAGGTAACAACGGCAACGTCGTCGACGTCCAGGCCGGCCCGGACGTGCGCAATTTCAAGCAGATCAAGCCGGGCGACACGCTGACGCTGGATTACTACGAATCGGTGGCGGTCGACGTCCGCCCAGCCGGCTCGGGCGCCCCCGAGGTCGTCACCGAAACCGCCGCCACGCGCGCCGCCAAGGGCGCCAAGCCGGGCGGCGCCGCCGGCCGCCAGACCCGGATCACCGCCGAGATCTGGCATATCAACAAAAGCGCCAACCTGGTCACACTGAAGGGCCCGCAAGGCGGACTGCGCACCATCCAGGTGCAGGACCCCGCCATGCAAGCCCGGTTGGCACAATTGAAGGAAGGCGACCTGGTGGACTTCACCATCACCCAGGCGGTGGCGGCGGCGATCCACAAGTAAGCGCACGCCTCGCAGGAAAACAAAAAGGCCAGCCGGGAAGGCTGGCCTTTTTACTGGGCTTGGCAGACCCTAGCGGCGGCGCAGATAGTGCACGCCACGGCCATCGACCTCGTGCTGAGCCACCAGGACGTTGCCCGTCTGGCGGGCAAAGGCCTGGAAGTCGCGGATGGCATTGCGGTCAGTGGTGAGGACGCGCAGCACCTGCCCGCTTTCCATTTGCGCCAAGGCCTTCTTGGCACGCAGGATGGGCAGGGGGCAGGTCAAGCCGCTGGCATCCACGTCCTGGTCGAAGGACGGCGCTTGCGCGCCGGACTCGTTGCCCATGATGTCAGAGACGCTCATCGACCCACTTCTGCACGCTGGCGATCGCGGCCGGCAGCGCCGCGATGTCGGTGCCGCCGCCCATGGCCATGTCCGGACGGCCACCGCCCTTGCCGCCCACCTGGCTGGCGACGAAGCCCACGAGGTCGCCGGCCTTGATGCGGTCGGTCAGGTCGGCCGTCACCCCCCCCACCACGCTGATCTTGCCATCGGCCGAGCCGGTGGCGAGCAGCACGACGGCGGGCTTGAGGCGGTCTTTCAGGTTGTCGACCATACCCCGCAGGGCCTTGGGATCAACGTCGCCGATGCCGGCGGCCAGAACCTTGATGCCCTTGACCTCGACGGCGGCGCTGGTGGCCAGATCGTTGCCGGCGCTGGCCGCCAGCTTGTTGCGCGATTGTTCCAGATCTTTTTCGAGCTGCTTGACCTGATCTTGCACCTGCGCGATGCGGGCCGGCAGATCGGCGGGCGTGCTGCGCAGCATGCCGGCCAGCTGGGTGACCAGGGCGTTCTGGTTCTGCACCCAGGCCAGGGCGTTGTCGCCCGTGATCGCCTCGATGCGGCGCACGCCGGCGGCCACACCGCCTTCGGAGACGATCTTGAACAGACCGATATCGCCGGTACGGCTGACGTGGGTGCCGCCGCAGAGTTCGCGCGAGAAGCCGATATCCAGCACGCGCACGGTATCGCCGTATTTTTCACCGAACAGCGCCATGGCGCCGCCCTTGACCGCGTCATCGTAGGCCATGACCTGGGCCACGGTGGGCTGGTTGGCCAGGACTTCGGCGTTGACGATGGCCTCGACGCGCGCGATCTGCTCGGCGGTCAGGGGCGCATCCTGCGCGAAGTCGAAGCGGGTCTTGTCGGGATCGACCAACGAGCCGCGCTGCTGCACGTGCGCGCCCAGCACCTGGCGCAACGCCTTGTGCATCAGGTGGGTGGCCGAGTGATTGCGCACGGTACGGGCGCGACGCACCGCATCCACACGTGCCAACAACGTGTCGCCCACCGACAGCGTGCCCTCTTCGAGGGTGCCGTGATGGCCAAACACGCCGGATTGGATCTTCAGGGTGTCGGCCACGGCAAAACGCACGCCGGCGGCTTCGAGCAAGCCGGTATCGCCAACCTGGCCGCCCGACTCCGCATAGAACGGGGTGGCGTCCAGCACGACCACGGCGCTTTGTCCGGCCTGGACTTGCTTGACCTGGGTGCCATCGACGTACAGGGCCGTGACCTTGACGTTGTCGAGCTCGAGCTTTTCGTAGCCTTCGAAGCGGGTTTCCGCACCTTCGTAGCTCAGGCCCTCGGCCATCTTGAACTTGCCGGCGGCGCGCGCCTGGTCGCGCTGGCGTTCCATGGCGACTTCGAAGCCGGCCATGTCCACGTCGACCTCGCGTTCACGGCAGATGTCGGCGGTCAGGTCCACCGGGAAACCGTAGGTGTCGTAGAGGGTGAACAGCGTGGTGCCATCCAGTTGGCCGCCCTTGGGCACATTGGCCAAGGCCGTGTCCAGGATGCGCATGCCATGCTCGAGCGTTTCACCGAAGCGCTCTTCTTCCTGCTTGAGCACCTGCGCCACACGCTCGGCCGTGGCAGCCAGCTCGGGGTAGGCTTCGCCCATTTCGGCGACCAGATCGGGCACCAGGCGGTAGAAGAACGGCTTGGTCTGGCCCAGCTTGTAGCCGTGGCGCAGCGCGCGGCGGACGATGCGGCGCAGCACGTAGCCGCGGCCCTCGTTGCTGGGAATCACGCCGTCGACGATCAGGAACGAGCAGGCGCGGATGTGATCGGCGATGACCTTGAGCGAGTTGTTTTCCAGATCCTTCACGCCGGTTTCGCGAGCCGCGGCGGCGATCAGGTGCTGGAACAGGTCGATTTCATAGTTGGAATGCACGCCTTGCAGCACAGCGGCAATGCGTTCCAGGCCCATGCCGGTATCGACACAGGGGCGCGGCAGGCGCGGCATGTTGCCGGCGGCATCGCGCTCGAACTGCATGAACACCAGGTTCCAGATTTCGATGTAGCGGTCGCCGTCTTCTTCGGGCGATCCCGGGGGGCCGCCCCAGATGTCGGGGCCGTGGTCGAAGAAGATTTCCGAGCACGGGCCGCACGGGCCGGTGTCGGCCATCTGCCAGAAGTTATCCGAGGCGTAGCGGGCGCCCTTGTTGTCGCCGATGCGGATGATGCGCTCGACCGGCACGCCGACTTCCTTGGCCCAGATGTCGTAGGCTTCGTCGTCTTCCTGGTAGACGGTGACCCACAATTTTTCGGCCGGCAGCTTGTAGACCTGGGTCAGCAGTTCCCAGGCGTACTGGATCGCATCGCGCTTGAAGTAGTCGCCGAAGCTGAAATTGCCCAGCATTTCGAAGAACGTATGGTGCCGGGCGGTGTAGCCCACGTTCTCCAGGTCGTTGTGCTTGCCGCCGGCGCGCACGCTGCGCTGCGACGACGTGGCCCGCGTATACGACCGCGATTCCTTGCCCGTGAACACGTCCTTGAACTGGACCATGCCCGAATTGGTAAAGAGCAGGGTCGGATCGTTGCCCGGCACGAGCGACGACGAAGGAACAATGGTGTGTCCCTTGGACTTGAAGAATTGCAGGAACTGCTGGCGAATCTCGGAGGATTTCATCTTGGATGAAGCAGAATTTAGGCGAATTTTTGATTATAGAGGGTAGTCGGCGGCTTGCGCTGCCGGGCCCGCCCTGCCCTCAACGCATGCATATATAGCCGATGGTCCAGCCTACCTCGGCGTCCCACGCTCCCCCCGCCGACACCAAGACCGCAGAATACCCAGGCGGACAAGAGCAGGCGCCCGTACGCGGATTGGCGGTGGATTGACCCGACATGTGGACGCATCCACGGGGATGATTGATGCTGAACGCCCCGCCGAAACCGCCGCTGCTGGCCTGCTGCCAGAGGCCGGACTGGCAGCTCAGCAATTCGCCGCCCACCGAACGCGCAACCCCGGCAGGCGCGTTGGCACAGCTCTGGCCGGCCCTCGCCTGTCCCTGCAGCTCCAGATATTCACCGGTACGCAGCCGGCCAGCGGCGGTCAGGCTGCCCCGCAGGTCCGGGTCGCGGACGTCACGCAGCTTGACGTACTTGTCCGCTTCCGACCGCTCAAGGCCCGCCCATGCGGCGAGGGTGCCCGCAGGATAGGCCGGGGCGCCGGGCCTGGCAGGGTTGGTAAAACTGAATGCCGCGCCCCGCAAGGCGCCGGGCGCGGCCGGCCAGACCGCGCCGCCATAGCCGCCGACGGATTCGATCACAACCGCGATGGCAGCCAGGTCGGGATAATGCGTCCCTGTTTTCAAGAGCGGCTTATCGGCGTAGATCAAAGCATCCAGGCGGCACGGCTGACCAGGGCAGGTGGCCGTTCGCAGCAGGCCTATCCGTGCACCGAAGCCCAAGGCTGATTGCAGCGGAAAACCGGCTGGCAGCGCCCCGGCGCGACGCAACTCATCAAGGGTAGGCGCCAAGGGGGCGGCAAAAAGTGGCGCCCCGCTCTCGCTCTTCGGTGCCTGGCCCGCAGCCCATGCGTCGAAATGCCGCAGCAGCGCCTGCTCCATCGCCCCCCGGACCTGGACCAGCCAGGCGCCGGTCGAGCGCGCTGCCGCGTCCTCGATACGATGCGCGACCCGATTGGATGCCCAAATCGCGATCAAGGCGGTCAAGGCAAGCGCCAGCACCAATTCAATCAGGGTAAAGCCCGCCTGTCCCGCCGCGGCTCCGTCCGGTCCGTCGCCGCTACCCTTCGCGCCCGGGCTCATTTGGCGGTAAACACAAAAGTGTTGGTGTCGCCCTGGCTGCAACGCGTCTGAGCCAGGGCCGCGCGATAGGGCACCGCCGGCACGGCCAATGCATTCTTGACGATGCCCGAGCCATTATCGCTTTCGATGGCGATGATCTCCGACACGCGCTGCAGCACGGACGCCAGCGCCGGGCAGGCGGCATTGCTGACGTTGTTCAAGGTGACGGTAAACGCCGCCCCCACGCCTGCGCCGGCCAGCGGCGCAGCGGCCACTCGCACCACGCCGCTGCTGCCCGTGCCGCTGCCGCCCAGACCGTGTGCGATGCGCGCCGACGGCCCCGTGCCCTGCACCGACAACACGCTCGAATCACGCAGCATGTTGGCCATGGCCCCGGTATCCAGGCCCGCATAGGGCGTGACGCCACCGCCTTGCGCATTGACCCGCATGCTGACGATGAAGCGCTGCAATTCCTCGGCCACCTTGGGTACCTTGTTCTCGATGACGTAACTGCCGATGGCGGGAATGCCGACGATGGCGATCAACAGCACGATCGCGGTGACGATGGACACCTCCACCAACGAAAACCCCTGCTGACGCCGGGTGCCCAGGCGACTTGCCATGCAATGTTCCATTCGCTGCTCCATGGTGAAAAACAAACCGCTTCTGCAACAAGCCGGACGCTAGCGGCTTGCATAGAAATTCGTCAGCGCCTGCCGCAGTTCGTCGATGACCGCGTAGTGCCACAAGGTGAGCCCCAACGCCGTGGCGACCGAGGCGATCAGCAAGGCCCAGCGCAGCACCGCGGCCTGCAGGCGTACGCGGACCAACAAGCGCGATTCGACCCGGTGCCGGACCCGCTCCAGACCGGCTTCCATACCCAACGCGTCCATCATGTCGGCCATGAACCACCAGGTTTCGCGGTCCAGCAGGCCGGTATCGAAGATCTGCGCGTCGGTAGCGCCGCCATCGATGCGCATCAGCATGCGTTCCAGGTGCAGCGCCAGCCAGGGCTGCGCGCCCCGGCCCTGCACCGAGAGCGCGTGCCGCAACCGCGTGTCGGCGGCGCCGTGCTGGCGTACCAGCACCGCCAGCAGGGAAAGAAAGCGAATGGCGTGAAAATCACGGTGCAGGCGCCAGATCAGCCCCTGGTCCAGCCAAGCCCGCCCCGGCCCCGTGTAGTGCGGCAGCGACCACAAGACCAGCGCTCCCAGGCCTACGATCATGACCAGCCAGGGCGCCAGCCATTGACGAGCCGCAGCCGCCAGCGCAAACAACGCGCGGGTCTGCCGGCCGTAGTCTTCGGCAGGCAGGGCCTGAAACACCTGCTGCAGGCGAGGCGCGGTAAATAGCGGGATCGCGCAGAGCATGGCGAAAGCCACCACCGCCGCCACCACACCCGCGGCAGCGGTGGACACCAGGGCAAAGCGCGCGTCTGCTGCCAGCCGGACCGCCCGCGCCAGATCACGCAACGCGGCAGACAGATCGCCGCCCTCTTCCTGCACGCATGCCAGCAGCAGGCACTCCTGCGCAGGCAAGGTGCCCTGCCAGGCTGTGCCCAGATCCCCGCCGGCATCCAGATACGCGCCGGCCCAGTGCTGCGACAGGCGGCCACGCGGCGTATCGGGCCCGTACCGGCGCGCGTCGTCCTCGAACAGGTCACGCAAGGTCCTGCGGCCTTGAAGGCCATCGATCAGGTCCGCCAGGTATTCGTAGTAGTCGGCGCGCCGCGGCAGAAAGCGCAGGACGTCCAGGCGCAGCCCCAGGTTGCCGCTCCAGCGCAAGCGCCGAGACATTCTGCGCGGCAGGGTTTCAACCATGTCCGCGCTCCGGCGCACGGCAGTCTCCCGGCCCGGACAGCGCCAGGTCGAAACGGCGCAGCAGCGCCCGCGGGTCCACCTCGCCCTGCGCGACCTTGAATAACGCACTGTTCAGCGCCCCGGCCCCACGCGCGGCCTCGTCACGCCAGGACGCGTCAGGCCAGGGCCTGGCCGGCCGCAAGCGGGTGTAGTCCCGCTTGCGCACGCAATCCAGGAACCCATCCGCGCGCTCGGGCTCGATCATTTCGGCTGCCACGCTGCGGCCAATCGTGCCATTGAGCTCGGGCAACTGCGGCCGCCGGCAATCGGAACACCCCTGCGGGTTGCGCACCTTGAGCGTGGCGGCGTCGAGCAGGAAAGCCCGCTCCAGCGCGGCGGTCCATCCGCGCCAATGTTCAGCGTCGCGGGGCGCGTGGCGGCGCTGCGTCGCCCCCCATAGTTGGGCGGCAGGCAAGGCGCAAGCGGGGCACAGCTTGGGCAGCAAGGTCTGGTAGACGAGCAGCTTGAGGATGCCGGGCGCGGCCAGCAGCTCGCGCGAGACACCGATGGCGTCCGACGCCAGCCGTTCCGGGATCATCGCCGCCGAGCCGGCGTGTGTCGTGGCGTACAGGCTGATGCCGGAGCTGGCCAGGTCCATGAAGGCCTTGCCGGTATCGATGTCGCGGATCTCACCGATCAGCAGATCATTCAGGGCCGAGCGCTTGATGGTCTTGAGCTTGGCGTCAAACGCCGGCCAGCCGGACTCGCCCAGGGCGCCGCCCAGGCTGTTCTGCAATGCGTTGCCGATGACGTATTCGACCGGGTCTTCCAGCGTAATGATCTTGCGGGTGGGCTCGATGCCCCGCATGAGCGCGGCAAGCGTGGTGGATTTTCCCGCGCCGACGACGCCGGCCAGCACGATGGCACCGCCCTCACGTTCCCGCGCCTCCCGCAGCGTTTCCACCTGCCTGGGCAGATAGCCCAACGCATGCAGATCGCTGTCGGCGGCGGCATCCAACCGCAAGATGCGCAAGCACACCGAAGGCCCCGCATCGGTGGCCAGCGACGCCCAGCGCAGCACGACGGGCACGCCCGCCAATTCCAGCGCAATCCGTCCTTGTTGCTCCAGTGCGGGGTCGAACACCGCGCCATTGCCGCCGCGCACGTCCATCCAGGCCACGGCCAGCACTTCCAGCAGCGTGGCGTTGGACAGGCCCGAGAAGCGCTCCGCGATGACGTAGTCGCCATGGATGGTGTAGCGGATCTCGCAGCGCTCGCGCCGCTGATTCACGTTGATGTGCACGTCGCTGGCCCCTTGCGCGACGCCCCACCCCACGATATCAAGGAATAACGCCGCCAAGGCGGAGGTGCGCGCGGCCTGGCGTGCGCCGCCCCGCCGGGAAAGGCCCGGCGCGGCGAGCTGACCGCGCGCGACCATCAGCAGCAAAGCGGCAGGCAGCACGTAGCGCGCCGGCTTGGCGAGCCGGTAGCCCTGAGTCCGCACCATGCGCTCGACTTCGTCTATGGCGTCGCCCACGCAGAACTCCTTGACCGCGAAGATGGCCACGTCGCCGTTTTCGAGCAGGACCGGGC
>NZ_JAELTJ010000834.1 GCF_016428805.1 Achromobacter sp. ASV32
GAGTTTTGCGCTGATCACTGCAGAACACAGCAGAACGCCATGGCGGAGTCGACCATATGCATCTTCGACGCTGGCACATCGGGACCTCGCTCGCTATCGATGAAGTTCCCATCTCCGCCCTCCGATTCCTAGCGATGCGAATTCAACTACCGCTGCGCCATTACAACCATTAGCAAGGAAGAATGAGTCGAAAACGGCGGCGAGTGCGCAACTTCCACTGCACCGCACCTGGAGTGGCGGCATTTTGTTTACGTTACCTCAAGACCCCAAGAACCAACATGGCATGGCTCGAAGCCATTGATGTCTCGTCGTAGATGGAAGTCGGGGTGCCGTAAGCTGGCGTTGACACCTCTGGCTCGGCCAGTCGGTCGCCTTACCCCCACGATGATGGTACT
>NZ_JAELTJ010000835.1 GCF_016428805.1 Achromobacter sp. ASV32
TCTGTAACCCTGTCGCTGTATTCGCCGTCGCGGCATTATCATCCCGCAGAGTATAAGGTCTTTGAACTCTTTCGCAACAGGCTTTTCATTATCGTCGCTGTGCCGCTCTGACACCATCGTAATTTTATCCATATTGAGTCGTGAATTTTGCTTAGCAACGAGCGGTGCTTTCATTGCACGAGGCGCACTCTTGGTCTGTATTTCAACTATGAGCGGCGCGGGTGACGCAGTCGGCATCATGGTTATGTTAGGCGAAAACATCTCTCTTGCCGGGTTTATCGCTTCCGTCTTGTTAAACGTTGCTGAAATCACGAGCGTGATCTATATCTTTGCGAAGCAGCTTTATCTTGGAACTTATCTAAATCGTCGTTTTGTCGCGTAGCCTGACGGCATGACC
>NZ_JAELTJ010000836.1 GCF_016428805.1 Achromobacter sp. ASV32
GGAGATGATGATATAATCTGGGCCGCGACAAATGCTGACAACCGACTCCTTGCCATTAGCCCAGAGAAGGAGGTTACGTTCGTTGCTGGTTATCCGGACGAGATGACCTTGGCAGGAGCGGTGCTACCACAATTTGGAAAGAAATGTGGCGATCGAAATACATTATACATTGTAACTTCAGGCGCCCTCCCCTTTCCTATCAATGGCACTGTCACTGAGGATGGAAAACTGGCTGCCGTTGATACAAAGGGGCTCTTTTGATAGCTGAATAAGACCTGGAGGATTAAATACCTGCAACGATGCCGTTATTCTGTCACTTAATGAACCTCTATTCGATCAAACTTGATGTCTCACAGTTTTCCCTGCGTGTGCTATTTTCAACGACGTATGCCAACTT
>NZ_JAELTJ010000837.1 GCF_016428805.1 Achromobacter sp. ASV32
TTCCAGGGCTGTCCTCGTCCATTTTATCCCCGTCGGCCGTTGTGCCTTCATCTGGTTTTGTGTCATTCGCGTCTTGGTTCTGTTCAATATCGTGAAGGAGACGGCCTTCGATCTTGACACGGTACGACGCCTCTACGGCGGCCGAGAAGTCAAACGCATCGACGTTGAGACCATTTCCTTGCCACACCTGGTCATCCACTGTATTGCTTATCCAGATTCGCAATGTTTTCGTCAGCTTGGGCTTGTCAGCAACTTGTACCAGATTACTACATTGGACTTCGAACCTTTGTAGGATGCCGCGTGTTCTGCAAAACATCCAAGCGCTTGCGCGTAATAGTGGCATCTAGTAATCTTTCAATATCCCTCAGCTCTTTGTATCTATGCGCCGCTTCAGGGT
>NZ_JAELTJ010000838.1 GCF_016428805.1 Achromobacter sp. ASV32
CCCCCCCCCCCCCCCCCCCCCCCCCCCCCCCCCCCCCCCCCCCCCCCCCCCCCCCCCCCCCCCCCCCCCTACCCCCTCCCCCCCCCCCCCCCTCCACCCACACACCCGCATCGTCGTCGGCAGCGTCAGATGTGTATAAGAGACAGGTACGAGCCTTCTCGCAGGTCATAAGACAGGGCCTCGCAGACCAGCATGTCGTGAAATACCCGCCTTTAAAAGTCTTGAAAGGCGTGTATGCTCGCGCTCAGGACCTGTCTCTTATACACATCTCCGAGCCCACGAGACCTAATAACCGATCGCGGATGCCGTCTTCGGGTGGAGAGAGGGGGGGGGGGGGGGGGGGGGGGGGGGGGGGGGGGGGGGGGGGGGGGGGGGGGGGGGGGGGGGGGGGGGGGGG
>NZ_JAELTJ010000839.1 GCF_016428805.1 Achromobacter sp. ASV32
CCCCCCCCCCCCCCCCCCCCCCCCCCCCCCCCCCCCCCCCCCCCCCCCCCCCCCCCCCCCCCCCCCCCCCCCTTTTTTCATTCAGATTACGGAATACGAGATCGGTTATTAGGTCTCGTGGGCTCGGAGATGTGTATAAGAGACAGGGGATCCAGCGTCTGGCGCGAGGCGCCTTGCGGGCCGCGCAAAGGCGTCCGGCATGCCGATCACGGAGCGCCATTCTAGAAATCAGATTGTTTCCAAAGAAGCCCCTGTCTCTTATACACATCTGACGCTGCCGACGACGATGCGGTTGTGGAGATAGGGGTGGGGGGGGGGGGGGGTGGGGGGGGGGGGGGGGGGGGGGGGGGGGGGGGGGGGGGGGGGGGGGGGGGGGGGGGGGGGGGGGGGGGGGGGG
>NZ_JAELTJ010000840.1 GCF_016428805.1 Achromobacter sp. ASV32
CCCCCCCCCCCCCCCCCCCCCCCCCCCCCCCCCCCCCCCCCCCCCCCCCCCCCCCCCCCCCCCCCCCCTTTTCTCATCATCCGCCCACCACCTACATCTACACAACCGCATCGTCGTCGGCAGCGTCAGATGTGTATAAGAGACAGCCCTGATGGCGCATCTGCGCCATCGCGCCCGGCATGCAGGCCGGCCGCTCTCCTTGATGACGCGCTCTACGGCTATTCTTGACCTTGCCGCGGTCGGGCCGGACGCTGTCTCTTATACACATCTCCGAGCCCACGAGACCTAATAACCGATCGCGTATGGCGTGGTGTGGTTGTAAAGGGGGGGGGGGGGGGGGGGGGGGGGGGGGGGGGGGGGGGGGGGGGGGGGGGGGGGGGGGGGGGGGGGGGGGGGG
>NZ_JAELTJ010000841.1 GCF_016428805.1 Achromobacter sp. ASV32
CCCCCCCCCCCCCCCCCCCCCCCCCCCCCCCCCCCCCCCCCCCCCCCCCCCCCCCCCCCCCCCCCCCCCCTTCCCCTCACCCGCCCCCCCCCCATCCCACCACAACCGCATCGTCGTCGGCAGCGTCAGATGTGTATAAGAGACAGGGTATAAGAAGTCTAGAAGAAACGATGAGGCGACGAGAGTCGTTTGTAAAGGGCCAGGCGATTCGTCTCGGTTCCGCCTTGGCTCAAAAGCCGCAGGCCATATGCCTGTCTCTTATACACATCTCCGAGCCCACGAGACCTAATAACCGATCGCGTGTTCCGGCGTCTGCGTGAAAAGGGGGGGGGGGGGGGGGGGGGGGGGGGGGGGGGGGGGGGGGGGGGGGGGGGGGGGGGGGGGGGGGGGGGGGGGG
>NZ_JAELTJ010000842.1 GCF_016428805.1 Achromobacter sp. ASV32
CCCCCCCCCCCCCCCCCCCCCCCCCCCCCCCCCCCCCCCCCCCCCCCCCCCCCCCCCCCCCCCCCCCCTCTTTTCCTGACCCGCCCCCCCCCGAGATCACCACAACCGCATCGTCGTCGGCAGCGTCAGATGTGTATAAGAGACAGCGTTCGCTTCGTGGCGCTATGCCATGAAGCTGGTGCTGCGCTACGGCGCCGACCGCCTGCGCGGCTACCATCGCGGCACCCGCCTGCTGCTGGGCAACGCGCAGCCGGTCTCTTATACACATCTCCGAGCCCACGAGACCTAATAACCGATCGCGTTTTGCGTGTTCTGCTGGATAAGGGGGGGGGGGGGGGGGGGGGGGGGGGGGGGGGGGGGGGGGGGGGGGGGGGGGGGGGGGGGGGGGGGGGGGGGG
>NZ_JAELTJ010000843.1 GCF_016428805.1 Achromobacter sp. ASV32
CCTTCGTCCTCATTGTCATCATCGTCATCGTCGTCATCGGTATCGTCGCCCCATTTTTCAACCAGGGGTGTAGCGAATTCAAACATAAATTTAAGCATCCACTGATCCATACGGAAATGTGAGTCATCCTGGGAGCGGGAGCAGGCTTGGTGAAAAGCTTCGAATCGAGAGAAGGATATATCGATGCATGGCCAATATACCTTCAATCGCGTGAGGAACTCAAAGTTGCGCTCCAGCAACCTGCGGGCATTCTGCTTTTCGGCCTCATCTCCTCTGAAGAGAAGTATATGGAGCTGGACAGTGGAGGCGATTGTCAACACGTGGCCAACAATGGAGTTTAGAAGCTCGGCGCCGGGAGTCTCACTAGCTAGATGGATGAGGTCGCAGAGCTGTGTGG
>NZ_JAELTJ010000086.1 GCF_016428805.1 Achromobacter sp. ASV32
CTGGTCGCCGCTGAGTCTGTTGCAGCAGGCCATTACGGGTGCGCTGGGAGCGCTAGGCCTTGAGCTGCCAGGCAATTTCATGCAGTTTGGGACCATGCTCATACAGGGCCTGATCAATGGCATTACCAGCATGGCGGGCGCACTCAAAGAATCCATCTCCAATATCGGTAGCGGCATCGTCGGCTGGTTCAAGGAAAAACTTGGCATTCATTCGCCCAGCCGGGTATTTGCCCAGATGGGCGGCTTTGTGTCCGAAGGCGCCGCCGTCGGCATCGAGGCGGGCCAGCCGGCCGCCGTAAAGGCCGCCCAGGCGCTCGCAGCGTCCGTGGCCATAGGCGGGGCAATGCTGCCCGCCTCGGGCGCTCTGGCGACCTCTGGCGCCCTGCTGGCGGCACCCGCCGGCATGGTCAACGATGCAGGCGCCCTGGCGCGCATCGATCACCGGCCGGCCATGGCGGCAAACACGGCCGGCGGCCGCTCGATCACCATCCAGGGCGACACAATCACCATCCACATCAGCGGTGCCGGCGCCAGCGCGCTAGACATCGCGCGTGCGGTGGACGATGCCCTGCGCCGGCGCGATGCTGACAAGGCCGCGCGCCTGCGCTCCGCTTACTACGACAACGATTAGGAGACCGCCACCATGATGATGGCCCTCGGCATGTTCATTTTTGGCCTGCCCACCGCCGCCTACCAGACCCTCAAGCGGCAGACGGAATGGCGACACCCATCGAACGCGCGCATGGGCGCGGGCCCGGCCTATCAATTCGTCGGCAAAGGGGAAGACACCATCACCCTTGCCGGAACGATCATCCCCCAGCTGTTCGGTACGACAGGCGCCATCCGCCTGCTGCGTCGCATGGGTGACACAGGGAAAGCCTACGTCATGGTGGACGGCATCGGCACGGTCTACGGCGCCTTCATCATCACCAGCCTGGACGAAGAAGGTTCGATGTTCGTGGTGAACGGCCTGCCGCAGAAGACGGATTTCACGCTCACGCTCAAGTGCGTGGATGATTCCCAGGCGCGGCCGTTGCTGGATGACCTGCAGATTCCCATCGACACTATGGACGGCTCTATCGCCGGCTGGGGGCTTTGATGTTCACCGCCCTGTCCGATGGCCTGCAGCGCGGCCGCACCGAGTACCCAGCACCCCGCTGGCGCGTCCTGCTTGGCAATCAGGATGTGACCGGCAAGATAGCGCCGCGCCTGGTCAGCCTGTCCATCACCGAATGCCGTTCCGATCAGGCCGACCAACTCGACATCACACTGAGCGACCATGACGGGCTGCTGGAGCTGCCGCGCCGTGGTGTGGTCGTGCGTGTCTTTCTCGGCTGGAGCGACGCGCGCGGCATGGTCGATAAAGGCACGTTCGAGGTGGACGAAGTGGAGTTTTCCGGGCCGCCGGATGTCATCACGCTGCGCGCCCGCAGCGCAGATATGAGCAACGCACTGCGGACGCGCGCAACACGCAGTTTCCACAAGACGACCATCAAATCCATCGTGGAGACCATCGCCAAGGCGCACAAGCTCGCCCCAGTTGTGGGGACGTTCGGCGCTACCAAAATCGCACACATCGACCAGACCGACGAATCCGACCTTGCTTTTTTGAACCGCATAGGCAAGCGCTACGACGCCGTGGCCACCATCAAAGAGGGAAAGCTGCTGTTCCTGCCGATTGGCAAGGGAGGCACTGCCAGCGGCAAGGATATGCCCACCATCGAGTTGACGCGGCGCGATGGCGACGTTATCCGCTACCAGGTCGCGGACCGCGATTCGTACACGGGCGTTCACGCATCATGGCAGGACAAGGGCAAGGCCAAGCGCCGCCACGTCCTTGCCGGTGTGATAGGCAACGCCAAGCGCCTGCGCCAACTGTATGCGAGCGAAGAGGACGCGCTTGAGGCCGCGCGCGCGGAATGGGCGCGTCTGCAGCGCGGCACGTCCACGCTGCGTTTTGAATTGGCCTACGGCCGGCCCGACCTGGCGCCGCAAACCAAGGTGCGCATGCTCGGCACCAAGGCGCTTATCAGTTCCACGGTCTGGCTGCTTTCTCGGGTCACGCACAAGCTGGACGATGGCGGCCTTACCACCAGTTGCGAGGGAGAAACGGCAGACGCGCGAAAGACCGATGATGATCCGTCTGACGGCGACCTGCCCACGATTGAGGACGGCGCGGAATAGCTGCGCTGCGTCCTATCGCTTCACGTTCATCGTTACTTGCACAACCAGCTGTATCGCGCCGATCTGGATATTGTTGTTACCGGTTATCGACTGGTTGGGCATTGCCTGTGCAGACATTTGGATATTGCCGTCGCCGCTGATCTGCTGATCGTTGGAGGCCGGCGCGGCGGCGTTATCTTGTCTCCGTTCCTTCGCACCCTTGAGCGCATGGAACAAGGTTCCGAGCACGTCGCCCGCTTTCACATCAGCTGCAGGCAAGTTGAGAAAATGAACGTTTGAACCGGGGTCTTGAGGCTTCTGCATTTCTTATATTTCCTGTGCGTTCGCCGGCTCCATACGGCTGCACACGCGAACAGCCGCAGCCCTTGCCGGCAATGTAGGGCAACCGGCACCCCCCACGGCCTCATATACCCGGTTCAATCAGTCAGCGGGCGCTACCCCTTCTTTCCGTTCATCATGCACAGGGCGGCGACAGTAGCTACTTCCTGGCCCTGGGCCGCCTTCTCGTTGGCGACCTCGTCAATGCAGGACGCGGCCCTAACGGACTGCTCCACGACGTCCATCGGTCGTTTTGCCAGTTTCGCTGCCACCACCATATCCGCCATGGTGGCCATCTTATTTTGTGTCGTCGCGGAGGTCCATTCCTTCAGTGTGGCACTGTGCAGCGTGCCGCCTTCGTACCACTGGCCCGCCGCCTGTGCCAGTGGCGCGGTCAACATCAGGGCCATTGCAAATCCAACTCGGAACACCTCTTTCTCCTTTTTAAGGGGCGGTCAATCAGGCCGCTAACTGCAGAACCAATTCGGTCAACTTGTCTTTGTCCATCGACATCTGCGCCTTGCTCGCTTGATACAGCGCGTCAGCCGCTTTTCGCTTCTTCGCTGGGCTTAGTTCTCGCCCAGCCGCTTCAAGGGCCATTTCCAGGGTTTCCCATGCGTCGCCGTAGCGTTTTAGATCGGCCTGCAAATCCTTCTCGGAAAGCGAGCGCGCCCCGGTCAAGACATACAGGACGTCCACCCCCGCAGAGGCGATCAACTCCAGATAGGCGGCATCTGGCTGACGCGCGCCCTTCTCGTAGTTCGCCTGGCTATTCCGGGAAACGCCCGCCAGCTCGCCAAAGCGCTCCTGCGTCAAACCCAGACGATCCCTTTCCTCCGCTAGCCGCAGTCCAAGTGCCAACATTCGCTCCCATTTATGTTTGACGAATGCACACATACGTGTGCATAATTCACTTGCCGTGTCTGATAACGAGTGAAATCAAATGGAACATACACCAATTCGTGCGCGTACTAAGGGAAGCCGCCCTAAATCGGCTCAACAAAGGATGGTCGGCTTTCGTCTCACCGAGGACGAATTGATGCGCTGTCAGAGCTATGCCGATGAGCAAGTGCGCTCGGTCTCGTCCTTCATCCGAATGCTGGCGTTACGTGGATTGGTCGCCTACGAGACCGAACACCGTCAACCCAAGTCGCGGCGTCGCTAGCCATGAATCGGTTTGGCATGGCCTGCCCCTATTGCGAGACCTGGGCAACTGTGCGCACCAGCGAACAGCTTTCCCCCTTGGTGCGCGCGGCCTACTTCCAATGCCGCAATTTGCACTGCGGTTTCACCTGGAAGGCGCACATCGAGGCAGTGGCCGCAATCTCGCCTTCTGCCCTGTCGCAAGCCAGGCCAGATATTCAGCTGCCCCTGTCCCCATTCAGCACGTCCCTGCGGCTTGCTGCAGCCGCAAAGTCCGATCCACGCCAAATGAGCCTAGACCATGATGAATAGCCAACGCCTCGCCCTTGTGAATGGTTCCGCCACCAACTGGAGCCGCCCCTTTCTTGCCGACCAGGCACACCAGTTTCTTGCGGTGGAAAAGGACAACGGCGCCACGATGCCCGGCCCGCGTGACAACCAACTGTTGGAGCGCTGCGTTGCGCACCTTATGGCAGTGGCCAATTGCTCGCAACGCACCGCCGAGACCGAAGCCGCTAAGGCCATTGCAGAAATCGGCAGTCGCTCCAGCCCGGTCAATTTCGATATGGACCGCAGCACCAGCCACGCGCTGTTTGTCGTTGACCGTGCCACAGGCCGGACCCGCGTTCTTTCCTCGGTGGAAGTCGCCCACCTTCTGAGCGCCCAGGAAGCCGCCACGCTGGCGCTCTAGCACTCTCCCCTACCCCATGCATTACCGCCTTGTCGGCGGGCGCTCCTGCGCTCGTCGCGGGGAACTGTTTTCCGAAGGAATCGAATATGCCCGCCATCCCCGTGCATGCCCGCATCGAAACACACATGAACGACGACGAGTTAAAAGCCTTGGCCAAGCTCACCGAATACTTGGTGCGTGGCGCCTATGAGCCAGGCCAATCGCTGTTCTTGACCGCCTCCGCCGGCAATATGGTTTTGTCTGGCCACATGCTCACCGCTGCCTGCGCCGTTCACGCCGCCGCCATGCGCACCCTGCGCGAACGCAACCTGGCGGCGTAATCATGAAGCCCGATATTCACCGCGACGTTATGACCCGCCTCGCGGACTTCGAGTTCAAAGAGCGGCAGGGCTGGCTGCGCCAGGGCATCTGCCCCGCCTGCAAGAAACGCGAGGTCTACACGCACGCGGACCACCCCTGGGTGCTTCGTTGCGGCCGCCTCGATAAATGCGGCTGGGAAGGTCATGTGAAAGAGCTGTTCTCGGACATCTTTGAACACTGGTCGAAGCGCTACGCCGAGGACATGAAGACCAACCCGCACGCGGCTGCTGACGCCTACCTAGCGCATGCCCGCGGCTTCGACGTGTCCCGCCTGGCCGGCAGCTACACACAAGAGACCTATCACGACCGCTCGCGCAATCTCGTTTCCGCAACGGTGCGCTTTCCCGTGGGCCGCACCTATTGGGAACGCCTGATAGATGAGCCGGGCCGTTTCGGCAAGCAGAAGGCCCGCTTCCAGCCCGGCGGCAGCTACATGGGCGAGTGGTGGACGCCGCCCGGCTTCGACCCCGCCAAGGTCGCCGAACTCTGGCTGGTCGAAGGCATCTTCGACGCGATAGCCCTATGGTTGGTTGGCATCCAGGCCGCCGCCACGATGTCGTGCAACAACTATCCATCCGGCGCACTGCGTGCGCTTGCAGACGCGCGTCCCAACAATCTTCCACATCTGGTCTGGGCGCTGGACGGCGACGCCGCCGGTCGGCGCTTCACGCGCAAGCACGCCGAGCGCGCGGCCGAAGATGGATGGACATGCAAGGCGGCCATCATCCCCCAGGATGGCAAGCGTAAGCGCGACTGGAATGACCTCTACCAGCTCGACCAACACGCCCAGGAAGGCGCCACACGCCGCCTGTCGCAAGAGGGCCGCAAGGTGTACCTGCACCACGGCGCGGTGCTGCTGGCTCGTAGCGCCACCGAAAAGGCGCTGCTGCTGTATGAGCACGACAACAGCCGGACGGAATTTGATTTCGAGTTCGGCAAGCGCCTGTATTGGTTCCGGATGGATATCGACGCCTACCAAAAGGCGATGGATCGGATCGGCAAAGAGGCGACGGAGCAACTTGAATCCGACGAGCTGCGCGCGCTCGCGCTGCGCGAGGCGGGAGGCATTCGCTCCATTTCCAACTGCTACCCCACACCGCTGTACTTCCAGGAAAACAAGCTCACGGACGAAAGCTGGTACTACTTCCGCGTGGAATTCCCGCACGACGGGCCGCCCGTGAAGAACACCTTCACATCGTCACAGGTGTCCACCGCCAGCGAGTTCAAAAAGCGCCTCTTGGCCATCGCTCCCGGCGCGATGTTCTCTGGCCAGGGCCATCATCTCGACAGGATGATGGAGCGCCGCCTGTACAACATCAAGCGCGTGGAGACGGTGGATTTCATCGGCTACAGCCGCGAGCATGGCGCATACATCCTGGGCGCCCTCGCGGTGAAGGGCGGCACGATCTACGAGGTGAACGAAGAGGACTTCTTTGACATCGACCGCCTGTCCGTCAAGAGTCTGAATCAGTCAGTCACTCTCACCGTGAACGGCGACCCGCACGAATACAAGCCGGATTGGCTGCAGCACGTTTGGACGGCGTTCGGCGCAAAGGGCATCGTGACGCTGGCCTTTTGGTTTGGATCGCTTTTCGCAGAGCAAATCCGCGCTCACCAGAAAAGTTATCCCTTCCTGGAAGTCGTTGGCGAAGCCGGCTCGGGCAAGTCCACGCTGATTGAATTCCTGTGGAAGCTGTTCGGGCGAACCGACTACGAGGGTTTCGACCCGTCCAAGTCCACAACGCCGGCGCGCGCGCGCAATTTCGCACAGGTGGCGGGCCTGCCCGTGGTGCTGATCGAATCGGACCGCGAGCGCCTGGGCGAAGAGAAATCCCATGTGAAGTCTTTTGATTGGGACGAACTGAAAACGGCCTACAACGGCCGCAGCATCCGTTCGCGCGGCGTGGCCAACGGCGGCAACGAGACCTATGAACCGCCGTTCCGAGGATCCATTGTTATCTCGCAAAACAACGAGGTGAACGCGTCCGAAGCCATCCTGTCCCGCATCGTGCATATCAACATCGACCGGGCCGGCCAGAACGCCAAGACGTTGGCCGCCGCAGTCGCGCTAGAGACCACACCCACCAGCGATGTATCCGGCTTCATTCTCGCGGCGACCAAGCGCGAGGCAAAAGTCTTGGAGACCGTTTTTTCGCGCTACCAGTGCCACGTTGACGCTCTGCGCGAGCGCGGCGATATCAAGATGACCCGCATCATGAAGTGCCACGCGCAACTGCTGGCTGTGCTGGATGCGCTGCGTCTGGTGGTTCGGCTGACCGATGAACAGTACCAAGCGGCTACCGACCTCATCGGCGCGATGGCTGGCGAGCGCCAACAGGTCATCAACGCGGACCATCCCATCGTGCAGGGCTTCTGGGAGGCCTACACCTATCTGAACGGCGACGACGAACTCGCGCCGCAGCTGAACCATTCCTGCAACGACGAAGAAATAGCGGTCAACCTGAATCACTTTATCGAGGCTGCGGCCACGCACCGCCAGCAGGTGCCGGCGTTGAGCGATTTGAAGAAGGTCCTACGCACCAGCCGCCAGCACAAGTTTCTTGAGGTGAAGACCGTCAAGAGCCGCATCCGCCAGAACGCGAGCCAGGCCGGCGCCACCAAGGCCACGACGGTGCATTGCTGGGTTTTCCGGAAAGCGGCGTAGCGATGCACAAGCCCACTTTGCCCCAGCTCGCGCACGCCCACGCAGCCGCGCGCCTTCGCGGCACGCTGGCGGACGCTCTGCGCTCGCCTGCCCTCGCCCGCTGCCTGGAGATTACCGCCCAGGCCATGGCCCAGCCGCGCGCCGGCCAACTTCGACCGCCGCCGGCCGCGCCGCCGACCGCCGCCCATCTCCCAGCCAACGACCATCAAAAACAACTGTGCCGCGACTTCAAACGAGCAAGCGCGGCGGACAAGGACGAACTCTAATGAAATACTCGGAAATCACTCACTTCGGCGTGTTCTCTGGATCAGGCATTGGCGCGGCCGGCATGCAGCAAGCGCAACCAGAAATCCCTGGCCTGCGTGGCCGGATGGTATGCCTGGGAGGCATCGACGTAGACCCAGCCGGCGCGGCCGACTTCCAACGCTTCACGGGCGTTCGCTGCACGGTGCGCGACCTGTTCAGCCGAAACCAGTACATCGCCTTCCACGGACATCAACCGCCCGAGGGTTGGGCCGAGGCGCTGCCCGCCGACATGCGCGCAGCAGCAGGCGGGCGCCGGCCGAACATCCTATTCCTGTCGGCCCCGTGCAAAGGGTTCTCGGGTCTTCTGTCGCACGCTCGCAGCTTGACGGCCAAGTATCAAGCGCTCAATGAACTGACGCTGCGCGGCATCTGGCTGTGCCTTGAGGCATGGAAGGATGACCCCGTCGAGGTGATTCTTTTTGAGAACGTGCCGCGCATCGCCACGCGTGGCCGCCACTTCCTCGATCAGATTGTCCAACTGCTGCGCCACTACGGCTATGTGGTGCGGGAAACCGCGCATGACTGCGGCGAGCTGGGCGGCCTGGCCCAAAGCCGCAAGCGATTCCTGTTGATCGCACGCCACGCCGAGAAGGTGCCGGCGTTCATCTACGAACCGCCGAAGCGGCCGCTGCGCGCCGTGGGCGAGATCCTGGGCCGCATGCACTTGCCGGGCGACTTGCGGGCCGGCCCCATGCACCGCATCCCGAACCTGAGCTGGAAGACCTGGGTGCGGCTGGCTTTCGTGCAGGCCGGCAGCGACTGGCGCAGCTTGAACCGCCTCGCCGTGCAAGACGGCTACCTGCAGGACTATCTGCTGGTGCCGGAAATGCATCGCGGCGCACTTGGCGTGCATGGCATGCATGACAGCGTCGGCGTGGTCGCCGGCCGTAGCTATCCGCTCAATGGCGCCTTCTCGGTCGCCGACCCCCGATTCGATCCTTCGGCCGCGTGGAAGGACGGGCAAGCCTATGGTGTGCGTCGCTGGGAAGCATCTACCGGCGCGATCGCCGGCCAGCAGGGGCCGGGGCAGGGCGCGTACAGCGTCGCCGACCCGCGCCACCACGGCCCGGCCAAGCACAGCAACGAATTCCGAATCGTCCGCTATGACGAGAGTGCGCGCGCGGTGACCGGCGCCCACGGCACTGGGCAGTGCGTGGCGGATCCACGCACAGGCTGGCCCGAGTCAGCCCACGGCAGCAAGCTGGCAGTCACCGCCTACGAGGACCACGCCAAGACGGTCACCGGCGCCCGCTTCGGCAGCGGGGGGCTGTGCGTCGCAGACCCGCGCGGCTCGGAGGGGTACAGCAAATACGCCGTCACCGGGTGGGATGGCGCCAGCCGGACGGTTATTTCCGGCAGCACCACCGGCCAGGGCGCATTTGCGGTTGCGGACCCGCGGCCCGGGCTGGCCCGCGAGCGCGGCGATAACTACCTGACTGCCGGACACTACGGCGTGGCGGCGTGGGATAAGCACGTCGGTGCGGTGTCCGCGTCGGCATGCCACGACAACGGATCATGGTCGGTGGCCGATCCCCGGGCCCTGCCTGCGGCCAACGACAAGCTGGTATGCCGCATCACCGCCGAGGACGGCACCTGGCACCGGCCCTTTACAACGCTTGAGCTGGCGGCTCTGCAGAGCATCTACGATCCCGACGACTACGCCGAAGCCGAAGAGCGTGGCGAAGTGTTCAAGATGGACGGCACTTCGGACAGCGCTCACCGCGAGCGCATCGGCAACGCCGTGCCGCGCAAGGCGGCCAAGGCTATGGCCGAGGAAATCGGCCGCGCCATCCTGCTGTCTCGGACCGGCGAAACGTTCCAGCTGTCGGCGGCACCCATCTGGGTACGTCCAATCATCACGGCGCTGGCCGTGCGCGGTGGAGAGCACGACCATGGCTGACGCTCACCAAGACGCTCAGGGCGGCTCCCAGAGACTTCGTGCCGGCAACGTAGGCGAGGTAAAGAAGCCGCGCCAAAAGCGCCTGCTTCTCCCAGACCGCCTGTTGCCCGGTGCGCTGTATTCCTGGACAGAGATAGAGACGTTTGTCCGCGTCAGCCGGGAGACCTGGCGCATCCGCGTCACAAACGGCACCGCCCCGCCCAAGGTAAGGACTGGCGAGCGAGGCGTGAAATATCGTGGCGCCGAGGTGCTACGCTGGATTGATGATCCCACTGGCTACCAGGCACCCAAGGCGCGGTCCTAAGCTGCTTTGACGAGTACCAACGGCGAGGCGGGATGCCTCGCCAACGTCTCGATGTAGTCGGCCCACTGCTGCATGAACGCGATGCGCTCATCGAGGAAGGCGGTACGGTTGTAGGCGCGCCCCATCGCGTCTACAACCTTGTGCGAAATCTGCAGTTCAAGCACGCGCTCATCGGCTTTCATCCGCTCGGCCGCCAGTGTCCGCGCCGAGGCGCGGAAACCGTGCGCGGTCATCTTCTTGGCATACCCCAGGCGCCGCAGCGCGGCCAGAATGGCCCCCTCAGACAAGGGCTGATCCGTCTTTCTGTTCGACTTGAACACCCACCCCGTGTGCTCCGTTGCCGGCCGCAGGGCTTCCAAGATGCTGACCGCCTCGCGCGACAGCGGCACCAAGTGCGATTCCCAGCCAGTGCGAGTGATTTTCGTGTCCCCTTCGGCCCCCGCGCGCTCGGCCGGAATTTCCCACATTGGCGCGCCCCAGTTCTTTCCGGCCAGGTCGAATTCATCCCATCTGGCCTCGCGCAGCTCCGATGGCCGCTGGAACACCAGCGGCGACATCCGCAATAACGCGCGCGTGACCAGCTCCCCACGATATGCATACATCTTGCGCAGCAGCTCGCCAAAGGCGGCCGGGTCGGTGATGGCGGCGAAGTGCTGGGTTTTCGGCGTGATAACCGCCCCGCGCAGCGCTTGCGTGGGGTCGCCCTTGGCCTTATTGCGAGCTATCGCATATCGGAACACTTCACCCACGAAGCCGCGAAGTCGTCGCGCGGTTTCCGGCGCCCGTGCCTCGACCCGCTCCAGAATGGCCAGAATGTCGGCCGCTGTAATGCCTGCTATCGCCCGCCGGCCGATCCACGGAAAAACGTCCTTTTCCAGCTTGGCAACGACTTCCTCTACATAGCCCACCGACTTGCCGCTGCCCAGCTTCTTGGCCCACATCTCCCGCGCGATGCCTTCAAAGTCATCAGCCGCGGCGGCCCTGGTGGCGTGCCGCTCCTGCTTGCGTTCTGCCATCGGGTCCACTCCAGCGGCGAGCTGCGCGCGCGCGGCTGCGTGCCTTTCCCGTGCAGCCTTAGCGGTCACCTCGGGATAGACGCCGAAAGCCATGGTGCGATCTTTGTCGGCGTGCCGGTAGTTGTACCGCCAGTAACGCGTGCCATCGGGTTTGACCAGGATGTAAAGCCCGCCTCCGTCGGCCATCTTGTAGGGCTTATTCCTGCCCTTGGCGGTGCGGATTGCGGTATCTGTCAGTTTGGCGAGCGTGGCCATGTCTCCCCTATGAAAAACGGGTACTTTTTGCGGAATTTGGCCCACCTGGGCCGAGATACCCGCGAAAGTACCCGATTTATGGGGTTGCTTCCAGTTGCACCCGCTGGGCAAGCCCGGGCAAGAAAAAACCCGCAGAACTAATGTTCATGCGGGTTTCCGGGCAATGCTTGGCAACTCTTGTAGAAATCTTGGCGGACAGAGGGGGATTCGAACCCCCGATACGCTTTTGACGTATACACGCTTTCCAGGCGTGCGCCTTCAACCGCTCGGCCACCTGTCCTGATCTGGTACGCATTACTGAAAATGCGAATCCGCGATTCTAGCAGATTGGCAAAAAAGCTGCAGTGGCGCACGACAAAAGAAAAAGGGGACGCGACTGCGCCCCCTTGCGCCTCGCCCGGGCGACGCCCCCACACGGCGCCCCGGGTCCGGCCCTGCCCTGTCACGCCGACGGCGGGTCCTGTTCCCGATAGGAACTGACCGTGCCGTCCGGCTCCGTTTCTTCCAGCCGCACCCGGAACCCCCACAGCCGCGCCAGATGCTTCATGACCTGCTCGGCGTCCTCGGCCGCCAGCGGCCGGCTGCGGCTCTTCAGGTGGCGTAGCACCAGCGAGCGGTCGGTATCGCGGTTGAAACGGGTGACCTGGATGTCCGGCACCTGGTTGTCGCGATTGTGCTGCGCGGCCAGCAGGCGGCGGATGTCGCGGTAGCCTTCGTCGTCGTGGATGGCGGCCACTTCCAGCTTCGGATTGGCCTGGTGATCCGAGATCGCGAAGAAGCGGAACTCGCGGATCAGGCGCGGCGACAGGTATTGCGAGATGAAGGACTCGTCCTTGAAGTTGCGCATGGCGAAGTCCAGCGTCTTCAGCCAATCGCCGCCCGCGATGTCCGGGAACCAGCGGCGGTCTTCGGGCGTAGGCTTTTCGCAGATGCGGCGGATGTCCGACATCATGGCAAAGCCCAGCGCGTAGGGGTTGATGCCGCCATAGCCGCGCTCGTCAAAGCCGCGCTGGCTGACGACGTTGGTATGGCTTTGCAGGAACTCCATCATGAAGCCGTCGTTGACCAGGCCCTTTTCGTGCAGGCGGTTCAGGATGGTGTAGTGCCAGAACGTGGCCCACCCTTCGTTCATGACCTTGGTCTGCGTCTGCGGATAGAAGTACTGCGCCACCTTGCGCACAATGCGCACCAGCTCCTTCTGCCACGGCGCCAGCTTGGGCGAGTACTTCTCGATGAAGTACAGCAGGTTTTCCTCGGGTTCGGGCGGAAACACCACCGCCGCGGCGCGCGGGTCCTTGTCGGCTTCCAAGCGCGGCAGCGTGCGCCACAGGTCGTTGTATTGCAGGCGGGCGTGTTCCTGGCGTTCGGCCTGGCGGGCGGCTTCTTCCTTGTATGAGATCGGCGCGGGCCGCTTGTAGCGGTCCACCCCGTGATGCGACAGCGCGTGGCAGGAATCCAGCAGCGCTTCCACGGCGTCGATGCCGTAGCGGTCTTCGCAGTCCATCACGTACTTGCGGGCGAACACCAGGTAGTCCAGCACCCCGTCGGCGTCGGTCCACTGGCGGAACAGGTAATTGCCCTTGAAGAACGAATTGTGCCCGTAGCAGGCGTGCGCGATCACCAGCGCCTGCATCGTCATGGAGTTCTCTTCCATGAGATAGGCGATGCAGGGATTGGAATTGATCACGATCTCGTACGCCAGGCCTTGCATGCCGCGACGGTAGTACTGCTCGTTGCGGATGAACTCCTTGCCGTAGGACCAGTGCGGATAGCCGATAGGCAGGCCGGCCGACGCATAAGCGTCCAGCATCTGTTCCGAGGTGATCACCTCGATCTGGTTCGGGTAGGTATCCAGCCCGTACTCGCGCGCGACCTGCGAGATCGCGTCGTCATAGGACTGGATCAGCTCGAACGTCCATTCGGAACCTTGCGACAATGGCCGGGGGCTGCCGCCGACCGATTCCGGCTCCACGAGTGCGCCCACGATGGCATTCATGCGGTTTCCTTCTTGAACAGGTCATGGAACACGGGGTAGATTTCCCCACGTTCGCAGATGCGCCGCATCACGAAGTGCGGCTCCAGTTTCTGTTCGTACTCCGCCCACAGGCTGCTCTTGCGGGCTTCCTGCGAGTCAGGGATCTCGATATACGCGAAGTAGCGCGTGGCGGGCAACAAGTGCTCGGCCAGAAAGCGCGCACTCTTGCCCGCATCGGCGCCGAACGAATCGCCGTCGCTGGCCTGCGCCGCATACACGTTCCAGGCCGTGGGCGGATAACGCTTTTCGACGATCTCGCGCATCAGCTCCAGCGCCGACAGCACGATGGTGCCGCCGCTCTTGGGATCGTAGAAGAACGTCTGCTCGTCCACTTCCTCCGCATTGTCCGTATGGCGGATGAAGACCAGGTCCACGTGCTCGTACTTGCGCGACAGGAACAGGTACAGCAGCGTGAAGAAGCGCTTGGCCAGATCCTTCTTGCCCTCGTCCATGGAGCCGGACACATCCATCAGGCAGAACATGACCGCGCGCGCCATCGGGATCGAGACCGACACGCGGTTGCGGTAGCGCAGGTCCAGGTCGTCCAGGAACGGCACGCGGGCCAGGCGCTCGCGGCAGTCCTCGACGTCCTGCTCCAGCGTGCGGATCTGATCGGCGGACGCGCCGGCCGCCTTGGCCTTGGCCAGGCGTTCCTCAGCATCTTCGAGGTCGGCGCGCGCCTTCACGCTCAGCGCCACCCGCCGCGCCAGCGATGACTTCAGCGTGCGGCTGATGCTGAGCATGCTGGGCGAGCCGGTGGTGGTGTAGCCGGCGCGCTGCCATTTCTTCTGGCTGACCTCGCCCAGCTGGTTGCGTGCCAGGTGAGGCAGTTCCAGGTCTTCGAAGAACAGGTTCAGGAACTCGGCGCGCGACAGGCTGAAGGTGAACTGATCGACCGCCTCGCCTTCGCCGGGCTCGGACCCGCCTTGGCCTTCTCCCCCTTGAGGCCGGTCGATGGCGTCGCCCTTGGCGAATTCGCGATTGCCCGGATGCACCATTTCCCGGTCGCCGCCCGCGCCGTGCCGGAACGTCGGCTCGGAAATATCTCGGGCGGGCAGGTTGATCTCGCCGCCCTGATCCATGTCCTGGATCGAGCGGTCGCGAATCATCCCGTGGACCGCCTTGCGGATCTGGTCCTTGTAACGCCGAAGAAAGCGCTCCCGGTTAACGGCGCTCTTGTTGCGCCCGTTAAGACGGCGATCGATCAGTGAATTCATGATTCACCTCGCTCAGGAAGACTTCCTCACACGGAGGTACCACTCGCACAGCAGCCTGACCTGCTTTTCCGTGTAGCCCTTTTCCACCATCCGGTCGACGAAGCTCTGGTGTTTCGACTTGTCCTCGGCCGAGGCCTTGGCGTTGAACGAAATCACCGGCAGCAGGTCTTCCGTGTTCGAGAACATCTTCTTCTCGATCACTTCGCGCAGCTTTTCATAGCTGGTCCAGGTCGGGTTGCGGCCGTTGTTGTTGGCGCGCGCCCGCAGCACGAAGTTGACGATCTCGTTGCGGAAGTCCTTCGGATTCGCGATGCCGGCCGGCTTCTCGATCTTTTCCAGCTCATCGTTCAAGGCGCTGCGGTCGAAGCTTTCGCCGGTTTCCGGGTCGCGGAACTCCTCGTCCTGGATCCAGCAGTCGGCAAACGTGACGTAGCGGTCAAAGATGTTCTGGCCGTACTCGGAGTACGACTCGAGATACGCGGTCTGGATTTCCTTGCCGATGAACTCCGCGTAGCGCGGCGCCAGGAACCCCTTGATGAATTCCAGATAGCGCCGGCGGATTTCCTCCGGGTAGTCCTCGCGGCCGATGCGCTGCTCCAGCACGTACATCAGGTGCACCGGGTTGGCGGCCACTTCGGTCTGGTCGTAATTGAAGACGCTGGACAGGATCTTGTACGCGAAGCGCGTGGACACCCCGTTCATGCCTTCGTCGGTGCCGGCGTAGTCCTTGTACTCCTGCAACGCCTTGGCCTTGGGGTCCACGTCCTTCAGGCTTTCGCCGTCGTAGACGCGCAGCTTCGAATAGATGCTGGAATTCTCGGGTTCCTTCAGGCGGGTCAGCACCGAGAACTGCGCCATCATGTCCAGCGTTCCCGGCGCGCACGGCGCCGACGACAGCGAGCTGTGGTGCAGCAGCTTTTCGTAGATGCGGACCTCTTCCGACACTTGCAGGCAGTAAGGCACCTTGACGATGTAGATCCGGTCAAGGAAAGCCTCGTTGTGCTTGTTGTTGCGGAAGGTCTGCCATTCCGACTCGTTCGAGTGCGCCAGGATGCAACCGTTGAACGGAATCGCCGAGAACCCCTCGGTGCCCTTGAAGTTGCCTTCCTGGGTGGCCGTGAGCAGCGGATGCAGCATCTTGATCGGCGCCTTGAACATTTCGACGAACTCGAGCAAGCCCTGGTTGGCCAGACACAGGCCACCGGAATAGCTGTAGGCGTCCGGGTCGTCCTGCGAGTGACGGTCGAGCTTGCGGATATCGACCTTGCCGACCAGCGAAGAGATGTCCTGGTTGTTCTCGTCACCCGGCTCGGTCTTGGCGATGGCCACCTGACGCAGCACCGACGGGTTCAGGCGCACCACGCGGAACTGCGAAATGTCGCCATCGAATTCCTTCAGGCGCTTGACCGCCCACGGCGACATGATGCCCGTGAGGTAGCGGCGCGCAATGCCGTATTCCTTTTCGAGCGTGTCGCCAAAGCGTTCGGGGTGGAACAAGCCCAGCGGCGATTCGTTCACCGGCGAGCCCTTGAGCGCGTAGATGGGATAGCTCTCCATCAGCACCTTCAGGCGTTCGGCGATGGACGACTTGCCCCCGCCGACCGGCCCCAGCAGATAGAGAATTTGCTTGCGCTCTTCCAGCCCCTGAGCGGCATGCTTGAAGAACGCCACGATCTGCCCGATCACGTCCTCCATGCCGTAGAACTCCTGGAACGCCGGATAGCGCCGGATGGTCCGGTTGGAAAACAAACGGGAAAGACGTGGGTCGTTGCGCGTATCCACGATTTCAGGTTCGCCAATCGCCGCCAGCATGCGCTCAGCGGGGCTGGCGTACGCCATCGGATCGCGTTTGGCGAGGTTCAGATATTCCTCAAGGGAAAGCTCTGACTCCTGCTCTCTTGCATACTGCGACTTAAAGCCTTCGACGATGTTTTGCACGGAAACCTCCTACAACACGCGAAAAAGCCATGACGTCCCTACGTGTCCCCATTGTGTGCCTCAGTGCTTATGCGTGACTAGACAATCTCGCGATTAGCATTTGCGGCACGGTTGTATGTTGCTTTCGCCACACATCAACCAAGAGCACGATCGGGCCCTTTCCGTTTAGGCTGCTCCCTTCGGATACAAGTTCCGTCAGGGATTGCAACTAACGTGAATAAGTTCACTCGTACGCCTTCAGCATATCGCTGTAGAACGGGCGCATGATGCGGCCGCATATGAAATGGTCAGCAATGATTTGAAGGGATGAGCGATATCCCGGTGGATTCTTATGATCCGGACGTAAGGCCCGGTGCGTTCGCCATGCGATGGCAGCGAACGGTCTGAACAGCGCGGCGTGCGGCTTTGTTCAGCGACGTGTCGGTCCGGTTGTTCAAAGCGCCGGTACGCAACACTGGAATCCGTGGTGACGAGGGCGCGTTGCGAGGTATGGAGCAAGCCATGCGCGCGTAGCGCCAAGTCATGGTCTTAGCTTAAGCCGATTTGACGATTTTGTGGCAATTCATTTGCGTGGATGCACAAAAAATCCTGTCCGCAAGTCTGATGCCCAGGCCCTTGGCAGCATGCGCGAATCGCTCTCAAATTTGTACAGATCAAGCTGCGGGCCGCGTCGGCAAACGCTATGCGGGCGATGGACCCGCGCCCATCGCCAACAGGATTGGCAGCCGCGCATGCAGAGTGCTAATACCCCTTACGCCGTCAAGGATAGAATCACGCATCGTCAAACCCGCGCACAGCGCACTTTTTTCAGCCCCTTTCCGCCGCGCATCATGCCGCCCCGTCCGCGACCCGCCATGCATGCGCTTCGCATCGTCAGACCGCTGTCGCGCGGGCCGCGTCTGGCGGCCCTGTGCGGCCTGCTTGTGCTGGCAGCCTGCGAACCCGCCACGCCGCCGTCGCCAAACACCGTTTTGCCCAACGACGCCTATGTCTGGCAACGCCGCTGGACGCCGGCCGTGACACGCGCGCTGGCCGATGGCGCCGATGCCGTGCGGTCGTGGCGCGTGCTGGCCGCGGAGATGCGTGCCGACGGTGTCTGGTTCGAGGCCGCGCCCGACCTGGCCGCGCTGGCCGCCAGCCAACGGCCGGTGGTCCTGGTGCTGCGGCTCGATGGCCGTGTGAACGACCTGCCGCCGGATCAGATCATCGCCCGCGCCACCGCCACGCTCGCGGCCTGGCGCAGCGCCGGCATCCGGCTGGCCGGCCTTGAAATCGACTACGACTGCGCCACCTCGCGCCTGCCCGCGTATGCCGCTTTGCTGGCAGGCTTGAAAGCGCGCCTGGAGCCGGGCGTGCCGCTGTCGATCACCGCCTTGCCGACCTGGCTGAACAGCCCCGAACTGCCTGCGCTATTGGCCGTGCCGGACGAAACCGTGCTGCAGGTCCATGCCGTGCAGAACCCCACGCTGGGCTTGTTCGACGGCAAACGCGCGCATGCCTGGCTCGATGCCTATGCCCGCCAGACCCAACGGCCCTGGCGGGTGGCGCTACCCAGTTACGGCAGCCGCGTGGCCTGGGACGACAACGGCCAGATCGCCGCCATCGAAAGCGAACGGCCCGCCTTGACCCCTGGCGGCCGCTCCGCCGAGTTGCTGGCCGCGCCCGCGGACATGGCGGCATTTGTCGCGACGCTGGACCGCGACCCGCCGCGCGGCCTGGCGGGCATCGTCTGGTTCCGCCTGCCCACGCAGGCCGACACACGCGCCTGGAGCCTGCCCACCTGGCGCGCCGTGCTCGCGCGCCAGCCCTTGACGCCCGACGTGACCGTGACGGCACAAGCGGCCGGCGCCGACGGCGCGCGCAACGTGCTGCTGGCCAATCGCGGCAACAGCGATGCGCCACTGCCCTTCGCCATCCGCCTGGACGGCGCCTGCCGCGCGGCCGACGGCATCAACGGCTACACCCTTGAATACGATCGCCAAGGCAGGTATCTTCGCCGCGCGCAGGATGGCCTGCTGCGCGCCGGCGTCGAACGCGCCATTGGATGGATACGCTGTGACTCCGCAACCCCGAGCCTCCATGTACAACCGTAAATCGCTTGCCGCGGCGTTGCTGCTGGCCTGTGCCGCCAGCGCCGGCATCGTCATCGCCTGCGGCCCGGAGTTCCCGCCGCAGTTGCTGGACGACCGCGCCGGTACGCTGCAAGGCACCCCCGCCAATTCGTTTGCCTACGAAGCGGCGCGCCTGGCGCCCGCCACGGACGCGCTGCGCGCCAATGAATCATGGCTGCTGCCGGACGGCAGCTACCGGTCCAACGCCATGCCGGAAGACTTCGATCCGGCGCTCAGCCCGGCCCAGCTCAACCAGATCCGTGTCATGCGGGCCAAGGCCGACGGCGACCTGGCCTATGCCGCGGGCGCAGGCCTGCCCGAGGCAGTCCGGCTATATGTCGCGGCCGCGGTCGACTATCGCACCGCTCCGCAGGCGCAGGCCGAGACCCGCTGGGAACGCGCGCGCAAACGCCTGCTCTCTATATTGGTGTTGCCGCCGGATGAGGCCGCGACACGCAGTGTCTGGGCTGCCTACCTGCTGGCGGAAATGGGGGACAGCGAAGCCGCGTACGACGCTCCCAACGAACACTCCCATGACGGCAGCCACGACGCCGACGCCTGGCGCGCGCGGGATGCCCAGGCCTATGCCCGCGTGCGCGCGCTGGCGCTGCGCGGCGACGCCGATCCGCTCGGCCTGGCGGTGGCCAGCTATGGCCAGCAGGCCCGCCTGTACCTGGCGGGCGCCCAGGGCCCCTGCTCCTACGACGATCTGATCAACGCCACCGCCTGCATGGATGCCATCGCACCGGCCGATCTGCAGCGGGCCCTGCATCTGTACGCCGATCAGGCTGCCCGCAATTCGGTCAGCGGACGCCAGTCGCTGCGCCTGCTGGCCGAATGGGCATTGGGCGCCCCTGCCCGCGCGGCAAAACTGATCGATGACCCGGTCGGCCAACGCCTGCTGGTGGCCTACGGGCTGGCCCGCGTGGGCGATATCGTCGATGGCAACCCCGACAGCGCCAACGACGTCTGGGCGACCTTCGAGGCCACCGGCCGCCTGGGCCTGGCCGATGCCGGCACCGGCCGCCCGGACCTCGCGCCCAACCCCGCACTGCAATCGCTGGTAGCGGCGCTACAGACGCAGGACCCGCAACGCATCGCCGATGCCGACCGGGTCGCCGCGTTGGCCTACCGCGTCGGCCGCTACGATCTGGCGCAAGCGCTGGCTGACCGCCTGGACACCGCGCTGGCCTGGTGGGTGCGCGCCAAGCTGGCCATCCGCCAAGGGGACAACAACCGCGCCGCGCAGGCCTATGCGCGGGCCGTGGCCGCCTTTCCGCATGCGGACGGCAGCGTCGAGCCCGACACCCGCGCCTTGCTGAAAGCTGAACAAGGCGTGTTGTCGTTGGCTCGCGGCCAGTACGTCGAAGCGCTGGACCAGCTGTACCGCGCCGCCGCCGCGCTGGACGGCGCGCCGCCGCCCGAAGAAGGCTGGCCGCTGTCGCCCTACTGGAATGACGCGGCCTACGTGGCCGAACGCGTCCTGACCACGGACGAACTCAAGGCCTATGTCGATCGCCAGGCTCCCGCATCGCCCGCGCCGTCGCGTCCGCCCGGCTTCAGCCGCTACACCACCGACCAGTTCTACGAATGGAGCCGCCTGCACCAACCGCCCGTGCACGACCGGCTGCGCCAGTTGCTGGCGCGGCGCCTGGTGCGCGAAGGCCGGGTCGACGAGGCACTGCCCTATTTCCCCGCCGATTCCGATCCGCGTTTCGCGGCGCTGGAGTACAGCAACGAAGAATGGAAGATCCTGGAATCCAACGTGCGCCAGCGCGCGGCCGAATATGGCGATGCGCTGCAAGCCGCCGGTAACGCCTGGGGCCGCACCACGCGCGCTCAGGCCTGGTACACGGCCGCCACGCTGGCGCGCCGGGACGGCATGCGGATCATGGGCTATGAGCAAGGTCCGGACTATGCCGTGTATGACGGCAACTACAAGGGCGGCGCCGGACGTGACGCCAATCCCTGGTGGCGCGAGGCCCGCGAAGACGCCGGCGAGCCGCAGGACACGCCGCTGCAGCGCGCCGAATCCGCCCTGCCCGGCCCCTTCGTGACGCAGGAAGAACGGCTGCGGTACGCCGCCAGCGAAGCCAAGCCGGATGTGCGCTTCCACTACCGCCAGATCGCCGCCGACTACGCGCTCAAGGCCGCTGATCAGCTGCCCACCCGCTCACAGGCCTTCGCCGCCGTGCTGTGCCGCGGCGCGCGCTACGTCATCGACGACACGCCCGAACGGGCCACGGCCATCTATCTGCGCTATGTGGATCAGGGTGCCCAGGTGCCCTTCAGCGCCACCTTCGGCCGCGAATGCCCCGAGCCGGACTTCCAATCCGCCTCGCGCTTTCACTACATCCAGGCCTGGAAGGCATGGGAACGCGTGCGCCATCAGCATCCGTGGCTGCTGCTGGCTGGCGCACTGTTGGCACTGGCGGCCGCTGCGGCCGGCATCCGGGCCTGGCGCTCGGCGGCGCCGGGCGTCTCCGGCAAGGGCCAGCGCCGCTGAAGCGCCGCGGCGTTCAAAGCAAGCTTGCCTTGAACGCCGCCACGTCCTCGGCCCGCGCCGACGACGTGTGCATGTCACGCGTCCTACGACAGCGCCGGCAACTCGACCCGGCGCATCAATTCGCGCCAATGCTGTGCCACCCGGGCGCGCACGCGCAAGTCGGCGCCCATCCGTTCGACGTCGACAAACTCATAGCGCGGCGCAGCGTCCAGCCGCTCCAGGCGCGGCAGCGTCACCACACCCGCGGCATCGCCCAACAGCATCGGCGCCTGGTAGATCAGCAATTCGTCGATGCACCCTGCCGCCACCAGCGCGCCGCTCAGGCCCGCGCCGGCTTCGACGTGGATCTCGTTGAACTGCTGCGCGGCAAACCAGCGCATCATCGCCGGCAGGTCCACCCGGTCGGGCGCCTGGGCGGGCAACGGCACCACCCGCACGTTCCTGGCTTCCAGCCGCGCCTGCTTGGCGGCATCGGCGCGGGCGGTGAACAGGATGACCTCGCCGCCGTCGATCAGGCGCGCGTCTTCGGGCATCTCGAAGCGGCCGTCGACCACCGCGCGGCGCGGCTGGCGTGGCGTCTGCACGCTGCGCACGGTCAATTGCGGATCATCCTTGAGCACGGTGCCGATGCCGGTCAGGACCACGCAGCTGCGGGCACGCCAGCGGTGGCCGTCCGCGCGCGCTTCGGGGCCGGTGATCCACTGCGACACGCCGTTATGCAGCGCGCTGCGACCATCCAGCGACGCGGCCATCTTGAGCCACACCCATGGCAACCCGCGGCTCATGCGCGACATGAAACCGGCGTTGATGGCCAGCGCCTCTTCGCGGCACACGCCGGTCGTGACGGCAATGCCAGCCTCGCGCAGGCGCGCCAGGCCCTTGCCGTTGACCAGAGGATTCGGATCGCCCAGCGCCACCACTACCCGCGCGGGCGCCGCCGCCAGCAGCGCATCCACGCAGGGCGGCGTGCGGCCGAAATGGCTGCACGGCTCCAGCGTGACGTACACCGTGGCCCCCGCCACCGATTCTCCCCGCGCCTGGGCATCGCGCAATGCGCAGACTTCGGCATGCGGCCCGCCCGGCGGCTGGGTCGCGCCTTCGCCCAGCACCCGGCCATCGCGCACGATCACGCAGCCCACCCGCGGGTTGGGCGAGGTGGTGTACATCACGGTCTGCGCCAAAGCCAGCGCGCGCCGCATCCAGGTCAGGTCGTCGGAATCAGGGGTAGGCATCATGCCTGGGATTGTATGTCCGCCACGGGCGGCAGGCTTGGCACACGGGCGGCGCCCCGGTAGCGCTATGATCGCCCCATGACGCTCGAAATCAATGTCCGTTTCAGGCCGATACTGGTCTGGAGCCGGCCTCGCCGCGGGTGTGCGCCGGGATGACAATACGCCACATACCCCCTGAAATTCCCAGGCACGGAGCCCGGAACCATGAAACAAGCACTGATAGTCATCGACGTCCAGGATTCCTTCCGGCAGCGTCCGTTTTGGGACGAATCGGAATACCCGGCGTTCGTCGCCCAGATCCAGAGCCTGATCGATAGCGCCACCGCCCGCGGCATCCCGGTGCTGCAGGTGTTCCATATCAGCGCCGCCAACGACCCGGCCAACCCCTTCTCGCTGGCCTCCGGTCACGTCAAGACCCTGGCCGAGGTGCGCATTTCGCCCGACGCGGTGTTCCACAAGACCGTGCACTCCTCGCTGTACGCCAAGGCCGCCGATGGCTCGACCCTGCAGGACTGGCTGGCTGCCAACGGCATCGAAGGCGTGATCGTCAGCGGCATCCGCACCGAGCAGTGCTGCGAAACCACCACCCGGCACGCCAGCGACGCGGGCTACAAGGTCGTGTTCCCGACCGACGCGACGCTGACCTTCGCCATGCAAAGCCCCTCGGGCCAGCACTACACGCCAGCCCAGATCCGCGACCGCACCGAACTCGTGCTGCAGGGGCGCTTTGCCCGCGTCGCGCGCGCCGCCGACGCCTTCGCGCAATAAGGCGGCCGCGATGATTCCCGTGCACTTCGTGCTTCCCAGGGGAATCGTGCTGCTGGACGTGGCCGGCCCGGCGGAAGCCTTCCGCGTGGCCAACAAGCTCTGCCCCGACGCGTTCTCGCAGCATTTTTGCGGCCCGTCCACCGAGATCGAGAGCGGCATCCCCGGCCTGCACCTGGCGCGCATCCAGCCGCTGCCCGACACGCTGCCGCCAGAAGCCCTGGTGATCGTGTCGGGCGTGGTGGGCAAGCCCACGCGCCTGGACGAGCCCGAAGCCCGCCGCATCATCGACTGGCTGGCCGTGCGCCATCCGGCCGACGGCTTCACGCTCATGACGGTTTGCGCGGGCGCGTTGTTCGCCGCCGCGGCCGGCCTGACGCGCCAGCGCGACTGCACCACGCACCACAGCTGCCTGGAACAGCTGGCCGCCATGGATCCCACCGCGCGGCTGCACGACAACCGCATCTTCGTGGAAGACGGCAATCTGGTCAGCAGCGCCGGCATCACCGCCGGCATCGACCTGGCCTTGCACATGGTGTCGCGTCATTGCGGGCCGCGCGTGGCCAGCGAGGTGGCGCGCGACATGGTGGTCTACCAGCGCCGCGCCGGCACGGATTCTGCGCTGTCGCCCTGGCTGGAGCACCGCAACCACATGCACCCGGGGGTACACCGGGTCCAGGACGCGGTCGTGCGCGACCCGGCCGCGGCCTGGTCGGCGCAATCGCTGGCCGAGCAGGCGCACACCAGCCCGCGCCACCTGACGCGGCTGTTCCGCGAGCATGCCGGCTGCACGCCGATGGACTACCTGTATCAGATACGCGTGGCGCTGGCCCGCGACATGCTGCGCGAGACCCGGCTGAACCTGGAAAGGGTGGCGGAGAAATCGGGCTTTGGTTCGGCGCAGCACCTGCGCCGCGTGTGGCGAAGGTTCCAGCCGCAAACGCCCAGCATGGCGCGCGCCGAACCGCTGTAACCGGCGGCCCCGGCCCAATCGCGGCCGCGTGGATCGCCACGGCGCGCAGGTCCTTTCGCACCGCGGCGGCTGCGTTATTCCTTGCGCAGTTTGCCCGGCAGCAGCGGCCCCTGCATTTCGCGGATCGCTTCGACAAATTCGCCGATGTCTTCGAAGCTCTTGTACACCGACGCAAAGCGCACGTAGGCCACCTTGTCCAGCTTGCGCAGTTCGTTCATGACCAGTTCGCCAATGTGCTCGGTGGGCACTTCGCGCAGGCCGCTGGCCAATAGCTGCTCTTCGATGCGGGCCACGGCCCCGTCCACGTCTTCGGTGCTGACCGGCCGCTTGCGCAGCGCCAGGCTCAGGCTGGCACGCAGCTTGGCGGGGTCGTATTCGCTGCGGCTGCCATTGCGCTTGACGACTGACGGCAAGGCCAGCTCCACCCGCTCGTACGTGGTGAACCGCTTGTCACAGGACTGGCAGCGGCGCCGGCGGCGGATGGCGTCGCCCTCTTCCGAGACACGGCTATCGACGACCTGCGTTTCGGAATTGCCGCAAAATGGACACCGCATGTGTGATCCCTGAAAACACGAAAAGGCAATAATTCGTCGACATTGTAACGATGCGGATGTCGCAGTGCGCCGACGATGACGAATTTGTCCCTAATATTTTCACCATGAAGACCGGGGCGCGCAAGCGCCATCGGCCCTAAAACAAAAGGACGGCCCTTGCGGAGCCGTCCTTTGCGCGGGCCAGGCGGCTGACGCCGCCGGGAGCCGTTTTACTTCTTGCCGTAGACCGGCAGGCGCGAGGTCAGCTCGTTGACGCGGGCGCGCACGGCAGCAATGTTGGCCTCGTCACGCGGGTTGTCCAGCACGTCGGCGATCAGGTTGGCGGTCAGTTCCGCTTCGGCTTCGGTGAAACCGCGGGTGGTCATGGCCGGGGTGCCCAAGCGGATGCCGCTGGTCACGAAGGGCTTTTCCGGATCGTTCGGGATGGCGTTCTTGTTGACCGTGATGTGGGCCTGGCCCAGCACGGCTTCGGCTTCCTTGCCCGTGATGCCCTTGGAACGCAGGTCCACCAGCATGACGTGGCTTTCGGTGCGGCCCGACACGATGCGCAGGCCACGCTTGACCAGCGTATCGGCCAGCACCTTGGCGTTCTTGACGACTTGCTGCGCGTAGGCCTTGAACTCGGGTTCCAGCGCTTCCTTGAAGGCCACGGCCTTGCCGGCGATGACGTGCATCAGCGGACCGCCCTGGATGCCGGGGAAGATCGCCGAATTCACGGCCTTTTCGTATTCGGCCTTCATCATGATGACGCCGCCGCGCGGGCCGCGCAGCGACTTGTGCGTGGTCGAGGTGACGAAGTCGGCATGCGGCACCGGGTTGGGGTAGGCGCCGCCGGCCACCAGGCCCGCGTAGTGGGCGATGTCGACCATGAACAGCGCGCCGTTTTCATGGGCAATGCGGGCCATGCGCTCGAAGTCGATATGCAGGGCGTAGGCGGATGCGCCGGCCACGATCAGCTTGGGCTTGTGCTCGCGGGCCAGTTGCTCGACCTGGGCGTAGTT
>NZ_JAELTJ010000844.1 GCF_016428805.1 Achromobacter sp. ASV32
GGTGAACATTGTCGGACAAGACCATTCGTGATGGTCGTGACTTTGTGCGCTGGGAAGCATGGCGCACGCCGAGGAGTGACTGTGCAGCAGGAATCGATGCCGGTCGAGTCGGCAGAGATATTCCATGGCGCAGGCGGCCCGGATTCAGCACTGCGCGATGCATTTTGGCGGTTGCGCGGGCTGATGTTTGGGGCGAATTTTGGGGGTCCGGGTGAAATGTTTTATTTTCAAGCTAGCGTTTCTAGGAGTCGGCGGATCGGGGCATGTGGCACCGATGCCCACTGACCAGTACCGACGGTTAGTGGAGCAGCTCCCTAGTAGCTCCACTGGCTAGACGTCGTCGCAGCTGTCGAAAGCTTAATGCTTGAGAACCCTGACCTGTGCCTCGGTGACGCAT
>NZ_JAELTJ010000845.1 GCF_016428805.1 Achromobacter sp. ASV32
GTGTAGAGGTTGGGGGCCTGGCGCGACATCTATGCATTTTCCTGTGCTGGCTTTGTCGGACATTACACACAGTACTACATCAGAGTATGCAAAAGAATATGCAATGGATATTTCCTTTCTATGTCTTGTAATCTCTAATTGCCCCGTTCCTTTCAAGCCACATGTAAAATGATGCAGACAACGCCAGTTCGCCTCTACAAACGAGTCATAAGCCCTCTCCCAAATCTACCAACTCATTCACGTTACAACGACTTTTCCTTGTGAATCTCAATACCCGGCGGCGCTCCTGTTAGAGCCTTGCACTGCGCATAAATGACAAACTGTCCAGCGACCAGACCACATGTCATTACGATACGTGGGCCCAGCCCAGACGTCAGCAGGCGCTTTGGCCCAAACT
>NZ_JAELTJ010000846.1 GCF_016428805.1 Achromobacter sp. ASV32
AGCTAGCTAATAGTAAATAACTAGAAGCTAATAATTATATTATACTAGTATTATAAATTTATTCTCTTTATTTTTATATTATTTTATTACTATTATTATTATTATTCCTAGTTATTTTCCTTTTTTTAGGCTTTTTTTTTCTTTTAGGAGGGAGGAGGGAGTACTTCTCCCTAACCCTGCCTTTATTAGATAGTTTAATACGCGAATATATTATAATAAGACGCCCTCTTATTTATTCTATAATTTCGCCTTCCTAGCCGATCTAAGTTAGTAGTGTTTTTATTTTAAGTATATAACGAGGTAATAATAAAGAAAGCTTTAAAACGGCTTTCGCCCACGTTTTGCTACCATGTACGTCCGTACTCCGTACCGAACGACCCCAGTGGGTGGGTTATGT
>NZ_JAELTJ010000847.1 GCF_016428805.1 Achromobacter sp. ASV32
GCCTGGTACTTAAAACTGCTCATCTCTCTTTTTGTCTTTGTACAAGACAGGCCAAAAAAAAAGGCAAAACTCACAGTGTCGGTTGTGACTAGACAATAGCACCTAATCAACCTCCTGGCGTATACTGTACCTACTGTACTCATCCAGCCTCTCCCACGGTTTACGCCTTTCCAACCCCTCAAACCACACCACCCCCTGGCGAACCATTCGCAAAGCCTACTGCACGCCTCAACGCCTCGTTCGACGTTGGTGGCTTTCGTTTGCCAGCACCAGCCGCCGCGATAGGCCAGACTCCAATCTCGACGCGCTCTGCGATTCGTGCCCCCTGGTGCAGAAGCGCTTCTGCAAGCTTTTGGCGCCGCTGCACACCACCAGCTTAGCCCACTCACTTAGGAGG
>NZ_JAELTJ010000848.1 GCF_016428805.1 Achromobacter sp. ASV32
GAGCACAGCACCACCCTTGCAAGCACGGTGTCCCGCGCCAATGTGAACCTCGCCGGCCTCACCTCGCTGCCGTCTGCCGTGTTGAACCGCTCGCCATCCCCGATCCGATCACCAGTCTCCAGCCAAGGACCTGGCACCAGCCCACCGACGAGCAACCCAGGCAGCATGAAGGGCGTTGACATGAGCCCACCGCGCAAAGTCATGGGCAGCCCCAAGAGCACCCAGCACAGCCTACATGCTCCAGGCGAGCTCAATATAGAGACGATGCGACCAGCTCTACGACGAACAGGGAGCACAGAACTTGGCCATGCCCGCATCAGCATGCCCACCAGCCCAATCGATGGCCCTGGCTCTCGTTGATCGAGACTTTGGCACATTGGGAAACAAATCCCACTTC
>NZ_JAELTJ010000849.1 GCF_016428805.1 Achromobacter sp. ASV32
GTATATGACACCTATCGATGAAGGTAACAACGGGAATAAGACGGCTGCGTAGGCAAGAAACAAAAACACAAACAGCGTTTGCAGTTTCTATGGTTGGCATTTTCCTATGTTTAGTAGTTTGCAATAGTTTAAAAAGGAATAACACACGAATGGTCTCAGATATAACTTGCCGTGATAGCAGCCACAAGGGTTTCAAGATATATTGCTGTACATCAATCTGCTGTCTAACTTCCACACACTTTCATATATCCATGACTTTCGATATTCTTTTCATGCCGCAGAAAAAAAAGCGATTTTATTTCCTCAAAACTCCAACGAAGCAAGCCATCATCACTCGCAAAACGCTTTATGCCGTCAATAGTGGTTGTGATATCCAGTGATCCAAAACATAACGCC
>NZ_JAELTJ010000850.1 GCF_016428805.1 Achromobacter sp. ASV32
CGTAAAAGACGCACAGCAAGTACAAGAGTCTGCCGAAGGAACCACTAAACCAGTAGCCGCTTCTGCCAAGGGAGACGGCGATGGTTCCGACAATGACGAAGATGAAACCAGCTCTGTAGAGGAGATTGTCCATGAAAGGGCAGAGGGACATGGCAGATCCAGAAACGGAACCGTTCGCAACACAGATTCTTTCTTCAACGACGAAGAGACCAAGAAGATTAGCCTAACACCTAACCTCCTTCGCGACGACACTGCTCCACGGCCGTCTACAGATTCTGCCGGCAAAGAGTCGAATAAGGGACGAACGAGTCTCGAAAATAAAATGGAGAGAGAGTTGGTTCCAGATAAAGACAAGAAAAAGAGCAAAGACAAGAAACCGAGCGCCTGTCTCTTATA
>NZ_JAELTJ010000851.1 GCF_016428805.1 Achromobacter sp. ASV32
CCCCCCCCCCCCCCCCCCCCCCTTTTTAATGATACCGCCACCACCGAGATCTACACAACCGCATCGTCGTCGGCAGCGTCAGATGTGTATAAGAGACAGGGTTAATACTAGTCACGGCGCAAATTACAAACACAACCACCTCCTAACCTTCTTTAAAATACAGTTTTAGGCTCCCATTATCAACCCATTCCGCTATAAGGCAGATACATATAAGGTAAGTGAGGCGACTATGCTAGTAACATGGCTAGTAGGGCGCCGTTACTTACGCGGATTTGTCTAGGTAACGGAACCACAGTTCCCTCCATCGATGCGGGACAAGAAGCTACATAGGGAACTCTACTTACGAAACTCGTTCCTAGTCAACAGCTTCCGCGTAATACGCGAGCTCTCTACCAC
>NZ_JAELTJ010000852.1 GCF_016428805.1 Achromobacter sp. ASV32
CCCCCCCCCCCCCCCCCCCCCCCCCCCCCCCCCCCCCCCCCCCCCCCCCCCCCCCCCCCCCCCCCCCCCCCTTTTTTAAAGCATACTACGGCATACGAGATCGGTTATTAGGTCTCGTGGGCTCGGAGATGTGTATAAGAGACAGCTTCTATCTATACAAGAAGTACTATTCTGCTGGAATAGTTTTCCTCATTTTTGGCGCGTTCCTGGCTTTTGCCTTTTACACTTGGATCCCTCGCATCCCCTTCTCGCTGTCTCTTATACACATCTGACGCTGCCGACGACGATGCGGTTGTGTGGGTCTCGGGGGGGGGGGGGGGGGTGGAAGAGGGGGGGGGGGGGGGGGGGGGGGGGGGGGGGGGGGGGGGGGGGGGGGGGGGGGGGGGGGGGGGGGGG
>NZ_JAELTJ010000087.1 GCF_016428805.1 Achromobacter sp. ASV32
GGCGCTATCCGTTCTTCGTGGCCTTCGCCATCAACGTGGTCGCACTGTTCGCGCGGCTGCGCCTGGTGCTCACCGAGGAATACACCCAACTGCTCGAAGAAGGCGAACTCGAACCCATCAGCACCACGAAAATGGTGCGCGAACAGGGCTACAACCTGTTCCTGGGCGCCTTTGCGGCGCTGGCCAGCTACGCGCTGTTCCACCTGGTGACGGTATTCCCGCTGTCCTGGATCGCGGTCAGCGCCACGCAGCAGATTTCCGATGTGCTGATCGTGCAGATCGTCGGTGCGTTCGTCGGCATTCTGGGCACCATCGCCTCGGGCTGGATCGCCGACCGCATCGGCCGGCGCACCACCTTGGGCGTGCTCGCGGGGCTGATCGGCGTGTTCGCGCTGTTCACGCCGTGGCTGCTGGGCGGCAGCCCCAAGGCGCAGGACGCCTTCATCCTGATCGGCTTCGCATTGCTGGGCCTGTCTTACGGGCAGGCGTCCGGCACCGTCACGGCCAACTTCAACAAGCGTTTCCGCTACACCGGCGCGGCGCTCACCACCGACATGGCCTGGCTGATCGGCGCGGCGTTCGCGCCGCTGGTGGCGCTGGGGCTGTCGGCGCGGTTCGGGCTGGTGGCGGTCAGCATCTATCTGCTGTCCGGCACGGCCTGCACGCTGCTGGCGCTGCGGATCAACAAGGCGCTGGAAACGCGCGACTGATCCCGGCATGACGGCATCGCGCGATCAGGCATCCCTTCCTTCATTGCGGCTGGCGCGCGCCCTGGTGCTGGGCGCGGTGCTGGCTGCCATCGCCCTCTATCGTCCCCTGGATGCGCGGGTGTTGCCTGCCTGGTATGTCGGCGCGGGCGATGTGTTGTTCGTGATCGTGTGCATGCTGGCGGCGGCGCTGGGCCGCGGGCCAGGTTTTCGCGATATCTGGTCGCGGGGGTTCGTTTCGGCCTTCCTGCTCTACAGCCCGGCCCTGCTGCAAGGCGGCCATACCGCCGTGGCCTGGATGCCGACGCTGCTGGCGGTGCTGTTGCTGGCCTGGCCGTTGCTGTGGCTGTTCGAGGCCTTGTGGTGGCGGCGGGCGGCGAAGGCCGCGTGATCCCGCTCGGCCTTCACATCGGGCACGGCCGACCTGCTGATCTGCTTTCACCAGCTGTCGCAGCCCTTGCCGCTGGATGCCGCCCGCTACGAAAGCCTGACCTTGGGCCATGAATTGATACGGCCCTATGCATCGCGCGTGCTGATCGCGCGTGACGGCCTGGATCTGCCCGGCACCACCACTCGGCCGGTGCCGTTGTTGATGTATTCGCCCAGCGTCTATTTCGCGCGGTTGATCGACGCCGCGATCGAAAGCGGGCCGGAGCCGCTGCATGGCGTGCGGCTGTTCGAGGCCGAGATGTCTGATGTGCTTGGCGACATGGCGGCGCAGGGCCTGGGCGTGGCCTGGCTGGCCGACAGTGCGTTGCAAAGGCTGCCAGCGGCCGACTTGCAGCCGGTGGCCAACCGCGCCTGGGACATCGAGGTGGCGATCCTGGCGTTCAAGGACCGCAACGACGCGCGCCCCGCCGTCGACGCCCTGTGGCAACGGATGCGCGCGGCGGCTCAGCCGGCGTAGCCTTCCAGCACGTTGGCGACGTTGATGCCGACGTCGGCGACCGCGTAGCCGCCTTCCATCGTGAACACGGCGGGCAGGCCCAGCTGCGCCAGGCGCGCGCCGACCTGGAAGTAGTCGGCGCTTAGCAGCGTGAACTTGGAGATCGGGTCGCCTGCATAGGTGTCCACTCCCAGTGCGATGACGACCGCGTCCGCCCTGAAGCGGCGGACGGCGGCGATGCCTTGGTCCAGCGCCTGCGTCCAGGCGGCAAAATCGGTGCCGGCGGGCAGCGGCAGGTTCAGGTTGCAGCCGGCGCCCGCGCCCTGGCCGGATTCGTCGGCATAGCCCAGGAAGAAGGGGTATTCGGTGGTGGGGTCGCCATGCACCGACACCGTCAGCACGTCGCCGCGCTCGTAGAAAATGCTCTGCGTGCCGTTGCCATGGTGGTAGTCGATATCCAGCACGGCCACGCGCTCGGCGCCGGCCTCGCGCAGCGCCTGGGCGGCCAGCGCCGCGTTGTTCAGGAAGCAATAGCCGCCAAAGAAATCCGCGCCGGCGTGGTGGCCGGGGGGGCGTGTCAACGCCATGGCGGCTTGCGGGCCGCCGGCGGCGGACACCGCACGCGCCGCGTCGATGGCGCAGGCCGCGCCGGCCGTGGCGGCCTCCCAGGTGCCGGCGGTCAGCGGGCTGCCGCTGTCGAAGGAAAACAGGCCGACCTGCGCGGCGAAATTGGTGGGCGAGATGTCGTGGCGAAAACCCCGCACCGGCCACACCGACGGCAGGATATCCAGGTCGGCATTGGCCGGGTCCAGCGCGATCCAGTCGGCCCACGCGCGTTGCAGGAAGTCCACGTAGCGCGGGCTGTGCACGCGCCGGATCAGGTCCATGTCGGCCGCGGACGGCGCTTGCAGCGCGCCGATGCCGCGCTGGCGCAGCGCATCCAGCACATATTCCAGCCGCGCCGGGGTTTCGTGACAGGGCACCAATTTGCCGCGGAACATTTCCTGGCGGCCATCGTGTTTGCCGTGGACAGGGTTGTGGAAGATATGCACGGGGTCGTCTGCGAAGGGGGGGAAGATACGGAACTATAGCGGCCGCACGGCGTACCAGGCGATGGCCGGCAGCTCGCGAAAAATCGAATACAGGTCGCGGGCCTCGAAGAACCGGGGCGAGGCGCCGCCGACCTCGCGCACGCCGTGACGCTTGAGCGCCAGCATCGTGCGCGGCACATGGAAATACTGCGTGATGGCCGTGGCGCTGGCATAGCCATGTTCGCGCATGTAGGCGCTGGCATGGCGGGCGGTGGCCCAGCTGTCGTTGCCCTGGCTGTCCGCCACGACGCGGTCGGGCGGTACGCCGCGCGCCAGCAGGTAGCCGCGCATCACCGCGGCCTCGTCGTGGCCGGCCGGGTCCACGCCGCCGCTGACGAAGACGATGCGGCATTGCGAGGCCGCGTAGCAGTCATAGGCGCGGTCCAGCCGGGCGGCCAGCCGCGCCGAGGGCTGGCCGTCGGCAGCCACGGTATTGCCCAGCACCACCGCCACGTCGGCGGCGGGGGCATCAGCGTACAGGCCCATGGCGGTCAGGCCGCCGGCGCAAATCAGGACCAGCGCGACCACGGCGGCGAAGGCGCGCAGCAACCGCCTGGGTAAAGAGGCCTTCAAGGCTTGGGGCATCGGCAGGAGATCAGGAGGGGCGTTTCGGGAATGGGTAGTCGACTTCGATTTCGTTCGAATAGACCGGCGTTTGCAGCCCCGGGTCGGTCAGCACGACGGCCAGGCGATAGCGGCCCGGGGCCAGATCGGGAAAGAACGGGACGTACTGGCCATTGCCGGCGCTGACCTGGTATTGCAGCGTACCGTCTTCGCCTGCGCGCCACACCACCGGGTCGTCGGCCCAATCCGCCACGTGGCGCGGGCCCGCGGCGCGAGGCGACGCAGGGCGGTCCTGCGCCGTGGACGGATAGGATTCGGTCACCGGCGCGGGGGGCGGGGCGGGCGGGCCCAGCGTGACCGGCGTCCGCGTGTACAAGGGCTGCAACGTGCGGCGGCCCTGCGCGTCGGTGAACAACAGCCAGATGCGCGGCGACGCCAGCGTCGCCGGGCTCGGATCGAGGTTCGTCACATATAGCGTGAAACGGCCGCCGGCTTCGTAAAGCTGTGTGCCCAGGTGGCCGCGCACCGACAGTTGCAGCCCCTGCATCGGCGCGCGCTGTTGCGGCGCGTAGGCGTGCTTGTCGATCTTCAGGTCGGCGTAGCGCACCCATTTCAGCGGCGCATCCGCCTGGCCGGCCGGATAGCGCACCTGCAGCCACTGCGGACGCAGCGCGACCACGTCCAGACGCTCGCCGGCTTGGGCGGTCCGGGTCACGGGCGCCTTGATGTCGGGCGCGTCGTACAGGTCCAGCCGGCTGACCGGCACCCGGCTGTCGCCGTCCAGCGGCGAGCCTTCGCCATCGATCTGGATGTGCGCCACCGCGCCCTTGTCGTCGAAACGGGTGTTGACCTCGAACGTCTCGTCTTCCAGGTCGAACAGCGCCCGGCTCATCCAATGCACCGGGCGCGCCGTGCCGTCGGGACGCAGCACGTAGTCCTCGGATCCATAACTGTCCGCGCCATAGCGGCACCCCACCGAGAAGGCGGCCCGCTTCGGGTCGAATACGGGGTTCACGAACTGGTGGCAAGGGCTGCTGTCGGGCGCGGGATGCCGGATTTCCTGGAAGGTGCCGTCCTTGGGGCGGTACAGGAACAGACGCGCATAGAGCTGGGTACTGCCGCCGCTCTGGCCGATGACCAGATCGCGGTAGCCGTCGTGATTGATGTCGGGGGTCTGGACCTGGTCGACGGCCTCGTCGTCCAGGCGCGCCAGTTCCTGCGGGGCGCCGCCGCGCACGCGCACGCTGACGCGTTGCGTGCCGCTGCCGTCGATGGTCACGACCGCCGGCACGTCCGGCTTGATGGCGTAGGGGATATCCCGCGCGTACGCGTTGGCGCCGGCGATGGCCAGTGCGGCCGCGAGCAGAAACGTCTTCAAGGCACTGCCTCCCGGATCTTCGTTTCGGCGAATTATGCCTTAGCGGGGCGACCGCGTTCCTGAGTAGAATCGACGGAAAGCTTGCGATGCGTGCCATGAACCTGCCGTTTCCCATCCGTCAAGAATGTCCCCCGGGCGCCTGTGAATGCGACCGCGACCGGCTGCTGGCCGATCCGGCGGCGGACGCGCGCATTCTCATGCTGACCAAAGAGCAGGAAAAGATCCTGGTGGCGCGGCTGGAGCGTATCGACAGCCTGGAAGACCTGCGCGCCATGCAGGGCCGCATGCACGCGCAACTGGGCATCGTGGTGCGCATCACCCCCAGCGACAACGAAGTGCGCACCTCGCGCGGCATCGCCATCCAGCTCGATGCCCAGCCGGGCCTGTGCCGCAAGACGCGTTCGTCGATTCCGGCGGCCATTCGCCGCGGCTTCGACAACAAACCCGAGATCGTCTATGCGCTGCTGAACGAGCGCGATCTGCTGAACGGTACCTAGGACCCGGGCTGCGCAAGCGGTGGCGCGATGCCGCCGCCCCTGCGCGGTGCGCTACTTGCCGCGCGGTGCGGGGCAGGGCGCCAGCGGCACGACGTTGGTCGGTGAGCGGCCGGTTTCGGGCCGGCTATCCAGTTTCTTGCCGCTGCGCGCCGGGTAGGCCAGCAGCACGGCGCTGCCCGCGTCCAGCTTGGGAACGTTGGGGCCGCCATAGGCCACTGTCCAGCCGCGCAAGGCCAGCGGCGCCAGCGTGTATTGCAATGGCGCGCCGGGCGAGACATGCGCGACCTTGCCGGCGAACAGTTCCTGCTGAGGCGTGTCGGCGCCGTTGACGGACAGGTAGGTGGCGATGCTGACCAGCGCCGCGGATTCGCCGTGGCGCGCCAGGATGGCAGTGTCATATTTGCCGGGCGGGATGGCGGTCAGGCTGACGTGGATGTCGCCTTGCGGCTGGCCGCCCGCATCCAGTCGTACGCCGGTGACGTCGATACGGGCCAGCGGCGCCGTGCCGGCGTTTTGCACCCGTACGCTGTATTGGCCCGACGTGCCCGTCAGCGTGCAGACGTCGACGCCGTAAGCGGTGGCGGCCGGGTTCGCATGGGCGGTAGCGAACCCGGCCAGAAAGACGGCGGCGGGCAGGCTGGCGGCGCGGAATAGGCGGGACGGCACGGTACGCTCCTGTAAGGAGGCAGCGCGCCGGGACGCCGCGATGCCTGCCTTATTACACCACTTGACGGCCGGGGCCGTCGGCCTGGGCCCGCTTGCCGGCCAGCCAATGCAGGATCAGCGCCAGCACCAGCAGCGCGGCCATGATGAAGCCCCAGAAGATCCACCCCAGCACCGAGATCCAGGTGCCCAGGCTGCCGGCGGCCGGCAGCACCTGGTTCAGGGCCTGCACCAGCCAGAGCAGGCTCGATTGCAGCGATTGGATCAGGCCGGCGTCCGCCCAGGGCGCGGCCCAGGCGGGGGCGACCCATTGCGAGGATTGCAGCGCCGCGCTGCCAGGCACCTGCGCGGTGGCGACCGTTGCCAGCACCCAGTCCGCGAGTTGCAGCGTGAGCGCCACCAGTCCGGTCCATAGCGCGGCCAGCACGGCGAAAGCGAGCCAGATGATTTTCTTCATTGTGTGGGTACTCCGATGATTCAAGAAATGAAACGCCACGATAGAGCGGATTCAGATTCTGAAAAACCAGCGTCTTTGTGACAATAATTAAGAAAAAACCGAAGTTCAGGCCTGGGACAGGCTTCTGGCCTGGGCCAGGATCTGCTGCACCAGCGGGTGGTGCTGGCCCCGGCGGTTGCGGATGGCGTAGATTTCCTCGTGCACGCTGTCGCAGCGGGCCAGCGGCCGCAGGCCGCGCAACAGGCCGACGTCGTCCCCCCCCAGGCGGCTGAGCGGAAACACCCCCAGTCCGCGGGCGGCAAAGACCGACATCAGCGCGCTGTCTTCGAATTCTCCCACCACATTGGGCCGCAGTCCCTGTTCGTTGAACCAGCGGTCCAGCGTCTGGCGCAGCACCGAATGGCCGGTGGGCAGCAGCACCGGCAGGCGTTCCAGGCAGTGCGGGAAATCCTGCGTCTCCGCCTTGCGCACCAGCCGCGCCGGGCCGTACCAGTCCACCGGCGATGACACCAGCCGGTCGCTGATCAGGCGCAGGTTGGGGTTGGCCGGCGCGCCCTGGCCGGCAAGCACCAGGTCCAGGTGGTGGCGGGCCAGCTCGCCCATCAGCTCCTCGACCTCCCCTTCGTGGCAGGTCAGGCGCAGGTCGGGCGTGTCCAGCACCGGGCCCAGCAGCGCATGGGCCGCCAGTTTGGAAATACCGTCCGACAGGCCCACCGACAGCCGGATCACCGGCTTGGTAGCGGCCGCGCGCACCTCCTGGGGCAGTTCCTGGCCGATCTGGAAGATCTCTTCGGCGCGGGCAAAGGCGGCCTGGCCTGCGTCGGTCAAGGCCACACCGCGCCCGGCGGGGCGCAGCAACTGGTGGCCCAGGTTCTTTTCCAGCTCGCGCACCTGGGCGCTGATGGTCTGGATGGCCATGTCCAGCCGCTCGGCGGCGCGGGAAAAGCCGCCTTCCTTGGCGACCATCCAGAAGTAGTAGAGATGACGATAATTGAGCATGGTGCGATTCACTTCGGTTTTTTCGAACCATAACTCACTTTCAGGCTGATTTCTCCATCGGCCCAGGATCCGGATCATGAGGGCCTTCGAACACAAGCGGGAACATCATGGAAGCCTTGCTCTCATTTCTTCATACCGACTTCGTCGGCACGCCGGCCTGGAGCTGGCTGCTCTTCATGGGCATCGTCGCGGCCCTGCTGGCTTTTGACCTGGGCGTCCTGCACAAGGACGACCGCGAGATCGGGGTGCGTGAAAGCCTGCTGTTGTCGGCCGGCTACATCACCGCGGCCCTGCTGTTCGGCGGCTGGGTCTGGTGGCAGATGGGCCCGACCAGCGGCATGGCCTACTACACGGGGTTCCTGATCGAGAAGTCGCTGTCGCTGGATAACGTCTTCGTGATCGCGCTGATCTTCAGCTTCTTTGCCATCCCGCGCCAGTTCCAGCACCGCGTGCTGTTCTGGGGCATCCTGGGGGTGATCGTGTTGCGCGCCATCATGATCGGCCTGGGCGCCGCGCTGGTCAGCAACTTCGGCTGGTTGATGTATCTGTTCGGCGCGTTCCTGGTGTTCACGGGCATCAAGATGTGGATGATCGCGGACCAGGAGCCGGACATCGCCACCAACCCGATCCTGAAGTTCCTCAAGCGCCGCATGCGGGTGACGGATGGGCTGCGCGGCAACGCCTTCTGGGTGCGCGAGCCGGACCCGGCGACGTCCAAGCCGGTGCGTTGGGCCACGCCGCTGTTCCTGGCCCTGGTATTGATCGAGTTCGTGGACCTGTTGTTCGCGGTGGATTCGGTGCCGGCGATCTTCGCCATCACCACCGACCCGTTCATCGTGTACACCAGCAACATCTTCGCGATCCTGGGCCTGCGTGCGCTGTATTTCGCGCTGGCGGCGATGATCCACCGCTTCCATTACCTGAAGTACGCGCTGTCGCTGGTTCTGGTGTTCATCGGCACCAAGATCTTCCTGGTGGGTTTCATCGGCAAGATTCCGGCGGTGGTGTCGCTGTCGGTGACCTTCGGCCTGATCGCGGGCGGCGTGCTGTTCTCGCTGTGGAAAACCCGCTCGGGCGGGGAGCAGCCTGAACTGAAGACGGAATAATCGCGAGCCGTGTGTCGGCCCCGGGCCCGCCAACTGGCGGGCCCGGGGCTTTTTTCATGGCGCGGGCGCGTTGCCGGCAGCGGCCGGCTCCAGCGTGCGCAGAAAGCCGGCGATGGCCTCGGCCGCGGGGCGGGGCGCGGCCTGCAGCAGGCAGTGGGGCGCGTCGATGTCGACGATGCGGGTCTGTGGCGCCAGGCGCTGGACCAGCGCGGCGGCGGCAGACGACACCAGCCGGTCGTGGCGGGCGCGCAGGTACAGCACCGGCAGGCGCACCGTGGCGAAGGCGGCGGTCTGGTCCGCGCTCATCACGGCCTTGAGGCGGGCGCGCATGACGGCGGGGGCGACCTGCGCCACCGCGTCATCCACCGCGCCGCGCAGCCCTGGCGTGGCGTAGGGACCGAGCAGCAGGGCGTGCAGCCCCCGGCGAGGCAGCCAGGTCACGGGCAGCCAGTCGGCCAGCGGACGCGCCAGGGCCAGGCGCGGCAGGGGCGAGCGCACGAACGAGGCGCACAGGATCAGGCCGCGCAGGTTTGGCGGCGGCGTAGCCGCGATGGCCGCGCCCAGCGGTCCGGAAAACGATTCGGCCAGCAGCACGAACGGCGCGTCCGTGGGCAGGGCCAGGCGTACGCGCGTCTCCAGGCTGGCGTAGTCCAGCGCTTCGGCGCCGGGATAGCGCAGCACGACGGGGGGCGGGTCGGCAGGCAAGGCGGACAGCAGCGGGGCAAACAGCTCGCCCGTGCCATCCATGCCGGGTAACAGGACCAGACGGGTCATTCGCGGGTTCCGATGAGGCGGTAGCCGCATTCTGACAGGGTAAATACATATCGGTGGAATATCGGATGTGCACCGACTATATATTTGTAATATGAAATCGCGCGGCGTAGAGTGCAGGGCATATACAGACCCCCGAAGGAGCCGTCATGAGCTGGTCCGCCAAACAGTATTCCGCCTTTGAAAATGAACGCACGCGTCCGGTGCGCGACCTGGTTGCCGCGCTCCCCAATGAGGACGTGGTCACCGCGGTCGACCTGGGCTGCGGTCCGGGCAATTCCACCGAAGTGCTGGCCAGCCGCTACCCGACGGCGGCGGTGACCGGCATGGATAGTTCCGATGACATGGTGCAGGCCGCCAGGAAGCGCCTGCCCGGCATCGCGTTCGAGCTGGCCGATATCGAAACCTGGAATCCGCCGCGCCAGTACGACGTGATCCTGGCCAATGCCGCGCTGCAATGGGTGCCCGACCACGAGACGCTGTATCCGCGCCTGGTCAGCAAGCTGGCGCCCGGCGGCAGCCTGGCGGTACAGACGCCGGACAACCTGGAAGAACCGGCCCACCGGCTGGCGCGCCAGGTGGCCGCCGACGGCCCCTGGGCGGCCAGGATCGGCGGCGTCAAGCATCCGCCGCGGCATAGCGCGGCCTGGTACTACGAATTGCTCAAGCCGCATTGCGGCCGGCTGGACGTGTGGCGCACGACCTACCTGCACCCGCTGGCGGGCGCGCAGGCGGTGGTGGAATGGTTCAAGGGAACGGCGCTGCGGCCCTACCTGAACAAGCTGGACGCGGACGAGCAGGCCGCCTTTCTGGCGCGCTACCAGGACGAGATCAGCCGCGCCTATCCGGCCTTGGCGGACGGCACCGTGCTGCTGCCGTTCCCCCGCCTGTTCCTGGTGGCCGGGCCCAAGTAAGCCGCGGTTCCGCCGGTATGGCAACCGCCCGGGCGCGATGGCCTCAGGCTGCCGTGCGCTCGTCGGTTTTGTCCGAGAAGTAGCGGGCAGGCGTCTGGCCCAGGGCCTTGCGGAACATGGTGATGAAGGCGCTGACCGATTCGTAGCCCAGGTCTTCCGCCGTGCGCTGCACCGAGACGCCCGAGGACAGGCGTTGCAGCGCCATCACGATATGCATCTGCTGGCGCCAGCGGCCAAAGCTCATGCCGACCTCCTGCCGCACCAGGCGCGCCAGCGTGCGCTCGCTCATGGCCAGGCGCCGGCCCCATTCGGCCACCGTGCTGCGGTCCGCCGGATCGGCGCGCAGGGCGGCGGCGATCTCTCGCAGGCGCGGATGATCCGACAGTGGCAGGTGCAATTGCTCGGTGGGCAATTGCGCCAGCTGTTCGACCAGCACGCCGGCCAGCCGGCGGTTGGCGGGATCCGCGGTGGCGGCGGGTGCCAGGTCGGCCAGGTAGGCCACCATTTCACGCACCAGCGGCGTGATGGCCAGGGTGCAGCACTGGCCGGGCAGGCCGGGCGTGTCGGCCGGCACGAACAGGAAGCAGACCCGGCCGTTGTCGGTGATCCGGTTGCTGTGCGGCACGCCGCCGGGAATCCAGACGGCGCTGCCCGGCGGCACCATCCACAAGCCTTGCGGCACGAAGCTGGTGACGCCGCCCTGCAACGACAGTACCAGTTGCCCCATGCGGTGGCGGTGGGTCGGGGACTCGTGTTCGTTCCTGGCCGCATCCACCCGCATCGCGTAGGTCCATTGCGATGGCGTGTCGGGGTCGAAGTAGGGGCTGTGTTCTTCCGGGGGATACATGGCAGGACCAGGCTTGGCAGGATTTGGGGATATTTTGTCATTATCTCGAAATTCAGCAGTCGCGCCATTGCTTAAGCTTGCGGCATGAATGCTCCTGCTCCCTCTCTCGCTTCCCAGCGCCCCGTCCTGCTGATCGTGGGCATCCTCTGCATCGCCATGGCCCTGCGCGCGCCGTTTACCGGCGTGGCGCCGCTGATCGGCCTGATCCGCGGGCAACTCGGCCTGTCATCGTCCGCCGCAGGCATGCTGATCGCGCTGCCGCTGCTGGCGTTCGCCATTGTGTCGCTGGTGGCGGCCGGCATGGCGCGCCGCCACGGGCTGGAACGCACCTTGTTCGCGGCGATGGTGGTGGTCGCCGCAGGCATCGTGCTGCGCAGCCAGGGCGCGGCCTGGGCCCTGTATGCCGGCACCGCCGTCATCGGCGCCGGCATCGCCATCGGCAACGTGCTGCTGCCCAGCCTGCTCAAGCGCGATTTTCCGCAGCGCGTGGCCGGGCTGACCTCGGCCTACGTGCTGACCATGAGCATCGCGGCCGGCGCCGCCTCTGCGCTGGCGGTGCCGCTGGCCACGCTGGCTGGCGGCGACTGGCGCTTTTCCTCGCTGTGCCTGCTGGTGGTGCCGCTCGTGGCGCTGTTGCTGTGGCTGCCGCAACTGGCCAACCACACGCCGCCCGCGGCCACCACGGCTCACGCGCCTCACGGCGGCCGGTTGTGGCATTCGCCGCTGGCCTGGCAGGTGACGCTGTACCTGGGCATCAATTCCTTCGTGTTCTACGTGGCGGTGAGCTGGCTGCCGGCGATCCTGCGCGACGCGGGCTATTCGGCCGAGCGCGCCGGTTCGCTGCATGGCCTGTTGCAGCTGATGTCGGCCGGGCCGGCCCTGTTCCTGACGCCGGTGGTGCGCCGGATGAAAGACCAGCGCGCCGCGGCGTTCTGCTCGGCGGGGGCGTCATTCGTGGCGCTGGCCGGCCTGATTCTGGCACCCGCCTGGGCCACGCTGTGGATCGTGTTCCTGGGCCTGGGCACGGGCGGCGGCATCATCCTGGGCCTGATGTTCGTGGGGCTGCGCGCCAGCCACGCGCAGCAGGCGGCGGCGCTGTCGGGCATGGCGCAATGCGTGGGCTACCTGTTCGCGGCCAGCGGCCCGGCGCTGGTCGGCGCCCTGCACGATCACCTGGGCGGCTGGTCTGTGGCGCTGGGCCTGTGCGCCGTGCTGTGCCTGGTGATGGCGGGCATCGGGCTGCTGGCGGGCCGCGCCATCCAGATCGGTCAGTTCCGCCGGCACGACGCGGCCGGCGGCAAGGCGAGCTGACAGGGCGACAAGGGCGTCTGGCGGGGCGAGGGTGTCAAGGCCCCGCCCTCAGGGCTTGGCCCCCTGCGCGCGCCACAGCCGCACCAGCGTGTCGGGGGCCTCGGCTTCCGGCACGTCGAACACCAGGCTGGCGGTATCGCCGCCGACCGGATCGCGGAACACCAGCTCCACATGGAAATAACGCTGGTCGCCGCCTGGCCTGCCGCATTCCGGCGAGGCCAGCGGGGCGGATCGCCGCAGCGCGTCGCCCACTTCCTGGCGCAGGCTGTCCGGACACGCGGTCAGGTCGATGCTGCGCGGTTGCGCCAGGCCGGGCAGGTAGGCCAGGCCGCCTTCGCGGGTCAGGCTCACGCGCAGCGCGAACTCAAGCGGGGGCAGGTCGATCATGCCGGCACTCCCACCGCGGCCCAGGCGGCCGCTACGGCCTTGTGCGCCGCGGCGCCGTGATGCGTGCGGGCGATGTCAACGGTCAGGCGTGCGAAGGCGGAGAAGTCGGCGTCGTGGCGCAGCCGCCTGTCGCATAGCGTGTCGTACCAGATGCGGCCGGCGACGGCCCAGGCCGGCCCGTCCAGCGCGGTGGCGGCCAGATGGAAGGCGCGGTTGGGGATGCCGGAATTGATGTGGACGCCGCCGTTGTCGCGCGGCGTGTCGACATAGGCGTTCATGTGGGCCGGTTGCGGGTCCTTGCCCAGCACGGGGTCATCGTAGGCGCTGCCGGGCTCGGCCATCGAGCGCAACGCGCGTGCCTGCACCTTGGGCAGGAACAGCCCCTGGCCGACCAGCCAGTCGGCTTCGCGCGCCTTCTGGCCCAGTGCATATTGCTTGATCAGCGCGCCGAACACGTCGCACAGCGATTCGTTCAGGGCGCCGGACTGGCCCTGGTAGGCCAGCGCTGCTTCCGTGTCGATGACGCCGTGCGTGAGCTCGTGGCCGATGATGTCCACGGCCACCGTGAAGCGGTTGAAGATCTCGCCGTCGCCATCGCCAAACACCATCTGGGCGCCGTTCCAGAAGGCGTTGTCGTAGTCTTCGCCGTAGTGCACGGAACCCACCAGCGGCAGGCCGCTGCCGTCGATCGAGTCGCGCTGGTAGATGTCCCGGAAGAGTTTGTAGGTGGCGCCCAGATGCGCGTAGGCCTCGTCCACCGCGGCATCGCGGCTGGCCGGGGCGCCCTCGGCACGCACCAGCCGGCCGGGCAGGGTGGTGCGGTTTTCGGCGTCGTGCACCGCGCGCTGCGGCGTGCCGGCGGTGGCGCGCGGGCGCGGGTCGGTCAGGTGCGCGCGGGCCGGCTGTGCGGCCAGTTCGCGCAGTCCGCGCTGCTGCTGGTCCAGGATCAGGGTCTTGACGGCGGGCATGCTGACGCGCTGATCGGTGTGCTGCGCGAGGCGGTCCAGGACGTAGGGCGGGATCACGCCAATCAGCGGCGTGGACTCGGAAGGGCGCGTCATCGTCGGTCTCCGTCTGGGGGCTGTGCGGGCGCGGCGCCAGCGCCGGGAAAGCCGCGGCCGGGCCACGCTTTACGGTAGCAGAAGGGAATCGAAGACAGGCGTAACAGTGTGCGGCGCAATGCGATGAACGATGAGCTGCGCGGCGCCGCGCCCAGCCGCCAGGCGCGCCGCCGGCAAGGCGCCCGGCGGCCCTATTCGCCGTCGAGGATGCGGTTCATGTGCAGGGCCGGCGCCGCCATGAAATCGCTGAACGAGGCGATGTCACCGTATTCCTCGTGTTCGATATCCCAATAGCCGACGCATTGGGTCTTGGGATTCCAGACCAGCAGGGTGTCGGCATAGTCGCCGGTGGCGCGGCTCAGGCGCAGCACCTTCCTGCGCCCGGCCTGCATCGTGATGGTGTCGGTGAGCGTAAAGAATTCCACGAAGCCGAAATCGCTGTCCGGCAATTCGATGCGGCGTTGTTCGCCCTGCAGGAAATCGAGCAATTCCGAAGACAGCTTGTACGGCTTGAGTTCATGCAGCTTGTTGGCAACGCTGTGCAGTTCGGGAGCTTCCAGCGATTTGAAATACGCCGCCAGCGCCGTGTCGCCCTGTTCGACGGCGACCGTATAGGGGCGCTCGCCATCGCGATTGCTCAAGGCGACGTCAGCGCCATGTTCGATCAGCAGGCGGCACATTTTCGCGTCGCGATTGCGCGCGGCGACCAGCAACGGGGTCGCGCTATCGGAAAACACCTGGTCCCGCTCGCGGAAATTGACGTCCACGCCGTGCGCCAGAAAAAATGCCACGGCCTGCTGGTTGCGGTTGAAGACCGCGGCGCGGAAGGCCTCGCCGCCGTGTTCGGCCACGCTGTGCCCCAGGGCGTCGATGACGGGCAGATGCCTGGTTTTCTTGCCGTACAGCGCCTGTTGATAGGCATCGCCGCCGACTTTTCGCCGGGCGTGAACGTCGGCGCCATGCTCGGCCAGATAACGCATCAGGTCCGGGGTGCCATAGCGGGCGGCCAGCACGAAGGCGGGCGCCTGCGGGTGATTCAGCCTGGTGCCGCGTTCGACCAGCCAATGGACCGACGCAGCCGCATTGGCCGCGAGCGCCAGCGCGATGGGAGCGGCCTGCACGTGCGGGCTCAGCGCGATGGCCGCGTCGATATCCGCCCCGTCCGCCAGGAATGCATCGAGCGCGGCGATGTCGCCGGCCAGAAGCGCGGCGACGAACGGCGGCACGTCGGGAAAATTGCCGAGATCCGCGATACTTGCCATGAGGTCGAACTCCGGGATTGCAGGGGGGCTGTCGAGAACGCGGCGATTTTGCCATGGCAGCGGTGATAATGTCCGGCCGCCCCAGTCCCGTTCCAGGAAGATACCGCATGCCCGATTATCGTATCCGCCACGTTGCGCTGACCGATACCCATCTTGTGCTGACGCTGGCCAATGGCCGCACGTTGCACGAGGCCGTCGGCCGCCACATCCGGCTGCAGAAGGCCACGCCGGCCGAGCGCGAGCAATGGCAGCTGGTGGACGGCGATCATGGCCTGGTATGGCCGGCGCTGTGGGCGCCGTCGCCCGAGGGCATGCTGAACGTGCGCGACCTGCTGTGGGACGAATTCTACGAACGCGCCCTGGCCACGCTGAAGGCGGCCGACTGGCAGCTGGACCGGCTGTCGCCGCGCGACCAGGAGCTGGTGGCGTTGTGGCGCATGGAGGCCGACATCAACAACGGCGGCTTCATGCAGTTCCTGTGCAACTGGGGCGATCCGACCTGCCAGCTTGCGTTGCTGGGATTGCAGAAGATCGGCGCCGTACGCACGCACGCCATCCTGGCCGAAATGCGCGGACTGATCGACCGGTTTGAACAGTCGCCCGAAGTGGTCGAGCTCAACGACATCTATGGCGCGATGACCGACGCCGAGCAGGAGCGTCTGCGGGAACTGGACGAGGCGTACTTCGAGTACCCGGACAATCTGGCGCGCCTGGGCCTGGCGCATTACGACGCCTAGGGCCGCGGGGCGTCTTTTCGCCCAGGCTGCCGGGGCGCATCGGCCTGCGCCAGCCGCGCGGCTTCGCCCAGCGCGCGCAGGCCGGCCGCCAGCGCCGGCGTCCAGGGACGCGCGATGTTCAGGCGCAGGCAATGCGCGTATTTGCCCGTGGCGGAAAACAGCGCGCCGGGCGTGTACGAAATGCCCCGGCCGACGGCCGCGCGCAGCAGCGCCAGCGTATCCAGGGGCTCGGGCAGCTCCAGCCACAGCCACCAGCCGCCTTCGGGGCCGCGCGCGCGGGTGCCCGCCGGGAAATGCTGGCGCACGCTGTCGCGGGCCAGCGGCACCACCGACGCCAGGCGCGTGCGCAGCTTGCGCAGGTGCGCCGGCAGTTTGCCGGACTTCATGTAGTCGGCCAGTACCTGTTGTTCCAGCAGCGGCGCGGCCAGCGAACTGCTGATCTTCAACGATTCCAGCTGGCGTTGCCGCCGCCCGCCCAGCACCCAGCCCAGCCGGAAGGCGGGCGCCATGCTCTTGCTGCACGAGCCGCAATAGATCACCCGGCCATCCCGGTCCCAGGCCTTGAGCGCGGGCGGCCGGTCGGTCTTGTGGCCCAGGTCGCCGAAGGCGTCGTCCTCGATCACGGTGATGTCATGGCGCTGCGCGATCTTGAGCAGGCGCTGTTTGGCCGCGTCGGGCATGCAGTCGCCCAAGGGGTTCTGGAACGTCGGCATCACCACGATGGCGCGCACGTCGGGCTGGTGTTCCAGCGCGTATTCCAGGGCTTCCAGACTCATGCCCTGGCCGGGGGCACAGGGCACCTCCAGCGCGCGCAGGCCCAGGTTCTCCAGGGTTTGCAGCAGCCCGAAGTACACGGGGGATTCCACGATGACGGTGTCGCCGGCCCGGGCCACCGACCGCAACGCGATCTGCATGGCCTCGGTGGCGCCGTTGGTGATCAGCACGTCGCCCGGGGCGGCATCGATGCCGCAGGTGGCCAGGTGGGCGATGAGCTCGGCCTTGAACGCCGGCAGGCCGGTGCCCGATGGGTAGGCGCCCAGCGCCAGCGGGTGGTGGCGCAGGTGACGCTGGGCCAGGCGGGCCAGCGCATCGCATGGATACCACTCGGGCGCCGCGCTGGCCAGGTGCAGCGCGAGCGGCAGCGGCTGTGCCGTCAGGGCATACAGCTGCGTCATGCGATGCTGCAGCGACGCCAGCCGTTCGTATTCCATGGCGGCGGGAGAAGTGGCGGTCGCGGCGGCCGATGTTGCGGCGGCCGTTGCCGCGGCGGCCGTTGCCGCGGCGGCAGGCGCCATGGCGCGAGCCTGGCGCAGCGCCTTCCAGTCGGCCACGTACATGCCTGATTTGTAGCGGGCGTCGGCGTAGCCCTCGCGCTCCAGTTGCCGGTAGCAGCGGGTGGCGGTCGACACGCTGACCGCATGCGCCGCCGCCAGTTCGCGCACTGAGGGCAGGCGTTCGCCTACCGGGTATTGGCCGGAACGGATCGCGGCTTTCAGCCGGGTGGCGAGCAGGGCGTAACTGTGCTGCATGACAGATGGAAGAAATATGAATCTGTGCAGCATAGCCCGGCGCCGCGCTGTCGTCGCGTGCCGGGCTCCGCGACCGCATGATGTGGCCTTCCCGTGATCACCCGCAACCGCAAAGGCATCCACTATGCAAGCCCGCAATTTCACCCTGTCACGCTACCTTGAACGCATCGGCCACGACGGCCCGGTGGGCCCGGACATCGCCACCGTGGCCGCCTTGATGCGGCGCCAACTGTTCACGGTGCCGTTCGAGAACCTGGATGTGCAGGCCGGCCTCGGCGTGTCACTGGAACCGGACGACATCGCCGCCAAGATCCTGGCACGTGGCCGCGGTGGCTATTGCTACGAGGTCAATGGCTTGTTCGCCATGGCCTTGCAGGCGCTGGGCGTGCCGTACCGCTATGTGGCGGCACGGCCGATGTTCTACCCAGTCAAGCGCCCCAAGACCCATATGGCGCTGGTCGTGCACGTCGGCGGCGCCGACTGGCTGTGCGATCTGGGTTTCGGCAGCTACGGCATCCGCGCGCCGCTGGCGCTGGCCGACCTGGACCGCGAGGTGCGCCAGGACATGGACCGTTTCATGTTGAGCCGCGCGGACAATGGCGAGTACCTGCTCAGGGCATGGGCGGGTGGCCAGTGGCAGAACCAGTACGCGTTCGACCTGTCGCCGCAGGAATGGATCGATTTCGCGCCGGCCAATTATCTGAACTCCACGCACCCGGACGCCATCTTCGTGCAGAAGCGCGTGGTGGTGCTGCACAGCGAAACCGGGCGCAGCATCCTGGTGGGCAACGCGCTGAAGGTAGTAAGCCCGGACGGGGTCGTCGAAACGGCACTGGACGAGGCAGACGTGACGCAGGCGCTGCGGGGGCGTTTCGGTTTGTCTCTGGCAGCCGAGGTGGCCATCTGACAAGATGAAACATCCGTAACTTTCTTGTCGGTTTTACGGGGACGCACTCGCGCTAGAATCGCTGGCTTCTATCCCGGGGGGGAGTATCAGATGCGCTATTTCCTGATCTTGGTTGGGGCGGCCGTGGTCGCCTATCTGCTCGCGCGCGGCATCGCCGCCGTGCTCTCGGATCGTCAACGCAATAAATCAGAAAAGGACTCCAAGTGAAGCCGACCGACCTGCAGATCGTCAAATCCGTGAAGCCGCGCAGCCTGAAGGTGGCTATCGGCACGGCAGTGCTGTTTTTCCTGATCCTGTTCATCGCGTTCGGCTCCTGGTTCCAGGTGGACCAGGGCGAGCGCGGCGTGGTGCTGCGCAACGGCAAGCTGGTGCGCGTGTCCGAGCCGGGCCTGGACTTCAAGACGCCGTTCATCGACAGCGTCATGACGGTCTCGGTGCGCGACCACACCTTCGTGTTCGAGAAGCTGGAAGCCTACAGCTACGACCAGCAACCGGCCACGCTGCGCGTGTCGGTCACGTATCGCGTGCCCGCGGAACATGTGGCCGAGCTGTATTCCGAATACGGCACCATCGGCAACCTGCAGGTGCGCGTGCTCGAGCGCAAGACGCCGGACGCGGTCAAGAATGTATTTGGCCAGTACACCGCCGTGCGCGCCATCCAGGAACGCCAGAAGCTGGGCCTGGACGTGAACAACGCGGTGCTCAAGACCATGGAGGGCGCGCCGGTGCAGGTGGTGGGCGTGCAGATCGAGGAAGTGGGCTTTTCGCAGGCCTACGAGCATTCGATCGAACAGCGCATGCTGGCCCAGGTGCAGATCGAGACTACGCGCCAGCAGAAGGAAACGGCGATGATCAACGCCGAAATCCAGGTGGTCAAGGCCAAGGCCGAAGCCGATGCGCGTCGTCAGCAGTTCACCGCCGAGGCCGACGGCATCCGCATGCGCGGCGAAGCCGAGGCGGCCTCGATCCGCGCCAAGGCCGAGGCGCTGGCCGCCAACACCAACCTGGTCAGCCTGAACGCGGTCGAGAAGTGGGACGGCGTGTTGCCGGCCACCCAGATCCCGGGCGCGGCCATGCCGTTCATCGGCATCAAGTAGACGCCGTGGTGTCGTGCGCGGCAGCCGCCATGCGCTGCTGCGCGAAATCGACAATGCGTTCGCCGGGCAGGGCGCGGCTGTAGTACCAGCCCTGCACGATGATTTCGGCGCTGGATTCCAGCGCCGAAATCTGTTCCTGCGTTTCCACGCCTTCCACGATGATCTGCAGGTCCAGCGCTTCGCAAAAGCGCAGCAGGCCGCTCATGACCTGCGCGCCGCGTTCGCTGGCCTGGGCCAGGACGAAGCTGCGGTCGATCTTGACGGCATCGATGGCGAACTGGTGCAGGTAGCTCAGCGCCGAATAACCGGTGCCGAAGTCGTCGATGTAGATGCGGCAGCCGATGTCGTGCAGCCGGCCAAAGGCGGTGTGCAGCGCTTCGGCGTCTTCCACCAGCGCATCCTCGGTCAGTTCCACCGAGACCTGGCCGCGGGCCTGTTCCAGCACCTTGATGAGCTTGTCCAGGTACGGGGCCGACGTCAGCGTGCCGCTGGTGACGTTGATGGTCAGCGGCAGCGCGAATCCCGCCCGTTTCCAGGCCTGGCTTTGCAGCACCGCCTGCTTGGCGACCCACAGATCCACTTCACGCATCAGGTCGGCCTGCGCCAGCCAGCGCAGGAATTCCAGCGGCGCCTGTTGCGTGCCTTCAGGGCCGGTGGCGCGCAGCAAGGCCTCGCATCCCGTGCACAGGCCGCTGCGCAGCGACACCTGGGGCTGGTATTCCAGATAGAAGTCATACTCGCTGATGGTGCGGATGCGCGAGATCTCGGCGCTGCGGCGGGCTCGGTTGGCGTAGGTCGAGACCACCGGGTCGTGGGCGAACAGCAGCGATTCTTCCTGCAGGCGGGGAAACGTGGTGTCCAGCGATTTGAAGTAGACGGTGGCGTCGGCCTTGCGCTGGCGCTCCAGCGCCACCACGAAGGGGGCATACAGGCACGTGCCCAGCGCCAGCAGGAGAACCTGCAGCAGCACCCCGCCCAGATGGCCGCCCGAGCCCAGGTAGGCGTTCAGCAGGACGGGCGAGGTCAAGGGCAGCGTGACCGTGGCCGGGTCCAGCCAGCCCAGCTGCACCACGCCCAGCGCGATGATGACGTTGCAGACCGGCGCCAGGATGAAGGGCGCCAGCAGGCGGGGGTTCAGGATCAGGGGCAGGCCGAACAACAGGATTTCGTTGACGTTCAGCAGCGACACCGGGATGCTGGCCAGCGCCAGCAGGCGCAGCGACTCGCTGCGCGAGAACAGCAGAATGGCGGCCACCAGCGACAGCGTCGCTCCGGCGCCGCCAATGAAGGCGAAGGCCCCCAGCAGCGTGCTGTTCAGGGCGTACATGCCCTGGTAGCCCGCGGCCGCGCTGGCGGCGTTCAGCGAGGTGGCCTGGTCCAGCACGTCGATGATGGGCGACATCGCGTGGTAGCCGTGCACGCCGAAGAACCAGAACAGGGAATTGAGCGCGGCGACCATCGTGCCGGTGGTGAAGGGGCTGTCCAGCGAGGCCAGGTCCACCGGGATGTTGAACTGGGTCAGGCCGGGAATGCGCAGCAACGCGCTCAGCACCAGCATCACGAGGGCGGCCACCAGCAGCCCCGGTACCACCATGTTCAGGGTGCCGCGCACGTTTTCGCCGATCAGGCCGTCGGGCGCCAGCCGGGTCCAGCGGCGCCGGTGCAGCCAGGCCAGGAGCGGCACCGTGCCCAGCGGCGAGAGGATGGCAATGAACAGGGTCAGCGTGGCGGCGGCGTGCGGGTAGGGGGCCAGCAGGCCTTCGGCGATCACGACATACGACAGGCACAGGAAGGCAGCCGGCAGATTGGGGACGCGATAGCGGATCGACAACATGTAGCCGATCGAGGTGCCGACCAGCGTCGGCATGACCGCGTTGAGCTTGCCGTGCACCAAGGCCAGCACGTCGGCCAGCTCGGCCGGCAGGCCGAGCTGGCGCGCCATGACCGCAAGCACCAGGAACAGCGCGGCCACCAGCAGGCACGGCATCGTCCAGAGCAGGCCCTCGCGGATGGCGCGCAGCGAACTTGCGCCGGCCAGTGCCGCGAGCCGATCTTTCGGATAGCGCATGAAGCTCGTTGTCGGCATACCTGTGTCGCCCTTAAAAGCCCGCTACCGAGGGAGGGCTGCCTGATGGCCGCAGGAAGCACTCGGCCCAGGTTTTGTAAGAATGCTTTGCGGCATCCTAGCGCCTGAGTTCCTGCTTTAGCAATCGCGTTTCGGAAAAATCCTAGGGATTCCCCTCTGTCAAGAATTGAAAAGGCGGCGCATCGTGCGCTTATCAGGAGCCAGTCAGCGCTATACGATCAAACGGAGGCGCCGGTTTCGTGGGAACCGGGGCTTCACGCAAGTGCTTTACGAGAGGACGACAAGATGTCTCAGTTGGAGTGGGTGTCCGGCGACAAGACGCCGGAACGGCAGGGCTATTACGAGACCAGGCTGGATACGGGCGGTACCTCGATTTCGTTGTACAGCGTGTTGGGATGGATGCCGGCCAAGGCGCCCGGCAACATGATCAGCTGGCGTGCCTTGCCGCCCGCTGCCGAAAGGCAGGAGGCCGAACGGCACATCCAGGAGATACGGGCGGCCCAAAGCCATGTTCCGATGGATTATTAGGACCGAATGACGGGCCGGCGGGGCAGTCCGGCACCGGGTAAGCTTGCGATAATGAGAATTATTTGTAAAATCCGCAGCGTTGTCACCCTACGCCACCGGATCGATCCATGTCCCGCCCCGCCTCGTCCCGCCCCGGATGGCTCGCCTGCTATGACGAGCTGATCGGTGCATGGACGCGCCGGTCAGGCAACCGGCACGATGCCGAAGACGCCGCGCACGATGCCATCGAGCATCTGCTCAAGGCGGACGGCAGCGTGGCGATCAAGGCGCGCGGCTATCTGTTCCAGGTGGCCGGGCATCGCCTGATCGACCGCTGGCGCCGCCAGCGCCGCGAGCAGCACGTGCCGCTGGACGAACTGGGTGAAGACGACCAGCCGACCATGGCCGACCCCGACGCGCCGCTGCGCGCGGCGCGCCTGGCCGACGACCTGGCCCGGGTGCTGGGCGAGTTGCCGCCCAAGTGCCGCCAGGCGTTCGTCCTGAACCGCATCGAGGGCTGGACCCAGGCCGAGGTCGCCAGCTACATGGGGCTGTCCAAGAATATGATTGAACGCTACGTCATGCGCGCGATCGAACATGTGCAGGCGCGGTTGCGCGAGCACTCGCCATGACGCAGTCTTCCTTCACTTCAAGTCCGCGCCCGGGCGCGGATGGCAACCACCGATGACCGAGTCCTTTTCCCGCGATGCCGACGATCCGCGCCAGCCCGCCACCGCCGCCTGGTGGTTCGCCCGCTGGCACTCGGGCGACATGACGCGGCGCGAACGCCGCCAGTTCGCCCGCTGGCGCCGCGAGCAGCCGGACGCGGCGCGCGAATTCGACCGCATGCAGCAACTGGGGCAGGCGGCCGAGCAACTGCCGCAAGCGCGCATTCAGGCCCTGCTGGGCGGCGCGGTGCCGGCACGGCCCCCGGTCCGCCGCGCTGGACGGTGGTGGCCGGCGGCATGGTCGCTGCCGCTGCGGGCCGGACTGGCCTGCGCGGTGCTGGCGTTGGCGGCGCTGGCGGGGTGGTGGAGCCTGCCGGGCGAGACGCCCTCATTCACCACCGTGGTGGGCGCCGATCGCGGCGAGCGCAAGCAGGTCACGCTGCCGGACGGCACGGTGCTCGAGATCAACGGCAATACCCTGGCCGAGGTCAAGTTCTACGCCGGCCGCCGCGAGGTCGAGCTGCAGGGCGGCGAAATCCTCTTTTCCGTCAGCGCCGATGCCGCGCGGCCCTTCCTGGTGCGGGCCGGCAGCGGCGAGGTGCGCGTGACCGGCACGGTGTTCGACGTGCGGCGCGACGAAGACGTGGTGACCGTGCTGGTGCGCTCGGGCACGGTCGAAGTCACCGGCGGCCACTGGTGGAACCTGGGGCTGGCGGTGCTGCGCGGCGGGCACGGCATCCGCGTGCCGGGCAGCGGTGCCATCGGCGTGCCGGCGCCCGCCGACGTCGACACGGCGCTGGCCTGGCAGGCGGGGCGGGTGGTGTTCAAGAACGCGCCGCTCTCCGAGGTGATCCACGAAATGAACCGCTACCTGGCCACGCCGCTGCGCCTGGCCGACCCCCAGGCAGGGCGCCTGCGCGTGTCGGCTTCGTTCAGCCTGGACCGGCCCGAGGCGTTGCTGGACGCCTTGCCGGCGGTGGCGCCGGTCAAGCTGGCCCCGGCGGCCGATGGGGCCATCGACGTGTCGGCGCGTTGATGATCGCGGCATGCCGACGCGCAGCGCGCAGGCCGCGCGTCGATAGCCGCGCCGGCGCAGTTACAAAATAATCGCAAGCGGCATTCAGGTTTTTCCGCCGCGGCATCGTTCTAGACAAGAAGGCGCGTCGCGCCGCGTTCCCGAGACGGGGACTTCCTTCTTGCCGTTGAACCCAACCCGCAGCTGACCGTGAATCCTTCCCCCCGGCGCCCCGCGCGCGCCACTGCCCGCTTTGCCCTTTCCTCTTTGATGCTGTCGCTGGCCATGGCCGCCGGCGCCAGCGGCGTGGCCCAGGCCCAGCCGCAATCGGCCACGGTGGCGGTGGACATCGCCGCGATGCCGCTGGGCGATGCGCTGCTGCAATGGGCCGCGCAGACCCGTCAGCGCGTGTTCTATGCGCCCGAGGTGGTCGCCGGCTTGAGCACGCCGGGGCTGCGCATGAGCGCCAGCCCCGAGCAGTCGCTGGCCCGCCTGCTGCAGGGCACGGGCGTGGCCTATCGCTGGCAGGGCGACAGCCTCATCCTGTCGCGCGACGGCGCGGTCACCAGCCTGGCGCCGGTGACGGTGCTGGGCGCGCGTGATCCGGCCGTGACCGAGGGCACCGGGTCCTACACCACGCCGGCCACCGCGGCGGCCACGGGGCTGTCGCTATCGCTGCGCGAAACGCCGCAATCGGTGTCGGTGGTGACGCGCCAGCGCATCGAGGACCAGAACCTGCGATCGCTGGACGAGGTGATGAGCAACGTGGTGGGCGTGCAGGTCGTGGCCGAAGACAGCGACCGCACCGATTTCTGGTCGCGCGGTTTCTACATCGACAGCCTGCAGTACGACGGCGTGCCGACCACGATCGGGCTGTCGATGTACGGCGAGTCGGACAACGATTCCATTATTTATGACCGTATCGAGGTGGTGCGCGGCGCGACCGGCCTGATGACCGGCGCGGGCAATCCATCGGCCTCGATCAACCTGGTGCGCAAGCATGCCAACAGCCGCGAATTCACCGGCTCGGTCAACGCGGGCGTGGGCTCGTGGAACCCGTTGCGCAGCTCGGTCGACCTGAGCACGCCGCTGAACCAGGCGGGCACCGTGCGGGCGCGCATGGTGGCGCTGTACCAGAAGAAGGATTCCTACATCGACCTGTACCACACGGACAAGAAGGTGTTCTACGGCGTGATCGATGCGGACCTGACGCCGTCGACCACGCTCAGCGTGGGCATGGATTCGCAGGACAAGCGGCCACGCGGCACCACCTGGGGCAGCCTGCCCGTAGTGTTCAGTGACGGCACGCCCACCGATTGGCGCCGATCGAAAACCACCGCGGCCGACTGGACCTACTGGCACACCACCCAGCGCACCACCTTCGCGTCGCTGTCGCACCGGTTCGACAACGACTGGGAGGCCAAGGCCGACTGGTCGCTGCGCAAGAGCAAGTACGACGCCAAGCTGCTGTACCTGTACGGCCAGCCCGACCGCGACACTGGCACCGGTCTGAGGGCGCTGCCGGGGTACTGGAATTCCTACGCGCAGCAGACCTCGTTGAACCTGCAGGTCAAGGGCCCGTTCCAACTGCTGGGCCGCCGCCATGAGCTGGTGCTGGGC
>NZ_JAELTJ010000853.1 GCF_016428805.1 Achromobacter sp. ASV32
CCCCCCCCCCCCCCCCCCCCCCCCCCCCCCCCCCCCCCCCCCCCCCCCCCCCCCCCCCCCCCCCCCTTTTTTTAATTACCCGGCCCCCACCGTTAAATACACAACCGCATCGTCGTCGGCAGCGTCAGATGTGTATAAGAGACAGACTTGATACTGGAGGGGGCTTCTCTATCCCATATCTTTCCCCTGAACCTAGTCACAGCCAATCTTATTTGCCCTCACCGAGCCACGAGCCACCACCTATTCCCAAGCTGTCTCTTATACACATCTCCGAGCCCACGAGACCTAATAACCGATCGCGTAAGACCTCTTATGCGTGAAAAAAGGGGGGGGGGGGGGGGGGGGGGGGGGGGGGGGGGGGGGGGGGGGGGGGGGGGGGGGGGGGGGGGGGGGGGG
>NZ_JAELTJ010000854.1 GCF_016428805.1 Achromobacter sp. ASV32
CCCCCCCCCCCCCCCCCCCCCCCCCCCCCCCCCCCCCCCCCCCCCCCCCCCCCCCCCCCCCCCCCCCCCCCTTACCCCGCCCCCGACCCCCCCCATCACCACAACCGCATCGTCGTCGGCAGCGTCAGATGTGTATAAGAGACAGGCTATAGGGAGGCCCTGGCCGAAGGCCCTGGCGTACGCTGCTATCGCTATGCCCATCTACGGGGGGCGCTAGAGGGAGCAGGTGGCCGCCAGGCTTGACCAGAAGCCTGTCTGTTATACACATCTCCGAGCCCACGAGACCTAATAACCGATCTCGTATGCCGGCTGGGGGGTGAAAATCGGGGGGGGGGGGGGGGGGGGGGGGGGGGGGGGGGGGGGGGGGGGGGGGGGGGGGGGGGGGGGGGGGGGGGG
>NZ_JAELTJ010000855.1 GCF_016428805.1 Achromobacter sp. ASV32
CCCCCCCCCCCCCCCCCCCCCCCCCCCCCCCCCCCCCCCCCCCCCCCCCCCCCCCCCCCCCCCCCCCTTTTTTACTCATCCGCCCCCCCCCGAGATCTACACAACCGCATCGTCGTCGGCAGCGTCAGATGTGTATAAGAGACAGCCCGACCCCTACAAGGTTCTGGGCGTGTCCAAAGATGCGCAGACGGCCGCCATTCGCTCTGCTCATAGGAAACTGGTCCTTAAATGCCATCCCGACAAGGTACAAGCTGTCTCTTATACACATCTCCGAGCCCACGAGACCTAATAACCGATCGCGTATGCCGTCATCTGCTTGAAAGAGGGGGGGGGGGGGGGGGGGGGGGGGGGGGGGGGGGGGGGGGGGGGGGGGGGGGGGGGGGGGGGGGGGGGGGG
>NZ_JAELTJ010000856.1 GCF_016428805.1 Achromobacter sp. ASV32
CCCCCCCCCCCCCCCCCCCCCCCCCCCCCCCCCCCCCCCCCCCCCCCCCCCCCCCCCCCCCCCCCCCCCCCGTGTTTCAAGCAGAAGACGGAACACGAGATCGGTTATTAGGTCTCGTGGGCTCGGAGATGTGTATAAGAGACAGGCATGATGACGCGGCCACGGCCCGTGCGATAGCCTTCGCGCACGCCGGACATGCCGTAGATGATGCCGCCCGTGGGGAAGTCAGGCGCCTGGATGATCTCCATGAGGTGGGGGTTATACACATCTGACGCTGCCGACGACGATGCGGTTGTGTAGATATCGGTGGTCGCCGGATCATTAAAAAAGTTTTGGTGGGGGGGGGGGGGGGGGGGGGGGGGGGGGGGGGGGGGGGGGGGGGGGGGGGGGGGGGGG
>NZ_JAELTJ010000857.1 GCF_016428805.1 Achromobacter sp. ASV32
CCCCCCCCCCCCCCCCCCCCCCCCCCCCCCCCCCCCCCCCCCCCCCCCCCCCCCCCCCCCCCCCCCCCTCTTCCCCCACCCCCCCCCCCCCCACAACTACACAACCGCATCGTCGTCGGCAGCGTCAGATGTGTATAAGAGACAGTTCCGTGGCTGACGGTGAGATTTGAAGCAAAAGCTGGCCGCACCCCTTTCGATCCTTTCCAACAACACCAAATCACCTTCTCCTTCTCCTCAACTCCTACGTATCCCTGTCTCTTATACACATCTCCGAGCCCACGAGACCTAATAACCGATCGCGTATTCCGTCTTCTGGGTGTAAAGGGGGGGGGGGGGGGGGGGGGGGGGGGGGGGGGGGGGGGGGGGGGGGGGGGGGGGGGGGGGGGGGGGGGGGGG
>NZ_JAELTJ010000858.1 GCF_016428805.1 Achromobacter sp. ASV32
CCCCCCCCCCCCCCCCCCCCCCCCCCCCCCCCCCCCCCCCCCCCCCCCCCCCCCCCCCCCCCCCCCCTTTATCAACCCCCCCCCCCCCCCCCACCAAAACACAACCGCATCGTCGTCGGCAGCGTCAGATGTGTATAAGAGACAGTCCAGATAGTCTTTAAGCAAGCCCTCGATCTGATCGCTTATCACCAATGCGTGTTCTGCCGCCTTATCCGCGGTGACGTTCTTCTTTAGCGTAATTCTACGATAGTCTGTCTCTTATGGGCATCTCCGAGCCCACGAGACCTAATAACCGATCTCGTATGCCGAATTCTGCTTGTAAAATGGGGGTGGGGGGGGGGGGGGGGGGGGGGGGGGGGGGGGGGGGGGGGGGGGGGGGGGGGGGGGGGGGGGGGG
>NZ_JAELTJ010000859.1 GCF_016428805.1 Achromobacter sp. ASV32
GATCTCAAGCGTGTGTTTCAAGGTGTCGTCTCTGTAGACGGCAAGGAGTTTAAGCTGCGCGGACGCGGAACTGGTCCCATTTCGTCTCTGGCTAATGCCCTGAAGAGTGTGGGCATCAGCCTCGACGTCCAAGACTACAAGGAGCACGCCATTGGACGTGGTCGTGATGTCAAGGCTGCTACGTACATAGAATGCACGGCAGCCGGCAGCAACCAGAAGGTCTGGGGTGTCGGTATTCACGAAGACGTGGTCCAGAGTTCTCTGATTGCTCTTTTGAGCGCTGCCAGCAACGTAAGTTTCTGTGGTTCTCCGACGTAACTCTGAATCAATGCTAACAATCACTTTTTAGTTTGCCTCTAGCCGTCCTGGCAGCCCTTATACGGCCAAGCTTAGCGG
>NZ_JAELTJ010000860.1 GCF_016428805.1 Achromobacter sp. ASV32
TGATATTTCTGCGAGGCGATTCGGGTTAGCTTTTTTGCTGGCCACTGTCGTCGAGAGCGCCAAGGGGGAAGCTTCTTTCGGGCGTTCCAGCGTACCAGCTAAGGAAGGACGGTAGAAAGCCGCCAGTCTGAAATAATCACGAAAGTGCGTGCCGCTTCAAAGTATCTGTCGCCAATGGACGCTCGGCGGTTATGATTTTGCTCGCGGCAATGCTTGTGCCTGTCTCTGGAGCAGAGGCTTGTCACTGCTGGTATGACCAGCCTGGCGGTTTAGCGGGTGAGCCAGCAGCGCAGAGGGCCAGTGCGGCGTTCGGCACTGATTGTCCCGCCCCAGATCCCACTGCACTGCATTGGCGCAGTGCGAGCAGCGCAGGCACCAAGTGGCCGCTACGTGTTG
>NZ_JAELTJ010000861.1 GCF_016428805.1 Achromobacter sp. ASV32
CCCCCCCCCCCCCCCCCCCCCCCCCTCCCCCCCCCCCCCCCCCCCCCCCCCCCCCCCCCCCCACCCTTTTATAATGATCCGGCGACCCCCGCGATCTACACACCCGCATCGTCGTCGGCAGCGTCAGATGTGTATAAGAGACAGCACCACGGCCGTCAGGATCAGGCCGGCGGGCAGCGCCAGCCAGGGCGACACGTCGTACTGCGTGGTCAGGTAGGCGGTGGTGTAGGCGCCCAGGCCGATGTAGTTCCTGTCGCTTATACACATCTCCGAGCCCACGAGAGCGAATAACCGATCGCGGATGCCGTCGTCGGGGTGGAAGGGGTGGTGGGGGGGGGGGGGGGGGGGGGGGGGGGGGGGGGGGGGGGGGGGGGGGGGGGGGGGGGGGGGGGGGG
>NZ_JAELTJ010000088.1 GCF_016428805.1 Achromobacter sp. ASV32
CCGCATCGTCGTCGGCAGCGTCAGATGTGTATAAGAGACAGGCTCCGGACTACCCCTTTGTCATCCTCGTCCGCCTTCGGCTCCCTTCGGATTCCCTCGGGCGCATCTAACGCCCCGCCCACCCCACCCCGACACCGCCACGCGCTGTTGATGAGGCTTAGCGGCGGACGCTGGGGAGGTGGGTGTGCTTGGCATGTTGGCCACGGTCAGCGGGGTATGGAGGAGGGTGCGGTGCCCGCTTCGTGCCGGCCGCGCGGGCGGCCTTACGAAGCTTACGCGGCGTCTTGCGGGCGCCGATGTCGCTCTCGCGTGTTGGTGATGATGCCGTTTTCTAGCGTGTGACGGCAATAGATCAGAAGACCGCTGAGGGCAATAGGTCAGCAGCCTGCCGCAGCGGCACCCCGATGAAAATCCAGCCAATCGAGGCCGGCCTGCTACCGGCGCGGATGCGGTAGCGTTCGACGTCAATGCGCAGCGCCTGATGGGCGGCGCGCGAGACGGTCAGCATGCGCAAGTCGGTACCTGCCGCGCCGCCCATCACCGCCCCACCCCCACGACGTGCGGACCAATAGCAAACCACTCTCCACCCGCGCGAAGCGCACCCGCAACACTTTCTAGAAACGCAATGCCAAACGTGGCCGCCCGCGCGGCCGCGGCTTGGCGACCCCGTAGATTCCATTCCCTGACCACAGGTCTAGCAGCGCCACAAACCCAGACACACGTAGCCCCTTGCGGCGGCGGCATGCGGAGTGGGCAACCTCGATGCGCCCGAGGGAATCGGAAGGGAGCCGAAGGCGGACGACGATGAGGAAGGGGGGGGCCGCCTAGGCGAGTCCGGCGCCGGCGCGCCGGACCGCAATCGTGGGCGCCCACTCCGCATGCCGCCGCCGCAAGGGGCGACCTACGAAGAACTGACCGACGCACAAAGCCCTGCCCGACAAGCGATCTACGAAGAACAATAGACGCCAAAGAGACGTTCAGCTTCGATGTTGAAACGTTTCTCTCGGCAGTTCCCCGAAACGTTCTCGATAGTATTCCGAGAATCTTCCCAGGTGTCCGATTCCTACGGATACCGCCACTTCCGTCACGCTGGTACAGGAGCCTTCCAGCAGGCGTTCTCTTGCTGCGTCCAGCCGCAGCGTTCTCAAGGCGTGCATGGGTGTCGTCCCACGGTGTTCCTGGAACAGCCGTGTCAGCACGCTGGCGCTGGCGCCTGCGCCTTTGGCTATCTCTGTCAGTGTCAGTGGGGCAGACAGATGCCGTTTCATGTACGACTCGGCTTGCGCCAAGCGGCGGGGTTGGGCGGGGGTCTGGCCGGCTTCGCGTTGCCACGTGTTCGGCTGGTTGTACAGCAGGTGCAGGACCAGCGTGTCTTCCAGGTGTTCCAGCCAGGCGGCGGGGGGCTTGGGGGCGCCGTCGTCCAGGGTGGGGAGCAGGTGGATCAGGCTGGTGACCATGCTGCGCCAGGCGGCGCCTACGGGGGTGTCCAGGCGCAGGGCGGGGGTGAAGTCCAGGGGGCGGGTGGCGGCTGGGCCGAAGATGCGGCGGCCCAGGGATTCGAGTTTGCCGCGGGGAATTTTCAAAAGCAGTTGTTCGCAGCCGGCTTCCCAGTGCAGTTTCAGTGCGCGGTTGGGGGCGATGACGGCGGCGCAGTCGGGGTGGGTGTCCACGCTGTCGGCGCCGCATTCGATGCGGGCGCGGCCGCTCAAGGGGACCTGGACCAGCATGAAGTCCTGCAGGCGGTCGGGTTCGATGTGGACTTCGGCGCCGTAGCGCAGCGTACAGACGCTCAGGGTGCCGAAGCGGCCGCGGTTCAGTTCGGCGTCGACGCGGCCGCCTTTCCAGGTCAGGCGGTGTTCCTTCAGGGCCTCGGACACGCGTTCGCGCGTTTCCGCCGGTTGGGTGGAACTGAAGACGCGTCTTTTGAGCAATGGCGCCAGCTCGATGCGGGACCAGCCGTGCATGGATGCCTCCGGGACGGGAACCCTCCCGTATCGCCGTCGAGCGTAATGCAATCGGCGGGCGGTGGGAATTAAGTGAATCCCGGATAAGCGTGGGTGGAATCGGATAGAGCGGCGGGCCGGGCGGGCCTACTCTGGGGGTTGTTGGAAGGCGGCGCCGCGGCGCGTAAGCTGGCGTTTTTCAGGGCGGCTTGCGGTAACCGACGGCAGACGGATTCTGTCAGCATCGCGCCGGCGGCGCCGGCGGACACAAGGGGTGGCTCATGAATGGAAAACGATGGGGCCGGCGTGCGCTGGCGGCGCTGGTCTGCATGACGGCCGCGGCCGGCGTGTCGGCCCAGGACAAGATCAAGGTCGGGCTGTTGACTACGCTGTCCGGGCCGGGCGCGGCGCTGGGCAACGAGATTCGCGACGGTTTCAATCTCGCGCTGCAGCATACCGGCGGCAAGCTGGGCGGACTGGCCGCTGAAGTGGTGGTGGCCGATGACCAGCAAAAGGCCGATACGGGCCGCCAGGCCGTCGAGCGCCTGCTCAAGCGCGACAAGGTCGACGTGATGACGGGCATCGTGTTCTCCAACGTGCTGCTGCCCGTGATGCCGGCTATTTTGCAGTCGGGCACGATCTATCTCAGTACCAACACCGGACCCGAGAACTATGCGGGTGCGGGATGCAATCCGAATTTCTTCGCGGTGGCCTGGCAGAACGAGGACATTCCTGCCGCCATGGGCAAGTATGCCGCGGACCAGGGCTTCAAGCGGGTGGCGTTGATCGCGCCGGATTATCCGGGCGGACGCGAGTCGCTCAACGGCTTCAAGCGCCTGTACAAGGGCGGCCTGTCCGAAGAGATCTATACCCAGCTGGGCCAGCTGGACTACGGCGTGGAAATCACGCGGTTGCGCGCCAGCAAGCCGGACGCGGTGTTCTTCTTCCTGCCGGGCGGCATGGGCGTGAATTTCATCAAGCAGTTCAATGGCGCGGGCCTGGGCAAGGACATCGTGCTGCTGGCGCCGGGCTTCTCGGGCGACGAAGACACGATCGGCGCCGTGGGCGCGCCGATCGAAGGCCTGCGCAATACGTCGCAGTGGGCGGCGGATCTGGACAATCCGGCCAATCGCCAGTTCGTGGCCGACTTCAAGAAGGCCTACAGCCGCAGCCCCACGCTATACGCGTCGCAGGGCTACGATGCGGCCATGCTGCTGGACAGCGCGGTGCGCCAGACCGGCGGCAAGCTGGGCGCCGACGCGCTGCGCCCGGCGCTGCGCCGCGCCGACTTCAAGTCGGTGCGCGGCGACTTCAAGTTCAACCGCAACCAATATCCCATCCAGAACTACTACCTGCGCACCATCGAAAAGGGCGCGGACGGCAAGCTGGCCAACAAATTGTCGGGCACGGTACTGACGCAGTACCAGGACCCGTTCGCCGCTGCCTGCCAGATGAAGTAGGCGTGGCGACGTTCGCAAAGGAGTGATGCATGACAGCGACTATTTCGACCCGCGAGGTGACGCTGACCTCGCACGACGGCAAGACGTTCGGCGCCTACCTGGCCGTGCCCGCCTCGGGCCATGGCCCGGGGCTGGTGCTGTGCCAGGAAATCTTCGGCATCAATGACGTGATGCGCCGCACGGCGCAGGCGCTGGCCGAAGAGGGCTATGTGGTGCTGACGCCGGACCTGTTCTGGCGCCAGCAGCCCGGTGTCCAGCTGACCGACGGCGAGGCGGACATGCCGCGCGCCTTCGAGCTCTACCAGGGCTTTGACGTGGACCTGGGCATCCAGGACGTGGCCTCGGCGCTGGCTGCGCTGCGGGCCCTGCCCGAACAGCAGGGCGGCGCCGGCGTGCTGGGTTATTGCCTGGGCGGCAAGCTGGCCTACCTGGCCGCCTGCCGCACGGATGCCGATGTGGCCATCGGCTATTACGGGGTGGGCATCGAAGACAGCCTGGACGAGGCGGCCAATCTGCGTGGCCGCCTGGTGCTGCACATTGCCGAGCAGGACGGTTTCTGTCCGCCGCCGGCGCGCCAGCGCATCCTGGAGGCGCTGGGCGGCAAGCCGGGTGTCGAGCTGTACGTCTACCCCGGCATGGACCATGCCTTTGCGCGCCTGGGCGGCGCGCACTACGACAAGCCTTCCGCGCTGATGGCGCACCAGCGCAGCATGGCGGCGCTGCAACGCGTGATCGGCCCGCAGTTCGACTATTCCTATCTCTGGGACAAGCACTGCGAATACGAATTCGGCACCCGCGACGTGCCCGCCACCATGGCCACCATGGTGGCCGAACCCTACGTCAACCACATCCCCACCATGACGGGCGGGGTCGGCTACCGCGAGCTGTCGCGCTTCTACCAGCACCACTTCGTCAACAGCAATCCGCCCGACACGCGGCTGGTGCCGCTGTCGCGCACCGTGGGCGCGACGCAGATCGTGGACGAGGTGCTGTTCTGCTTCACCCACACCACCGAGATGGACTGGATGCTGCCGGGCGTGGCGCCCACGGGCAAGTATGTCGAGATCCCCTTGGTGGCCATCGTGAAGTTCCGTGGCGACAAGCTCTGCCATGAACACATCTATTGGGACCAGGCCAGCGTGCTGGTGCAGGTGGGCCTGCTGGACCCCAAGGGCCTGCCGGTGGCTGGCCGCGACACCGCGAAGAAGCTGCTGGACGAGACGCTGCCGTCCAACACCTTGATGGCGCGCTGGCAAGACAGCGAGAACAAGTAGGAGACCGCCATGCCGTATAGCGATCAACAATTGGGCGAGATGGTGCGCGGCGACAGCGTGCACCGCAGCCTGTACACCGACCCGGCCATTTTCGACCTGGAGATGCAGCGCATCTACGGCCGCGCCTGGGTCTATGTGGGCCATGAAAGCCAGGTGCCAAAGACGGGCGACTATCACACCACGCGGCTGGGCGACCAGGACGTGCTGATGGTGCGGGCCAACGACGGCCGCGTGCACGTGCTGTACAACCGCTGCCCGCACAAGGGTGCCAAGGTGGTGGCCGACGGCGACGGCTGCGTCGGAAAATTCTTCCGCTGTCCTTACCACGCCTGGACGTTCAAGCTCGATGGCAGCCATCTGGGCGTGCCGCTCAAGCAGGGGCTGGAAGGCACCGCCTATGACCCGGCCGACCCCAGCTTTTCGATGCGGCGCCTGCCGCGCGTGGAAAGCTATCGCGGCTTTGTCTTCGCCAGCCAGGCCCGTGATGGCCAGGGCCTGGAAGACTTCCTGGGCGGCGCGCGCTCGTCCATCGACAACCTCTGCGACCGTTCGCCGGTGGGCGAGGTGGAAGTGGCCGGCGGTATCTTCCGCGTGATGCAGCGGTCCAACTGGAAGGTGTTCTACGAGAACCTGCACGACACCATGCATGCCCGCGTGACGCACGAATCGTCATTCGCCGCGGCCCGCGACGAGGCCAAGGAAATCGGCGAAATGCCGTTCGAGCTGCACATCATGGACGGCAATGGCGAGCCCTACGAGTTCTGGGAAAAACTGGAACTGCGCGCCTATGACAACGGCCACGGCTACATGGAAGGCATCTTCAACCCCGGCGCGGCCGAACGCGACCCGATTTCGCGCGAGCACTTCGAGACGCTGGCCGCGGCCTATGGGCCGGAGCGCGCCCGCGAGATCCTGGGTATGAACCGCCACAACACGGTGATCTACGGCAGCGGTTCGCCCCACACCGTGTTCCAGCAGTTCCGGGTGATCCGTCCGATCGCCGTGGACCGTACGTTGATCGAGATCCAGACGTTCCGCTGCAAGGGTGCGCCGGCCGGCGTGTTCAAGCGCGCCATGCTGTATGCCAATGTCATCAACTCGCCGTCGTCCAACGTCATGCCGGACGACATCGAACTGTACAACCGCTGCCAGGAAGGCAACGCCACGCGCGGCGGCGAATGGGTCAGCATGCATCGCTACCACGGCACCGATCGCAGCGACGCCGACGGCATGGTGTCGGTCAACGGCACCAGCGAACTGCCGATGCGCAACCAGTTCCGGGCCTGGAAACAATACATGGAGGCCGGTCCGGTGAACCTGGCGCCGGCGCAAGGAGAAGGCGCATGCTGCTAGACCTGGAATTCGACGTTTCGACCACGGCGCTGGCCCCGGCCGACGTGCCGGCCGAGGCCTATCACCGTATCGCCCAGTTCCTGTACCGCGAGGCGCGCTTGCTGGACGAGCGCCGCTATGACGACTGGCAGTCGCTGTGGACGGAAGATGGCATGTACTGGATGCCGCGCGAGGCGGGCCAGGCCAGCCCCTACGACCATATTTCGCTGTTCTGGGAAGACCGCATGCTGCGCGATGTGCGCATCCGCCGGCTGGAGCATCCGCGCAACTGGTCGCAGCAGCCGCCTACGCGCAGCGTGCGGTTGGTGGGCGGCGTGCAGGTCGAAGGCGTGGACGCGGGCGGCAACCTGGTGGTGCATTCCGTCTTCCAGATGACCGAATGGCGCAAGCGCCAGCCGCGCCAGCTGGCCGGCCGCTACACCCACAAGCTGGCGGCGGAGGGCGATGGCTGGCGCATCCGCATGAAGCGGGTGGACCTGGTCAATTGCGACGACGCGCACGATGTGTTCGAGGTGTTCGTGTGAGTGCCACCGACGCCGCGGTGTTGGCGCTGCACTACCAGAACGACGTGCTGCATCCCGACGGCAAGATCCGCGTCGGGCTGGACGGCGACGGCGCAGGGCGCCAGCGGCTGCTGCAAGGGGCGGCGGCGTTGCTGGGCAGCGCCCGCAGCCACGGACTGCCCATCGTGCATGTGCGCATCGCGTTCCGGCCCGACTACGCCGATCTGCTGCCCAATTGCGCCATCTTCCGCAACGTGGCCAGCATCGGCGCGGTGCCCGAGGGGCAGTGGGGCAGCGACTTCTACGAAGGCCTGCAGCCGTTGGCCGGCAGCCCGCGCGAGTTCGTGGTCAAGCACACGCGCATCAGCGCTTTTTACGGCACGCCGCTGGAAGAGACGCTGCGCGTCCTGGGCGCGCGCCGGTTGGTGGTGGCCGGCGTGGCCACGCATTCGGTGGTCGAAGGCACGGTGCGGCATGCGGCCGATATCGGCTTTAACGTGATGGTGGCCGAAGACGCCTGCGCCTCGGCCGATCCGGCGGTGCACGATGCCTCGCTGGCCAGCATGCGCCTGATTGCGCAGACCGGCTCGGTGGCGCAAGCTGTGCGCTGGGCCGTGACGTCACACTGATCAAGGATTTCCCATGGATTTTTCAGGCTTTCCCGGCTTGGCCGGCAAGACCGCCATCGTCACCGGCAGCACGCAGGGCCTGGGCGCCGACATCGCGCGCGGCCTGGCCGCGGCGGGCGCCCGGGTGGTGCTGGTGGGACGCAATGCCCCGGCGGGCCAGGCGCTGGCCGCCGACCTGGGCGAGGCGGCATTGTTCTGCGAAACCGACATCGGCCAGGACAGCCAGATTCAGCGCTGCCTGGACGCGGCGCTGGCGCGTTTCGGCCGGGTCGACATCCTGGTGAACAACGCCTGCCAGTACACCGACCGCGGACTGGCGTCGACCCGCGAGGAATGGCATGCCACGCTGGACACCAACCTGGTCTCGGCGGCCATCTTCACGCAGATGGCCGCGCCGCTGTTGCCACGCGGCGGCGCGGTGATCAACCTGGGCAGCACCGGCGGCAAGTTCGGCGCGGCCGGTCGCGCGTTGTATCCGGCCTCCAAGGCGGCGCTGCTGCAGATCACCAAGAATTTCGCGGTGGAACTGGCGCCCGCGGGCATCCGCGTGCTGGCGGTGTCGCCGGCCTGGACCTGGTCGCCCTCGGTGGAACAACTGGCGGGGGGATCGCGCGCCGCCGCCGACGCCGTGGGCGCGCACTTTCATCCCTTGGGCCGGGTGGGCTCGGGCGAGGAGATCGCTGCCGCGGTGTGCTTTGCGTGTTCGGATGCCGCGTCGTGGATGACCGGCGTCGATATTCCGGTGGACGGCGGCTTTTCGATTCTGGGGCCGGACCGCGGCATTTCGCCGCGCGCCTGGTTCAAGCAGCTGGCGCCCTGACGCGGGCGCCGTGAAGCGGGCGCGGCGGTCGGCCTGATATCGCCGCGCCGTCAGCCGCCGTCAGCGGATGACGATCTGGCCTTCTTCCAGTCCGGCCTTGCCGCCGACCTGATCTTCCAGGAACTCCTGCTGTTTATTGCCCACCTGGATCTTCGTGCCGCCGCAAAAGCGCCGTGCCGCGATGATGGTGGCGCCGTGCAGGGGTTGCAGGTCGCGGATCAACTGGGCCTCTTCCTCATCCAGCTGGATCAGGTCCCGGCCCAGCTTGGTGTGGGTGTTGCGGGCGCGCTCGACGACGTCGCCGGCGGCGCGTTCGGGGTGCGAGTGCAGGAACAGCAGCAGTTGTTCCAGCTTGGCCTTTTCTTCGTTCATCTTCAGCCGCTTGCGCGTCAGCGCCGAGCGTTTGATGTCGGCGTGCGGGTCCAGCCCGGCCTGCACCAGCGTGGGCACCCCGGCCGGCGATCCGATGGTGCCGGCGCGCACCGACTTCAGGGCGCGGGTGTGGCCGCCGGTAATGGCGGTCTGCTGGCTATTGGGCGCGCCGACGTTGACGCTGCCGCCCGCGGCGATGCTGCTTTGGCGGATTTCGCGTTCCACCTCGACGTTCTGGCCGGCGCTGATGATCGAGTTCGCGATGAAGCGGGCCTTCAGGTCGCCGCCGCAGACGATGTGCGCGGTGCGCGCGGTGGCGGCGGCGGTGCCGGCGCTGTCCTGCATGGCCTCGGCCATGCCGATGATGCCGCCCTTGACCGTGACGTTGCCGCCGGCTTCCACCAGCGCGGCTTCCATGGTGCCGTTGACCACCACGTCACCCGTCACCCGCACTTCCATGGTGGCGCTGATGTCGCCGCGCACCTGCAGCGAGCCTTCGAAATTGATGTTGCCGGTGGACAGATCCACCGCGTCCACCTCGACCACCGGATTGACCTGGGCGCCCTGGTGGATCAGTTTGGGCGAACCGGCGATGCTGGCGCGCAGCAGGTTGGGGTCTTCGGGGTCGATTTCGACGCCGGACATGTCCTTGGAAAACGGCGTGTCGGGCAGTTCTTCCGGCAGCACGGGCTGGCCCAGCACGTTACAGCCGTCGATCCCCGGCAGCGGCGGAATGCGGCGCATCAGCGGCGTGCCGGCCGTCACCAGCAGCAGGCTGCCCAGATCGCGGTAGTCGACCTGCGCCAGCTCGTCGATCTCCTGGGCGCGAGGCTTCAGGCGGTCCAGCAGGCTTTCGAAGCGGGTCGGGGTGCCGCGCGTGGGCGGCGTGCCCTGGGCGATCAGCACCGTTGCGCTGCCGCCGGCCGCCACCGCGTCGGCCAGTTCCTTTTCCAGCACGCCATGCACGATGCCGTGGTCGGCCACGGCCTGGCGCAGCACGGCCAGCGTCACCGGCTTGCCGCCCTTGGGCGGGTGCAGTGTCACCAGGGCCGACATGCAGGAGGCGTCCACTTCCAGGTCGAACGAGCCGTCGATCACCTTGCCCACGGGGGCCTGGACGGGCTCGCTGGCCTCGCGGCACAGGTCGATGAAGGTGATGATGGCGTGGTTGTCCAGCGCCTCGGTGGACCAGCCCTGGGCGGTGGCCAGGGCTGCCAGGGAATCCCAGGAGGGCAGGTCGGCGGGGGCGGGCCGGACGGCGACATCGGTATCGGAGGACGCGGCGGCCGAGGTGTCGGCGGCCGGTGCCACGGCGGCCGGTGCCGCGGCGGCATCGCCGGGGGCGCCGCCTGCCTGGGCAGCAGGCGTGGCCGGGGACGGTGGCGGCGTGTAGATCGCCGTCAGGACGTTGGTAGTGGCATCCAGCACTAGCTGGAGCGTGTTGTCTGCGCCCATCTCCGCCTCTCCCGCCCGGCGTTTTTCGCCGAGTTCATTCATTTAGTAATTAAACGAAATATTGCGACATATGTTAACCCATGAACCTGGCACTACTGCGCAATAGGACAAGGGAACCTCGTACAAAAGATGTAATGCCGTCCCCTGTTTTTTCGTGTCTGTTTTGTTACAGATACCGCACGCACGCGGCGGCTCGGGGCGCCGCCGCGCGGATGTGGCGAACGCCCGGCCCTAGGGCATAGGCACGAGCGACAAAGCGCGCGCGCCGGCTCAGCATAGGCATTCCATTCCGCGTCCCTGGACGCCGCCGGAGCGCCCACGCCATGTTCCGCCTTTCCCGACTCTTGCCGCCGGTCCTGCGCGCCGGCGGGGCGCGTGTGACCAGCCTGGCGGTCGCCGCCACGCTGGTCACCGCGGGGGCGGTGCTGGTCCCGGCCAGCGCGGCGCATGCGGACGAGATCTACCGTTACAAGGACCCGTTCGGCGTCTGGCGCGCGATGAAGGTGCCCAACGGCTACGCCAAGTACTACAAGCGGGCGCAGGTACGCACCGCGCTGCGCGGCAACCGCATCAAGGTCTGCCTGGATTGCGAGCCGCAGCCGGGCGACGGCGCCAGCGTGCTGGCCCTGGGCAACCGGGTACTGCGTTGGGGGCCGGTGCCGCCGTCCACGGCGCACGACGGCCTGATCGCCCAGGCGGCCAAGGATTCGGGCGTGGATCAGGCGCTGATCACTGCCGTCATCGCGGTAGAGTCGGGGTTTCGCAGCGATGCCCGTTCACCCAAGGGCGCGCTGGGCCTGATGCAACTGATGCCGGCCACGGCCGCCACCTTGCTGGCGTCGGACGACATCGAGCGCGCGCTGGTGGATCCGGCGACCAACGTGAAGGCGGGCTCCAGCCTGCTGCGCCGCCTGATCGACCAGTATCCCGGCCGGCTGGACCTGGCGCTGGCCGCCTACAACGCGGGGGAAGGAGCGGTGCGCAAGTACGATGCCGTGCCGCCCTATGCGGAAACGCAGCAATACGTGCGGGATGTGACGGCCCTGTACAAGCACTACAAGGCCCCCTAGGGGCTCCGGCGGACGATGCCGGGTGCCGCCTGCCGCCCCGGCTGGCGGGCAGCCTGGCGGCTGCCCGTGGGATGGCCTCAGATCGAGGCGAAGACCTTTTCCGCGATATCCAGCGTCGACTGGATGACGGCGTCGTCGTGGGTGGCCGAGACGAAGCCGGCTTCGAACGCCGACGGCGCGAAGTGCACGCCGTGGTCGAGCATGGCGTGAAAGAAACGGTTGAAGCGCGCGGTGTCGCAGGCCGAGACCTCGGCGAACGAGGCCGGAACCTTGTCGCTGAAGTAGATGCCGAACATGCCGCCCACCGAGTCGGCCGAGAAGGCCAGGCCGGCGGCGCGGGCGCGCTCCTGCAGGCCCTGGGCCAGCTTGGCGGTCTGGGCCGCCAGTTTGTCGTAGAAGCCGGGCGCGGCGATCAGGCGCAGCGTGGCCAGGCCGGCGGCCACGGCCACCGGGTTGCCCGACAGCGTGCCCGCCTGGTACACGCCGCCCAGCGGCGCGATGTGCTTCATGATGTCGGCGCTGCCGCCGAAGGCGCCCACCGGCATGCCGCCGCCGATCACCTTGGCCAGCGTGGTCAGGTCGGGCTTGACGCCCGACAGCCCCTGCACGCCCTGCGGACCGACGCGGAAACCCGTCATCACTTCGTCGAAAATCAGCAGCGCGCCGTGCTGCGTGCAGACCTCGCGCAGGCCTTCCAGGAAGCCGGGCGCAGGCTTGATCAGGTTCATGTTGCCGGCGATCGGCTCGACGATGATGCAGGCGATGTCGGCGCCGTGCTGGGCGAAGGCCTCGCGCACCGCGTCCAGGTTGTTGTATTCCAGGGTCAGCGTGTGCGAGACGAACTCGGGCGGCACGCCGGCCGAGCTGGGGTTGCCGAAGGTCAGCAGGCCCGAGCCGGCCTTGACCAGCATGCTGTCGGAATGGCCGTGGTAGCAGCCTTCGAACTTCACGATCTTGGCGCGGCCGGTGGCGCCGCGCGCCAGCCGGATGGCCGTCATGGTGGCCTCGGTGCCCGAGCTGACCAGGCGCACCTGTTCCAGCGACGGCAGGCGGGCGATCAGGGTCTCGGCCAGCTCGATTTCGGCTTCGGTGGGGGCGCCGAACGACAGGCCGTTGACGGCGGCTTCCTGCACCGCGCGCACCACTTCCGGATGCGAGTGACCCAGGATGGCCGGGCCCCACGAGCCTACGTAATCGATGTACTGCTTGTCTTCGGCGTCCCAGACGTACGGGCCTTGTGCGCGCTTGATGAAGCGCGGCGTGCCGCCCACGGAGCGGAACGCCCGCACGGGCGAGTTGACGCCGCCGGGAATGCTGCGGCAGGCGCGTTCGAAAAGCTGAGCGTTACGGGACATGGCGGTCAAGGCTTCTGGTTGCGGTTAACGGAGTAGGGCGCCGAGCAGGCCGCGGCGGCCGCGCGGATGGCGGGCGCCTCGAACAGGCCGGTGATGACGGCGAGGGAATCGGCGCCGGCGGCGGCGACCAGCGCCGCGTTGTCAGGGGTGATGCCGCCGATGGCGACCACGGCCGGGCGGGGGGCATCGCGTTCTTCGACCAGCGCGCGGGCTTCGGTCAGCACGGACAGCGGCGCGCGCACCGTGTCGGGTTTGACCTGCGAGGCGAACATGGCGCCGAAGGCGATGTAGTCGGCGCCGGCGTCGAGCAGTTCGCGGGCGCGGGCCAGGTCGTCGTAGCTGGAGCCGCCCAGGATCAGGTCGGGGCCGACTTCGGCGCGGATCCGCGCCAGGCTGTCGTCGTCGCGGCCGACGTGGGCGCCGTCAGCGCCCACTTGCAGCGCCAGGCGCCAGTCGTCGTTGATCAGGAACACCACGCCCAACTCGCGGCACAGCGGCGCCAGGGCGCGGGCCTGCTCGGCGCGCACGGCGTCGGACACGTTCTTGCGGCGCAGCTGCAGCGCCCGCATGCCGCCGTCGGCGGCCTGGCGCACCGCGCGCATCAGGCGCTCGGTGTCGTCCCATTCGGGGGTGACGCCGTACAGGCCGGCGGGAAATCGCAGGGCTTTCATTGTGGTTGGATCCGGTTGGGGATGCGGCGGCCCATGCCCGGCAGGAAGCTGGTGGCCACCGCCGTGTCGGCGTGGGCCAGGCCCTGGCGCACGGCTTCCGGCATTTCCAGGCCACGGGCCAGCAGGGCGGTGATGGCGGTGGCGGCCAGGCCGCCGGCGTCGCCGTTGCGATCCGGGGGCGTCTGCCACGGCAGGGTCGTGGTCTGGCCGTTAGGGCCCAGCAGCACGTTGGCGTAGTGGCCCGGGCGCTGCGGGCTGCCCAGCACCAGTACCCAGTCGGCGCCAGCCGCTACCAGGGCGTGCATCGGCGACGGTGCGTCCCCGATATCAATGTCGCCGTCGGCGTGCCACTGCGCCAGGCGCAGGTGCTCGATGACCAGCAGGTCGGTCTGCGGCAGCACCAGTTCCAGCGTGGCGGCCAGCAGGTCGTCGGCGTCGTCCTCGTCGGCCGCGTCGGCCGGGACCTGGGCGCGCTGGCCCAGGTGCAGCACCAGCGGCACCTGGCTGTAATCGGCGGCCACCTGGGCGGCGACGCTTGCCGTTTCGGCGGTGTATAGTCCGCCCACCTTGATTGCCTGCACGGACATGTCTTCGAGCAGGCAGCGCGCCTGGTCGTCCAGCAGGTCGGGCGATACGGGATGGATTTCTTCGATGCCGGCGGTGTCCTGCACGGTCAATGCCGTGACGGCCGCAAGGCCATGACAGCCCAGCCGGGCGCAGGTGACGGCGTCCGCGGGCAAACCGTCGGCGCCCGAGGGGTCGAGCGGGCCGAAGACCAAAACGAGAGGGGGAGTAACGGAGGCCACGTGGACAGCGCTTGAGTGAGGGCGCCCCGTGACGCATTTGCGGTGAATCAGGGGAACCCCTATTGGGTTTCGGTAAGATTGTCCCCATTCTAATGGATGCCTTCCGCCTTTGCCCCATTGCGGGCAAGACGGCGGGGAATTGATGTAAGAGAGAACTATGCGTACTTGGATGTGTCTGATTTGTGGCTGGGTCTACGACGAAGAAGCCGGCCTGCCCGACGAGGGCATCGCGCCCGGCACCCGCTGGGAAGATGTGCCGCCCAATTGGGTCTGTCCTGAATGCGGTGCCCGCAAAGAGGACTTCGAGCTGATGGAAATCTGATCGGCCGAGCCGACGTATTCCGCCAATTAAAGGGGTTGTCATGACGGAAAAACACCACGAAGACCCCAAGACCCAGGCGGCCAACTTCGCCAACCAGTTCCTCATCGCCATGCCGGGCATGGTCGAGGGCAGTCTGGCGGGTTCGGTCATCTACGTCTGCGAACACACCGAGCGCGGTGCGCTGGGGCTGGTCATCAACCGTCCCACCGACCTGACGCTGGGCACGTTGTTCGAACGTATCGACCTGGCGCTCGAGATCGGCCCGGTCAAGGACACCCTGGTGTTCTTCGGCGGGCCGGTGCAGACCGACCGCGGCTTCGTGCTGCACGCGCCTGCGGGCGACTACAGCTCCACCATCAAGATGGGCGGCATGGCCCTGACCACGTCGCGCGACGTGTTGCAGGCCGTGGCCGACGGCAATGGTCCGGCCCGTATGCTGGTGACGCTGGGCTATGCCGGCTGGGGCGCCGGCCAGCTCGAAAGCGAAATGGGCCAGAACGCCTGGCTGTCGGTCGCCGCCGACGACCACATCATCTTCGACGTGCCGCCCGAAGACCGCTACCCCGCAGCCCTGAAGCTGCTGGGCATCGATCCCGTGATGCTGGCCGGCGATGCGGGCCATGCCTGAAGAAACCCTGCTTGCCTTCGATTTCGGCGAGAAAAAGCTCGGCATCGCCATCGGCAATACGCTGACGCGGCACGCGCGGCCCCTGGAAATCATTTTCAGCGAGGTCCGCGACGTGCGCTTCTCGCGCATTGCCGCACTGCTCAAGGAATGGCAACCGCAGCGCGTCGTGGTCGGCCTGGCGCTGGACGCCGACGGCGGCGAACAGCCCGCGACCGCGCGCTGCCGCCGCTTTGCCAACCAGCTGCACGGCCGCTTCGGCGTCACGGTCGAGCTGGTCGACGAGCGCGGCTCCAGCATGGAAGCGCAGCGTCTGCTGGGTACCCACGATGCCGACGACGCCATGGCCGCCGCCGTCATCCTGCAACGCTATCTGGATAAACTGCCGGCGCCCTGACGCCGGCGATCCGGTCCGCCCATGCTCAATCCCCAACTCGACCGCCGCGGCGAACTTCTCCACCTGCTCACCACGGAAGGCCTGCCGCGCCGCCACGTCGAGCGCCTGCTGGACATCGCCGCGGGCTTTGCAACCGCCGACGCCGCCTGCGCTGCCGCCACGGTCAACGATGGCGCCACGACGGCGGCGCCACCCGCCGCGCCGCTGGATCTGCCGCTGTTTCTCAGCCTGCCAGCCGGTGACACCCCCCTGCGCCAGGCTGTTGAGGCCGCCGCCGCGCGGCTGGGCTTGCGGGGGGTGGCGCTGGACGACGCCACGTCCGCCGATGCGGTCCTGGCCGTGGCGCCCGCCCGCATTGCCGCCGGCCTGCCGCCGGGCATTCTCATGTTGCGGCACCCGGCCAGCGGCGCCGCGGTCAGCGCAGCCGGCGCCGCGGCGCCGGGCCTGCGCATCATCAACGCCGGCGACGGCATCCACGCCGATCCCTTGCCCGCCTTGGCGCGGGTCGCGGCGATGCTGCGCGCCAGGCAAGACCTGACCAACCTTGCCGTCGCCGTGGTGGGCGACATCCACCATTGCGCCGTGGCCCGCAGTCTGATCCACGCGCTGACCACGCTGGGCGTGCCGGAAGTGCGCGCCGCAGCGCCCCGCACGCTGCTGCCCGACGGCCTGCCGCAGTTGGGCGTGCGCGCCTGCGCCACGCTGCACGACTGCCTGACCGACGCCGATGTGATCATCGCCTTGCCCTTGCTGATCGAGCGCATGAGCGGCGCGCTGCTGCCGTCCGCGCGCGAATACGCCGCCTGTTACGGCCTTACCCCGACCCGGCTGGCCGCCGCCAGGCCCGACGCACTGCTGCTGCCCGCAGGCCCGCTGACGCCCGGCATCGAAGCCGATGGCGACGTTGCCGCCAGCCTGGGCGCGATCGACGCCGAATTGGCCCAATCCGAACAACACTTGCGCCTGGCCGCTATCAGCTTGCTGGCGGGGGGCGCGGCATGAGCTCGCCCATCGCCAATCGCCGCCACCCCGGCGTGGCGCCGGGTGCCTTGCCGGCCCCACTGGCTGCCTCCGGGCGCGTGTCGAGCCTGGCCGGGGGGGCCCAATGAGACTGCACATCGCCAACGGCCGCGTGATCGATCCGGCCAACGGCCACGACGGCCCGCAAGACCTCTTCATCGCCGGCGGCCACATTGTCGCGGCAGGGCAGGCCCCTGACGGTTTCCACGCCGACCGCCGCCTGGACGCCGCCGGCCTGGCCGTGCTGCCCGGTCTGGTGGACCTGTCGGCCCGCGTCTTGCGCGATCCGGCCGATCCGCACATCGCACCCGCCGAGCTGCGCGCCGCGCTGGCCGGCGGTGTGACTACGCTGGTCTTGCCGCCGCAGCCCGATGCGGCCCTGGACGATCCGGCCAAGATCGAGGCGCTGCTGCGCGCTGCGCCGCCGGGTCACCCCCGCGTGCTGCCGCTGGGCGCGTTGACGGTCGGTCTGCGTGGCGAAACCCTGGCCGAAATGGGGCTGTTGGCGCAAGCGGGCTGCGTGGCGTTCTCGCAGGGCGACCGCGGCATTGCGGACACCCGGGTGCTGTGGGGCGCCATGCGCTACGCCAGCGGCCTGGGCCTGCCGCTGTGGCTGCACCCGCAGGATCCCTGGCTTGCCCGCGACGCGGTCGCGGCCAGCGGCGCCTACGCCGACCGCCTGGGCCTGGCCGGGCTGCCGCCGCAAGCCGAAACGCTGGCCTTGCAGACAATTTTCGAATTGCAGCGCGCGACCGGCGCGCGCGTGCACCTGTCGCGCCTGTCCACCGCCTCCGGCCTGGAGCTGCTGCGCGCGGCACGCCGCGAAGGCCTGCCGGTCACCGCCGACGTATCGGCCCACAACCTGCATCTGACCGATGTGGATATCGGATTTTTCGACACGGCTTTTCACCTGACGCCGCCGCTGCGGGGCCAGCGCGACCGCGATGCCATCCAGGCGGCGCTGCGCGATGGCCTGGTGGACGCGCTGTGTTCGGACCACACGCTGGTGGACGACGCCGGCAAGGCCGCGCCGTTCCCGCTGTCCCAGCCGGGCGCGACAGGCCTGGAGCTGCTGTTGTCGCTGACCCTGAAATGGGCCCGCGACAGCCGCGTGCCTCTGACTGAGGCGCTGGCCCGCGTGACCTCCGGCCCCGCCGCCGTGCTGCGCAGCCTGTCGCCGGCGCATGCGCGCCTGGGAGAACTGGGCATCGGCGCGCCCGCCGACCTGTGTCTGGTGGACCTGCAAGCCGAGTGGCTGGCAGCGCCCGCCGCCCTGCAAAGCCACAGCCGCCATACGCCGTTCACGGGTATGATGCTGCCCGGTCGTGTCCGCGCCACCCTGGTGGGTGGCAGTCCGGCCTGGGAGACCCCTGCTTGAAGCTGCTGCGCTTTGTCCTCCGGCTTATCCTCGTAGTACCCCTGATCGTGTTCGGTCTGCTATGCGTGGGCCTGGTGTACCCGTTGTTGCGCCCCAGGTCCCGCGCCTGGCTGAATCGCACCTGGTCGCGCTGCCTGATGGCGGCCTGTGGACTGCGGGTCGTCCTCAAGGGCGAGCCGCGCATGACAGGCCCGGTGCTGCTGGTGGCGAACCACGTCTCCTGGATCGACATCTTCGTGCTCAACTCGGCGCGCGCGACCTCGTTCGTGGCCAAGAGCGAAATCCGCAGCTGGCCGGTGATCGGCTGGCTGGTCGCTGGCGCCGGCACGCTCTTCATCGAACGCGGCCAACGCCACGCGGTCCACGCGATGGGCGAGTCGATGCAAGCCCGCTTCAAGCTGGGCGACGCCGTCGGCCTGTTCCCCGAAGGCACAACGAGCGATGGCTTCGCCTTGCTTCCTTTCCATGCCAGCCTGTTCGAACCGGCGAGATCGGCCGCGATAGAGATCCAGCCTGTCGCGCTGCGTTTCCTGAAAAACGGTGAACGCAGCGGCTTCGCGGCATTTGTTGGCGAAGAGACGCTGGTTGCCAACCTGTGGCGAGTGCTGGGGACGACAGGGCTGACTGTCGAAGCGGTCTTCCTGCCTGTGCTGGCGGCAAGGCATGCCGATGGATCGTTGCCGACGCGATTGGAGTTGTCGCATCAAGCTCGGGATGCGATTCAGACGGCGCTCTGAGTTTTCGTCGACCGCTTGTCGGTCTTCGTGCGTCGGCCCTCGCTTGGCGGCGCGGGCGGTTCAGGAATGCGCGCCCGCCTCTCGCTAATGCCTGCCTCCAGACGCAGAAAAATCACAGCAACTCAACGCCAACTCCGCCACGCTTTCGCAGAAAGCCACATCCGCATCCCGTCTGAACATCGCGCAATACACCGACTGCGGCGCCGCGATGCTGGTGCGCGCAATCATCAACTGGCGACTGCTGACCATCTCGGCAAAATAATCCCGCGGCAGGCAACTCACCCCGAATCCGGCTGCGGTCAGGCCGGCCATGGCGATCAGGCTGTTGATCGTGAACAGGTTGTTGGCCGGCGTGTGGGGCTTTAGCCAGCCGTCGTAGATCATGTTCAGACCCGACTCCCGGCTTTGGCGCAGCAGCGGCAGCGCCGCGATATCCGCGGGCGTGTACACGCGGCTCGGGTCGATCAGGTCCGGGCTGCCCATCCACGCGAATTCCAGCCGTTGCAGCGCCACGACCTGCAGTCCGGGTTCCGCGAACTCGCCATGCAGGAACGCCATGTCCAGCTGGCCGGCCTGCAAGCGCTTTTGCAGGTCCGCGCCCAGATCGATGTGCGGCTCCAGCGTAATGCGCGGATAGTGCGCGCGCAGCAGGCGAATCAGCGCGGGCAGCCACGTCATCGCCGTGATCTCCGTGATACCGAAGCGGAACGTGCCCGTCAGGGTGTGCTGGCCCTTCAGCCGCACCAGCAGGCGGTCGCGGTGGCCCAGCATTTCCTCGGCCAGCGCATAGACCTCGTGGCCGCGCGCCGTCAGTTCGGCGCGATGGCCCGAGCGGTCGAACAGCGCCACATCGAAGTCGGCTTCCAGTTCCTGGATGCGCTTGGTGATCGCTGACTGGGTCGTGTGCAGCTTCTGCGCCGACGCCGAAAAAGTGCCCAGGCGCACCGTCCAGTACAGCGCCTCGATCTGCTTGAACGTCAGCATGCCGCGTATCCGTTCGTAGGGAAGTTCATTCCGAAATTTCCGTTAAGGGCTAACCCTTATATTCCTGAAAGGGATGAAGTTCGTGGAAATTTAATCCCTTTTTCCGATCGCGGAAAGCGCCCACCATGCGGTCTGACTCATTTGAATCAGGACTATGCAGATCGCCATGGCCACTCTTCTTACCGGCGCGCGCCTCTTGCCGGCCGCTCCCGTCGCCGACGCCAGCTTGCTGCAAGCGCTGGCCGGCATCGTCACCCCGCACCTGAGCGACAACCTGGCCCGCCGCGAAGGCATTGCCGGGCTGCATCGCTACAACAGGACCGGCAAACTGGTCGGCACCGCGCTCACCGTCAAAACCCGTCCGGGCGACAACCTCATGATCTACAAGGCCATGATGCAGGTGCAGCCCGGCCACGTGCTGGTGATCGACGCGGGCGGCGATCTGAGCAATGCGGTGCTGGGCGAGATCATGAAACGCTACTTGCAGGCGCACGGCTGCGCCGGCGTGGTGGTCGATGGCGCCATCCGCGATGTCGGCGCCTTCGAGGCGGACGCCTTTCCCTGCTATGCGCGCGGCCATATCCATCGCGGGCCCTACAAGGACGGCCCGGGCGAGGTCAACGTGCCCGTGTCCATCGGCGGCCAGGTGATCCTCCCGGGCGACATCATCGTGGGTGACGAAGACGGGCTGGTCAGTTTTCCCGCCGACGAAGCGCCGGCCCTGATCGCCGCGGCCCGGGCGCATGCCGAGAAAGAGGCGCGCATCATGGCCGAGATCGACGGCGGCGAGAAAGTCCAGAGCTGGATGCAGGCCGCGTTTGCCGCCAAGGGGCTGGCATGAGCGGCGCCGCCACGGAATTCCTGGCGGCGCGGGCCCGCGCCATCAAGCCATCGCCCAGCATGGCGGCCAAGAGCCGGGTCGACCAGTTGCGCGCCGAGGGCCGTGACATCATCGACTTCACGGTCGGCGAACCCGACCAGCCCACGCCTGCGCATATCGTGCAGGCCGGCATCGATGCGCTGACCAGCGGCGACATCCGCTACACCGCGTCGACGGGCGGACGGCCGTTGCTGCAAGCCGTGCGCGCCAAATTCCAGCGCGAGAACGGTCTGGATTACGCGCTGGACGAGCTGATCGTCGGCGTGGGCGCCAAGCAGATCCTCTACACCGCGCTGGCCGCCACCGTGCAGGCCGGCGACGAGGTCATTATTCCCGCCCCATACTGGGTGTCGTACCCGGACATGGTGCTGGTCAATGACGGTGTGCCCGTGGTGGTGGCCTGCACGGAGGCCGACGGCTTCAAGCTGACGCCGCAGGCGCTGGAGCGCGCCATCACGCCGCGCACCAAGTGGTTGCTGCTGAACACGCCCAGCAACCCCACCGGCGCCATGTACAGTGCCGCCGAGCTGCGCGGGCTGGCCGACGTGCTGGCGCGTCATCCCCACGTCTGGTTGATGACGGACGAGATCTACGAACACCTGGCCTACGGCCGCCGGCGCCACGTATCGCCGGCGGCCGCCGCGCCCGAGCTGGCCGGCCGCACGCTGACCGTCAACGGCGTATCCAAGGCCTACGCCATGACCGGTTGGCGCCTGGGCTACGCCGGCGGGCCGAAGGTCTTGATCAAGGCCATGGCCACGCTCATTTCGCAAAGCACCAGCTGCGTCAGCGCCATCAGCCAGGCCGCCGCCTGCGTCGCGCTGACGGCGGACCAGGCCTGCGTCGGCCACGCGGCCGCCGTGTTCGAGGCGCGCCGCGACCGCATCGTGGCCGGCCTGAACGCCGCGCCCGGCATCCGCTGCCCGCAGCCCGACGGCGCCTTCTACGTGTACCCCGGCGTCCAAGGCCTGCTGGGCCGCCGCAGCCCTGCCGGGCATCTGCTGCGCACGGACCTGGACGTGGTGATGTTCTTGTTGGACGAGGCCGGCGTGGCCGTCCTGGACGGTCACGCCTATGGCCTGTCGCCGTACCTGCGGCTGAGCTTCGCGACATCGATGGAGAACATCGAGGAGGGGTGCCGTCGCATTGCCCAGGCCTGCGGCCGGCTGGCGTGAAAGGCACGGCTGGTGGGGCGGCGGCAATGCCTGCAAGCCGTCGCACCGTCGCACCGGCCGAGCGGACCGGCGCCGATTGCGCATAGGGCATGAAGGAGGGCGCTTGCGGTGGTATGCACAAAGCCGCAAGCAGGACGGATATCGCGACGAGGACGAAGCCGCAAGCAGCCGTTGCAGGCATGAACGGGGCGGGCACCAAGCAGGTACGAAGCAAGCATCACCCAGCATCACCCAGCAAGCATCACCCAGCATCACCCAGCAAGCATCACCCAGCAGGCAGCACCGGCCACTTTTCGCCGCATAAGCTGCCTCATACCAATATCTCAAGGGAACGACATGAAGCAACGCCTCACCTCTCTCGCCGCCGCCATCGGCCTGGTCGCCGTCCTGGCGCCCGCGGTCCACGCGGACACGCTGCAGGACATCAAGGCCCGCGGCAAATTCATCTGCGGCACCCTGGGCACGGCCGAGCCCTTCAGCTTCCAGGACCCCAAGACCCGCGCCATCGTCGGTTACGAGGTCGACATGTGCCAGGCCGTGGCCGATAGCCTGGGTGTGCCGCTGGAGCTCAAGCTCATCGCCGTCGAGGCCCGCATCCCCGAGCTGATCGCCGGCCGCGTCGACGTGGTGGCGGCCAACCTGGGTTGGAGCCCCGAGCGCGCCCAGCAGATCGACTACTCCCACCAGCACTTCGTGAGCTTGCAGAAGGTGCTGGCGCGTGACTCGGACAAGGACCTGAAGACGCCCGCCGACCTGGCCGGCAAGCGTATCAGCGCCGTGCGCGGTTCGTCGTCGGAGCAGGGCGCGCGCAAGTTCATTCCCAACGTCGAGCCCGTCACATTTAAAGATCCCAGCGGCGCCTTCCTGGCCCTGCAACAGGGCAAGGTCGCTGGCTTTGTCGGGTCCGAGTTGATGCTGGTCAAGCTCAAGCAACAGGCCGCCAGCAGCGCCGTGCCCGCAAAGATCCTGGAGCCTGCCCTGTTCGTCGAACCCTGGGGCATGGGCGTGCGCCGCGGCGACACCGCGATGCTGGGCCAGGTGAACCAGGTGCTGGACGGACTGGAAGCCTCGGGCAAGGCCGCACAGATCTTCGACAAATGGTTCGGCACCGGCACCCCGTTCAACATGAAGCGCGACTTCCGCATCGAAGCCATCAAGGGTTGACGCGCCGCGCGCCGGAGCCTTTCGACGATGCATTACGTCTTTGACTTCTCTGCCATCTTCCAGGGTGAATACCCGGTCTGGCTGCTGCGGGGGTTCATCACCACCCTGGCGCTGGCCGGCCTGGCCTGGATCCTGGCCTTCCTGGTGGGCAGCCTGCTGGCGGTCATCCGCCTGACGGGCTCGCCCGTGGCCAACGCGCTGATCGCGCTGTACGTGGCCTTCCATCGCAACGTGCCCATGCTGGTGCACATCCTGTTCTGGTATTTCGGCGTGCCGGCCTTGTTACCGCAAGCGGCAACGGATTGGCTCAACGGGCATGGCAGCGAATTCATCCTGTCCTGTATCGCCATTGCCTTGGTGATGTCGGCCTACGTCTGCGAAGATCTGCGCAGCGCCGTACGCGCCATTCCGCCCGGCCAGGTCGAGGCCGCGCGCGCCCTGGGCCTGGGCTTTCTGCGCACCATGCGCTGCGTCGTCTTGCCGCAAGCCTTCCGCATCGCCATCCCGCCGCTCTTGAATCAGACGCTGCTGCTGGTCAAGAACACCAGCCTGGCCATGGCCATCGGCGTGGCCGAACTCACTGCCGCGGGCCGCGAAATCGAGAACTACACGTTCCGCACCTTCGAGGCCTATGCCGTGGTGACGGCGATCTACCTGGCGCTGTCGTTCCTGATCATGGGCGGGGGCGCGCTGCTGCAACGGCGCTACCGCCCGCTGGGAGGCCATTGAATGTGGGACATCCTGAAAGACAATTGGCTGCTGCTGCTCATCGGCCAGTATCCGCACGGCCCGATAGGCGGCCTGGCCGCCACGCTGGGACTGGCCGCCATCAGCCTGGCGCTGGCCTTGCCTTGCGGCATCCTGCTGGCCCTGGGCCGCATCAGTCCTTACCGGTTGCTGCGCTGGCCTGCCTCGGCCATGGTGTACCTGGTACGCGGCCTGCCGTTGCTGATGTTCATCTTCTGGGCCTATTTCTTCGTGCCCCTCATCATCGGCCGTCCGGTGGCCGGCACCACCACGATGGTGGTGGCGCTGGTCTGCTACGAAAGCGCCTACCTGGCCGAGATCATCCGCGCGGGCATCCAGGCGCTGCCTCCCGGCCAGCAAGAGGCCGGCCGCGCCCTGGGCCTGTCGTACCTGCAGACGATGCGCCGGGTGATCCTGCCGCAGGCGCTCTACAACATGCTGCCCAGCATGCTCAGCCAGTTCGTCTCGACGGTGAAGGAAACGTCGCTGGCCTACGTCATCAGCGTGCAGGAACTGACCTACGCCGCCAACCAGATCAACAGCGTGCTGTTGACCCGCCCCTTCGAGGTTTTCGCGCTGTTGGCGTTGACCTATTTCATCCTGAACTTTGGCTTGAGTTCCCTGGTGCACCTGACCGAACGCCGCATCGGCAGACGCCGCGCCGGCCTCACGCCCGTAACCACAGTGGTGCCGACATGATCCAATTTACCGACGTGCAAAAGTGGTACGGCGCTTACCAGGCGCTGGCCGACGTAACGGCCCAGGTGAAGCAGGGAGAAGTCGTGGTGGTCTGCGGCCCGTCGGGCTCAGGCAAGTCCACGCTGATCCGCACGGTGAACCGTCTGGAACCGATCCAGCAAGGCAAGATCGAGGTGAATGGCCAGGACATCTACGGCAGCAAGATCCACCTGGACACGCTACGCAGCCACATCGGTTTCGTGTTCCAGCAGTTCAATCTGTTCCCGCATTTGTCGGCGCTGGAAAACCTGATGCTGGCCCCGCTGCAGCTAAAGCGCGCCCGCCGCCCGCAAGCCCGTGAGCGCGCGATGCAACTGCTGGACCGCGTCGGCCTGTCGCACAAGGCCGACGCCTATCCCGCCCAACTCTCCGGCGGCCAACAACAACGCGTGGCAATCGCCCGGGCCCTGGCAATGAACCCGCCGGTCATGCTGTTCGACGAACCGACGAGCGCCCTGGACCCGGAAATGGTGGGCGAAGTGCTGCAAGTGATGAAAGGCCTGGCAAAGGACGGCATGACAATGGTCTGCGTCACCCACGAAATGGGATTCGCGCGGGAGGTTGCTGACACGGTTTGGTTTATGGATGCTGGGCGGATTGTTGAGGTGGCGGGGCCGGAGGCGTTCTTTAACAGGCCTGGGAGTGGGCGGGCTAAGCGGTTTCTGGCGGAAATTCGGCGGTAGGGGTGTTTGTTGTTCGTGGGTTATTGGCGGGGTGGGTTCTTGAGCCGCGCGTGTCGGTTTCGGGGTGGGGTGGGCGGGGCTACGATTGCGGTCCGGAGCCTTCGCTCCGGACTACCCCTTTGTCATCCTCGTCCGCCTTCGGCTCCCTTCGGACTGTCTCTTATACACATCT
>NZ_JAELTJ010000862.1 GCF_016428805.1 Achromobacter sp. ASV32
CCCCCCCCCCCCCCCCCCCCCCCCCCCCCCCCCCCCCCCCCCCCCCCCCCCCCCCCCCCCCCCCCCCCTTTTACACCCCCCCCCCCCCCCCCCCACCACCACAACCGCATCGTCGTCGGCAGCGTCAGATGTGTATAAGAGACAGATTCCGGCATTCCCGATTAACGCGACATCGACGGGGAATGGAAGCGCAAGCCGCCCATGACGTTGCAGACGTTCATGGGCGACGACCTGGCGCGGGCCCGCTACTGCTGTCTCTTATACACATCTCCGAGCCCACGAGACCTAATAACCGATCTCGGATGCCGTCTTCGGGTTGAAAAAAGGGGGGGGGGGGGGGGGGGGGGGGGGGGGGGGGGGGGGGGGGGGGGGGGGGGGGGGGGGGGGGGGGGGGGG
>NZ_JAELTJ010000863.1 GCF_016428805.1 Achromobacter sp. ASV32
GTGTTCCGGCAATAGCTGACACAAACGGTCCAAACATTGGCGACTATATTTCGACCTTGATCCATGACAACCATTAATCGCAATGCCGGGTTACGACGTTAGAGTTTGGCAGCGTCCGAGTCGACAATTCGCTCGATGTATAGGAGCATATCCTATACAAAGTCGAGGCACCTTAACGGCGGCCGAACCTGGAACATCGTTAGCATCTCTGACGAGTGACGGGATTGGGCGGTAGAAGTCTCAGGCGTACTTTTGCTTCTTCTCAGCGGGCTTGAGAATCTGTTACAAAACAGTCAGTATACACGAGGCCAGCGTATGCGAAATGGCAGACACAAAACTAACCTGGAATGAGCAGAGCAGACTCTCATCAACTCTCATCATGGCTCCGGCATTGTC
>NZ_JAELTJ010000864.1 GCF_016428805.1 Achromobacter sp. ASV32
CCCCCCCCCCCCCCCCCCCCCCCCCCCCCCCCCCCCCCCCCCCCCCCCCCCCCCCCCCCCCCCCCCCCCCTACAACCCCCCCCCCCCCCCCCACAACTACACAACCGCATCGTCGTCGGCAGCGTCAGATGTGTATAAGAGACAGATTCAAAAGTGGACCGCCTCACTGACAATGTTTTGACAGGGTAACCAAATTGGTGCTGCTTTCTGGCAGACCATTTCCGGCGAGCACGGCCTCGACAGCAATGGTGCTGTCTCTTATACACATCTCCGAGCCCACGAGACCTAATAACCGATCTCGTATGGCGTCTTGTGGGTGGAAAGGGGGGGGGGGGGGGGGGGGGGGGGGGGGGGGGGGGGGGGGGGGGGGGGGGGGGGGGGGGGGGGGGGGGGGGG
>NZ_JAELTJ010000865.1 GCF_016428805.1 Achromobacter sp. ASV32
TGCGAGGATATGGCAAGACGAAGACATCATAGCTTCGCACCCAGATGCTGCCTCTGGCCCCCAGCGGTGGGATCAGACGAATACGGTGCTCGTCGACGATTCTGCTGAAAAGGGCCGGAGTGAGCCGCACAATATCTTGCAGATTCCCGAGTTTTCCGGCGTCCAGAATGAGCCGGGGAATGTTTTGCCGCAAGTACATGACTACCTGAATCAGCTTTCTTATCAGGCTGACATTAGCCGGTACATGAGGCAAAATCCATTCAAGCTCAACCCTGATTATACCCTTGCTGCACCACAAACACCTTTAACATCAATACCATAAATGTACAAATGTAGCAAAGACGATCCTATTTCATATATATATATACAGGTGCATTTGTGGTTGGCAGTTACAT
>NZ_JAELTJ010000866.1 GCF_016428805.1 Achromobacter sp. ASV32
GGTTATTAGGTCTCGTGGGCTCGGAGATGTGTATAAGAGACAGCTACACATCTGGAGACTTAAACAAGCATTTTCGTCGTAGCCATCTGCGCAACATGCGAAAAGAGAATGAAATGGAGTGTCCTGCTTGCTCTGTCTCGCTCGATCACAAACAGCACTTGTTGACTCACGCGCAAACAGTTCATGGTATTCATCTACGCCCTGCCCACTATGTGCCATGATGGGGAGTTTTGAATCACTTACACATTTTGTTCTGTTGGGAAATTTGGATCACAAAAGTACTTGACTACAATGAATATCATAGGTACTTGTAGTAAGCCTAATTGCATCTCCAAGTCTCGTGAGAGCGGGTTCAGCAATGTGACTTCGCTATCTCATAACCGCACTGGCCACAA
>NZ_JAELTJ010000867.1 GCF_016428805.1 Achromobacter sp. ASV32
GTGTTCTGGCTGGCCGTTTGAAGATTGAGCTGTGTGGTCCTGATCCATGGAAGCAGCCATAGAAGTCATGCCAAGGAACTTTTCCATCCGCTCTTCGATCCGCGCTAGCCGTGATTCGACTCTCTCAAAGCGACCAGACCTGTCACAATTAATACGCGCCACTGCCAATATGGAGAATCAGTCGAACTAACTCGTTTTTATCAAATGTGTCCACTTCTCCGGATTCTTGCCTAGACGACAATTTTCTAGTTTGGTGGGATCTTGCAGAGTCATATCTTTTGCGAGCCTTTGTCGTGCGGCAATCGGCTTGGTAAGCCATACAGTTTGAGCACGTGGGCTGCACCATATCGCATTTAATCTTCTTGAAAAAGCACAAATCGCAGGCTGTAATTGTT
>NZ_JAELTJ010000868.1 GCF_016428805.1 Achromobacter sp. ASV32
CCCCCCCCCCCCCCCCCCCCCCCCCCCCCCCCCCCCCCCCCCCCCCCCCCCCCCCCCCCCCCCCCCTTTTATACTCCTCCCCCCCCCACCTATAACAACACAACCGCATCGTCGTCGGCAGCGTCAGATGTGTATAAGAGACAGGAACAATAACGGTCTGTCTTGTTATCGTGCGGACCTTCTTCAAGCTCTTTGGAAGTTCTGCCCAGTCACGCAGCCCAGACGACAGGTCATTCTAGGCACGTTGCTTCCTGTCTCTTATACACATCTCCGAGCCCACGAGACCTAATAACCGATCTCGTATTCCGTCATATGCTTGAAAAGTGGGGGGGGGGGGGGGGGGGGGGGGGGGGGGGGGGGGGGGGGGGGGGGGGGGGGGGGGGGGGGGGGGGGGG
>NZ_JAELTJ010000869.1 GCF_016428805.1 Achromobacter sp. ASV32
CCCCCCCCCCCCCCCCCCCCCCCCCCCCCCCCCCCCCCCCCCCCCCCCCCCCCCCCCCCCCCCCCCCCTCTCACTCCCCCGCCCCCCCCCCACACCCCCACAACCGCATCGTCGTCGGCAGCGTCAGATGTGTATAAGAGACAGAGCGTGGACCTGGCAATGGGGAGTTAAGCGATTTTTGCGTTTTAAAAATGGATGCGTCTAGACTGCGGCTGATCTTCACACCCTTGCGCCTTTGCGGACAATACCATCTGTCTCTTATACACATCTCCGAGCCCACGAGACCTAATAACCGATCTCGTATTCCGTGGTATGCGTGAAAAAGGGGGGGGGGGGGGGGGGGGGGGGGGGGGGGGGGGGGGGGGGGGGGGGGGGGGGGGGGGGGGGGGGGGGGG
>NZ_JAELTJ010000870.1 GCF_016428805.1 Achromobacter sp. ASV32
CCCCCCCCCCCCCCCCCCCCCCCCCCCCCCCCCCCCCCCCCCCCCCCCCCCCCCCCCCCCCCCCCCCCTTCAACCCACCCCCCCCCCACCCACACCAACACAACCGCATCGTCGTCGGCAGCGTCAGATGTGTATAAGAGACAGGATTGTCTCTGTGTGACCTTGTGCAATTGTTCACGCTTCTGCGATGGATTGGGAAATAGCGCAATTTTGAACTGATTTTTTTTCCCCTCTCGTGTATTAGGAAGTTCCTGTCTCTTATACACATCTCCGAGCCCACGAGACCTAATAACCGATCTCGGTTGGCGTCTTCTGCGTGTAAATGGGGGGGGGGGGGGGGGGGGGGGGGGGGGGGGGGGGGGGGGGGGGGGGGGGGGGGGGGGGGGGGGGGGGGG
>NZ_JAELTJ010000089.1 GCF_016428805.1 Achromobacter sp. ASV32
CCCCCCCCCCCCCCCCCCCCCCCCCCCCCCCCCCCCCCCCCCCCCCCCCCTTCCCCCCCCCCCCCCCCCCCCACATCTACACAACCGCATCGTCGTCGGCAGCGTCAGATGTGTATAAGAGACAGCGCCGCCGCTCAGCGCCGCGCCCAGGAACGCGCGACGGCCCCAGCCGGCGGCGCGGGCCAAGCCCGTGGCGGGTTGCTCGCGCTGGCGCCGCAGGACGGCCTGGCCGGCCGGCGCCATCCGGGCCCAGAAGCGCTGCTCGGCGGCGAATGCCTGGGCATGGCGCTCGCTGGCCGCGCACCAGGCCTTGAGCGCCTCGGCCTGGCGCAGCGTGGCCTGCCCGGATGCGATCAGGCGGATCCAGGCGCGGGCCTGACGTTCGATGTCCGCCTGTCTGCGATCGGCGGCCTGGCTTGCGGTGTTCATTGCATACTCTCTCGATGCCGCCGCGCCGCCACTTGCGGGCGATAGGGCGCGCCGTTTTTCCCCTTGACATCCATAGGACGACTCTCGCAGCCGGAACCCGCCTTATGGTGACAATAATTTACGTGTTCGCCGCGCACAGAACTCGTGGGCGTTGCGCAGTTCGCGTTCGACGGTGCGCAGCGATACGCCCATTTTTTCGGCGATATCGTTCTGGGGCAGCCCTTCCAGCCGCACGGCGAGCAGGATGTCGCGCTGGCGCGCGGGCAGCTCGCCGATGGCGCGGCTCAGCGCGTCGAGTTCGGCGCGGCCTTCGGCGATGCGGTCGGGGCCCGGCGCCGGATCCGCGATGTTCAGCAGCACCTCGGCCTCGGCCACCGTCAGGCGGCGGTTCTCGAGGCGCTGCTGGTCCACCGCCACATTGACCGCCATGCGCATCAGATAAGGCCCGGGGCTGTCGACGGGGCCGAGGTCGTCCTTGGCCTCCAGGCGCAGCCAAGTGTCCTGCAGCGCGTCGCTGGCCAGGTCCGGACAGCCCAGGCGCCGCGTCAGGCGCGCCTTCAGGTCGTCGTAGCGTTGCAGCATGAATTCGCGCAGGACCGACAGGCTGGAGGGCATCATGAATCTGTGTCAGGGCGGAAAGATCGAGGCAGGCGGTTCAATGCCCCGGGCAGCCTTGGTCATGCTCGGGCGACTGCGGCATGATCAACATCACGAAGGGCTGCGCCAGGTCCGGCGGCGGCGCCTTGTCGAGCACGGCGTCGTCCAGCGTGCGCACGATGGCCGCGTCCTTGCCGGCGTCGCCCGTGGAATCGAGCACCCGGGCGCCCTCGATGCGGCCCTGGGGCGAGACCTCGAAGCTGATCGCGGCGCGGTAGCCGCCCGCGCGGGTGACGGCATTGCGGCACAGCGCGTCGCGCACGCCGGTCTGGACCACGCCGTAATAGCTGCGGTAGAAGGCGCCGCTGGCGGCACGCGAGGCGCGCGCGGCCGGCGCGCCGCCGCCCTTGCGTGACGCGGGTTGCAGGATGAACGCGTTGGCGGCGGTGTATTCCGCGGCCAGCCCCGAACCTTCGATCAGCATGCGCAAAGCAGCCTCCGGCGTATAGATACCCTTGACGGCGGCCGACCGCCGCCCCACCGCCAATGCGGCGCGATACACCACCGAACTGCCGGTGACGTTGCTGTAGTGTTCCAGCGCCGATTGCAGCGGCTGCGCGGGAATGTCGAAGTCGAACAGGCGCAGGATCGGCTCCTGGGCGCCAGCCGGGCGCCCGCACAGCGCCGCGCACAGCCACAACAGGGTCCAGCAGACTGTCCAACCGCGCCGGCGGCGGCCCGCCCGCCCCTTGCCCGCCCTGATCGGCTCCTGATGCATGCCCCGCCCTTATCCCGCCGCGGCGGCTGACGGGGCGCGCCGCAACACGTCGTGCTAATCGGTGAATGGGCAATGTAGGGCGCGCTTGTGACTGCGGCGTGACAGCGAATCGTCAGCTTGGCGGCGCGCGGTAAGGCCGGCGGCCGGGCGCGGGAATGCGGCGGCCACCAACCGGCTGCCCGTGCCGCGCGGGATGGCGACACCAGTTCGCCACGCCGCAACGACTGGCGCGGCCAGAGCGGCCCCGGCCCTAGCCACCGGACAGCCCGCGCTGCTCCGGCTCGGTCAGGCGCGCCTTTTGCGCCGGGTCCAGCTCGCCATTGCCGACCATCTGGAAGATGCTGCGCGGGTCGTAGCCCTGGGGCTGCGGCACCGTGCCGGGGCGCGCGGTGCCTGCCGGCATGCCGCCGTCGGCCGGCGCGCCGGCGACCGGCTCGCTGCCGTAGCCCAGGATCTGCACGTTGATGATGGACGGCAGGTTGCGGCGCGCCGCCGCCTGCTGCTGGCGCGCGGTGTCCTGGGCGCCCTGCGTGGCGCCCGCCGCGGCGGCGCTGGCGCTGGTCAGGGCGGCCACGTTCACCGCCGCCAGCGTCGGCACGCCGGTGGCCTTGCCCTGCCCCACGACGTTGGCCGCGTTGACCACCTGCAGGGCCGCCAGATTGACGTTGCCCGAGAAACGGATGCCGGCCTCGCCCGCGTCGATGGTGCCCAGCGGCGCCACCAGGTCGACATCGCCGGGCGACACTTCCGGAATCGGATTGAGCGTGGCGATGCCGGCCCCGGTGCTGGGCACGGTGGGCGACAGTGTCACGTTGCCGACGTCGTCGTACAGGCGCCGTTGCGGCGTGTACACCACGGTGCTCTTGGCGCCCCGGCCGCTATTGATGTCGCCTTCGGCCGACCAGCCCAGGATGTTGCCGCCGAAGGTGGTCATGACCCGGCTCTGGCCGAGCAGGATGCTGCCCTTGGCGTACAGCTGGATGTCGCCCGCGCCCTGGGTGACGATGCCGGCGGTGGACGGCGGCGCGGCGCCTTCCAGGCCGAAGACCATCTGCCCGCCCGGCGCCATCATGTGGATGGCGCCGCCAAACAGCGTCTGGATGCCGGCGCCGCCGAACAGCGTGATGTCGCCCTGGTAGCGGATGGACCGGCCCTGCGCGTCCGTGTCGGGATACAGCGCGGCGATGGCCTGGCGGCCGCGGGCGTAGCTGCCGGCGCGCGGGCCGGCGGCGTCGTTGTATTCGCGCCCGCCCGCGGTCAGTTCGGCATAGTAGACCTGGCGCAGGAAGACGCGTTGCTGTTCGGCCGGCAGCGCGTCGAAATAGGCGCGCGCCTCGCCGGCCGGGCCGGTGTAGCCGTGCAGCGTGCGCAGCCAGTCGGTCAGCTCGCCCTCGTAGGTCTTGACGCGCTTGCCGGGCTGGCTGGCCAGCGGCTGGCCCGGATCGGCGCGGTTGGCCGGGTCCAGGTAGCGTTGGGCGAAGGCGCTGTAATCGCCCTGTCCGCCGGCGCTGGCGACGATGCCGGCCCCGCCTTTGCCGGTGGCCGGTCCGCCGTCGATCAGGCCCAGGCTGGTCAGGCGGCCCTTGTCTTCCTGGGTCAGGTTGCGCCCGGCGGTGACTTCCAGCCAGCCGGGCCCGGCGATATCGACGTTGGCGTAGAGGATGTCGCGGCCGGCGGCGATGCGCGAGACGTCGGTGGGTTGCTGATTCAGGATCAGGGCCTTGAGGTTGACGATGTCGCCGCCGGCCTGGATGCTGACGGGACGCGCGGCGTGGTAGCGGTTGCCCGACGCCAGCGTCAAGCGCGCCCCGGTCTGCAGACCGACGATGTCGCCGCCCGCGTAAAAGCGCGCCATGCCCGCGTTGGCCACGGGCGGCCTGCCGTCCGCGGAGTCCACCCCAAAGGCGAACAGGCTGCCTTCCGCCCCGATGGCGTTGGTCGCGTTGATCTGGCCGCTGTCCCAGGTGGCGACATAGGCGGGCCGTTCCGGCGTGGCGACGCTGGCCGGGTCCGCGCCGGACATGCTGCCAGGGTAACCCCCGCCGTACAGTCCGGCGCCCGCGAGCAATTCGACCTTGCCCGCGCTGCCCGGCGCGAAGACCCATTCCGTCGTCGCGTTGCGGGCACTGGCGTGGTAGTAGAGGCTGCCCGAGGCGGCGACGGCACTGAAGCGCGACGGATACGCGAACGCGCCGGAATAGGCGCTGGCGCTGTACTGGAAGCTGTTCTTGGCGGCTTCACCGTCGTTGTGCGCGGCCGCCAGCGGCGTGACCGCGCCGCCTGCCGAAAACAGTTCCAGCGCCGTTCGCGGCGTCCAGAGCGAGAACCAGCTGTTGCCGCCGCCGGGCTGTTCGAGGCCGTCGTGGATGAACGGCGTGGCCGACAGTTGATACATCCTGCCCGCGTCCCCCGCCCCGCCCAGCACGACGTCGCCGCGCGCCTGCAAGCGCGCGGTCGCATCGCCGGCCACGATCGCCATGCCGCCCGAGGGCGCCGCCAGCGTGGGACGCAAGGGGTTCATGCCGCGCGGGTCGGACGCGTCGGCCAGGCCGAACAGCGGATCGACCCGGCCAATGCTGCGGGCGCTGACCGCGATGGAACCGCGCAGGTTCGTCAGAACGCCGTTCACATCGGAATACGGGCTGATGATGTTGCCGCTGCTGTCGCCCGCGCTGGTCTTCAAGGGGTTGATCGCCCCGCCCACGCGCAGGCTCAGATCCCCGCCGCCGGTGGACAGGCGCCGGCCGTCGGGCAAGACCCGGCCCGTGCTGCCCACGGCCAGCACCAGCCCCTGCACGGAGGAATAGCTGTTCATGGGGGTCGCGGGCTGATCCAGCACGCCCGCATCGCCGCCCACATTGACCGACAGATTGCCGCCGCCCAGCGTGCCCAGGCCGGTAAAGCCCTCTACCGAGATGCCGGTCGTGTAGTAGGTTGCGTAGAACGCCGACGGCAGATAGGTGCCGAAGTTGATCCACCACGCGGTCTGCTGGCCGATGCCGGCGCCGCCCTGGCGCCACAGCCAGTAGCCGGGATAGCTGCCGGGGGCCGGCGCGGCGCCTCGCGGATCCACCCCGTCGAATTTCGCGGGCATCCCGCGCACGGCGCCACGCATGTCGCCTTGCACGCTCACCAGCAGGTCGCCGCCGCGTTCGGGATACCACGCGGTGTACTGCCCGCCCGTCACCAGCGGTTCGTAGCTGGCCGCCGCGGCGCCCAGCACCGACCCGAAGCCTTCGCTTTGGCTCGTCAGCTCGTCATAGGCGCGCGGCAGGTTGTAGGCCTCGCGGCCCAACGCGTCGACGATGGGGTTGCCCTGCGTGTCCCGCGCCGTATCGGCCGGGGTGCCCGCGGTGTAGATGCCGTAGTACGAGCCCTGCTGGAAGTTGCCGCCCGCCAGGATGTCCAGGTCGCCGCGGCCGGTGCGGATCACGCTGAAAATGGGCGACTCGCCCAGCAGGCCGAAGCTCAGGTCTTGCAGATAGTGCGGGTCGGACAGCGTCACCTGGCCGCGGCCGCCCAGTTGCGAGGGCGGCAGCAGCGCCCGGGTGTCCGCCGAATCCAGATCCGCGCCGCCCGCCAGGCGCAGGCTCCACGACGCGGCGCCGGCCCGCAGCATGGGCGCGACGGCCCAGATGCGGCCCTGCACCCCCTCGGCGTCCAGGTCCCGCAGGTCCACCGTGTTGCCGTTAAAGCGCAGGTCGGTGCCGCCCGGCAGGTAGGCCCCGGCCGCCACCTGCAGGTCGGCCGCCAGCGCCAGCGGCGCGCCGAAGATCGACAACGGCGTGCCTTTGGGAACCGTAAAGGCCTGCACCGCAATCGCCTGGTTCAGCGCCATGCCCGCGCCCAGCTGCGACCCGGCGGCCAGCGTCACGGCGGCCGGCAGCACGCTGCCCGCGGCATAGTGCGTGCCATCGGCGGCCATCACCGCGGCCCCCAGTACCGTGCCGGCCGCCAGCGTCAGGGGCTGGGCCAGCGTCACCTGCGCCGGCAGACGCGCGTAGGCGTTGATCGTGTTGTCGGTGATCGGCAGATCGAAGTTCAGCGACACGTTCGCCGTCGTGGGAAACACCGTGCCGCCCGGCCCGCCGCGCAGCGTCACCGCGCGCGGCAGGATCAGGCTCTGGCCGGCCAGGTCCACGCCGTTGGCATCGTCCATGCCGGCGCGCCCGATCAGCCGCCAGGCCCGCGTGTCGTCGTCGGTGGCCAGCGGCGGCGCGAAGCCGTCGGTGAGGCTGCCATGAATATTCAGATCCCCCCTGGCGCGCACCAGCAGCACGCCGGCTTCGCCAAAGCCGCGCCTGGCCGGATCGTTGCGATCGGCATTGGGGCCGTAGCGGTAATGGGACAGGTCCAGATCGCCTTCGATGCGCAGGTCGCCATCGGCAGTGGCGCTGACGATTTCCACGCCCGGCCGCAGCCCATAGCCGCCCAGCCGCGCCCGCAGCGCCGCGTTGGCCAGGGCGGCGTTCATGTAGGCCACGCTGTCCACGTCGATCTGGTCCAGGTAGGCCTGGGTGATGACTTGGGGCGTGCGGCCGGTGACGTCCGGCGCGGACGCCAGCGGCGCGTCGTCGTAGCGCCGGAAGGCGTTGACCGACACCCGCTCGGCGCCCAGCACGCGCGGCGCGCCCAGGATGTCCAGCGCGACATCGTCTGCGCCCAGCCTGGGCGCATTCAGGTCCAGGGTGCCGCGGGCGCGGCCGTCGTTCAGGCCGGGGCCGGTGCCTGCCGCCACGGCGGTACCGGCGCGCAGATCGATGGTGGCGCCGCTGCCCAGCGCCAGCCGGCCTTGCGTGGCGGTCAGTTCCACCACCGCGCGGTTGGGGCTGTCGATGATCTGGCCACGGCTATCCACGCGCAATAACGTGCCGTGCGCGTCCAGCGTGCCGTTGACGGTCAGGTCGCGCATCGCCGACAGGCGGATGCTGCCGACCTGCGCGCCGCTGGCGTCGATCAGGCCGTTCACCGTCAGGCTGCCGCCGTCCACCGCGATGTTGACGCGCCGCGCCCTGACCTCGTTGCCGACGACCAGATCGCCGCGCTTGATCTGGAAGGCGCGCGAACCGGTCACGCCGCCGTCATTGAGGCGCTGGTTCAGCGCCACGAAATCCGCGATTGCCTGCGCGCGCAGCGCAATGCCGCCCGCGTCGAACGGCACGATCGTGCCGCCCGCGTCGTACTCGCCGCTGGCCTGCCCGCGAATGACGCCCCGCAGGTCCACCAACCCCGCGCCGGCATCCAGCGCGGTGGCGGTGAGCTTGCCCGCCTGGTTGTCGCGGGCCGACAGGTCGATGACCGAACCCGCGGTCTGCAGGATGTTGCCCTGGCGGCTTTCGAGCTCGACATCGCCGCCCCAGCCGTAGCGCGTCTGGTCCATCAGGGTCACGGCGCGGCCGGCCAGATCGAGCCGGGCGCCGTCGGCCAGCGTCAGGCCCTGCTCGGCCTGCACCGTCAGTTTGCCGCTGGGCAGGACGATGGCGCTGTCCAGCTCGACCTGCTGGCCCTGCAACGACAGGGTGGCGCCCCACGGCGCGGACGTGTCGGCCGGCGCCGCGCCGTTGCCGGCCAGCCGCAGCAGACCGCCCGATGTCAGCCGCATCACCGACCCTTCCGCGCCGGTCAGCATGGGGGTCTGCATGACCAGCGCGCCGCCCTGGTACTGGAATTTGCCGTCAACGAAGGCGCCGCGCGACTGGTAGACCTCCAGGCTGCCCTCGCCGCCCGCGACGATGCGCTCGGCGGCGGCAAGCGACACGGTGGCAAACCCGACCGCCTGGCGCCGCATCTGCTGATGCGGGATCTGCAAGGAGCCGTTGGCCTCGCCCAGCACAATGCGGCGGGCGCTCAGGTGCAACGTGCCCGACCCCGTGCCGGCGCCCCCGTTGGCGATGGCGCCCGGCTCCGCGTTGGCCACGCCATTCCACACCAGCGTGTCGGTGGACAGCGTGGCCACGTCCGCGGCCGTGCCGTAGCCATAGATGGCGGGCGTGTTCAGCACCAGCTGGGCCAGGCTGGACCTGCCCGTGGCGGTATCCAGGGTGCTCAGGTTGACGGTGCCGAAGAAATTGATCGCGTCGCGCAGCGAGAAGACCACGCGTTCCAGCGCGGGCGCCCCGACGCCGGTGTCGCCGTCCAGCAGGCGCCGCAGCAGGTCCTGCGACAGGCGCAGGCCGGTGGGCAGCACGCCACGCGCCTGGGCGTCGGCCAACGCGGCGTCGCTGCCTGCGTTCAGGCTGCTGGCCGCCACCACCAGGTTGCGGGTGCCGTAGCGCAACGCGTCGTGCAGCACCAGATTGTTGCTGCCAAATACCACCGTGCCGTCCGAGTAGAGCTGGGCCGGGCCGCCGCAAGCGGTGGTGGCGCAGGCGCCCAGCTCGATCCTGCCGGACTGCCCGTCGATGCCGTTGGTGAAGTCCAGCCAGCCATTGGAGACCGCCAGGATGCCGACGCCGCTGCCGCCGCCATACTGGTAGCCCTGGCGCGCGTCATACGGCGCGGCGCCCATGCCCAGCGTATTGATGGCCGCGCCCTGCTCGACCGCGATGGCTTTCAATTGCGGCGCGATCATCAAGACCTCGGGCGCGCGCAATTGCGCGCCGGATCGCAGGGTCACATCGCCACCGCCCAGCGACGTGACCGCCAGCCGGGGGTCCGGGCCCGATACGGGTTGGTAGGTCCAGCCCCCCAGGGACAGCCGGCTGGCGCCCACCGCGTTCAAGTCCCTGTCCCGCAGCGCAATGCCCGCGCCCGGCGCACCGGGCGGCGCGTTGACGATGTCCAGCGCGGCGCCGTCGCTGCGCACGACCAGTTGGCCGCCATAGCCGCCTTCGCCCCGCCCAAAGCGCGCCTGGCCTTCGAAGCGCAGCGCCGGCGCGCCGCCGGGCGCCGGGCCGCCGCGGTAATAGAACTGCAGGGCCGCGGCATCGGCCGGCAGCATCGGCCGGGGCTGGCCCGTGCGCTTGGCCTGGGCCAGCACGAATGCCTGGTAGTCCATTTCGTTGTACTGGGCATGGCGCCGCAGCACGTCGCCCGGGGTCACCAGCGCCTGCCGCGGCAAGGCATCGGCAGTCCCTGTGTTCGACAGACCCCGCGTCGCCGACACCGACCACGAGCCGCCTCTGAGCGCACTGGCCGCGCCGCCCAGCGCGCCCTGTCCCAGTTCGACGCGAAACGCGCCCGGCAACAAGGCGTAGTGGGCAGGCAGCAAGGTGTAGGTCCCGGCGGGCAGGCCGGCAATGCCGGCCCCCAGCGTGACGGTCTGCCCGGGCCGCGGCCGCGATCCGGCATAGCCGGCGGCATCGTCGCGCGGCGCCACCGGCGCATAGCCATCGGTCAGGCCGGGCACGATGGCGTACACGGGGCGCTCGCCCAGCGTCGGCAGATCGAACCCGCCGCTTACCGGGTCAAAGCGCGGCAAGGGATGGAACAGCGGATCGGTCGACCCGCCCCGCCCGCTGACAAAGCCCGCGCCCGCCAAGACGCCGCCGCCGGACAGATCGATGACCGCGCCCGGATCCACCGCGATCGCGCCGCCCAGCAGCGACACGCCGCGCACCAGACCGGCCAGGCCCATGCCGCCCACGCCTGTGTTTTCCACCGACGCACCCTGGTACAGGTAGCTCAGGCCGTCGACGGTGCCGCCGTAGGGCACGGTCAGGCCCGCTGCGCTGACCGACGTCAAGCTGCCGGGCAGCAGCCGAACGCGCTGGTTGATCCCGCTGTTCTCGATGCCGATGACAATGCGGCCCAACGGCGCAAACACCGCGCCGCCTTGTTCCACGTTGGGCGCATTCAAGGTCAAGCTGCCGAAGACGGACAACGGCGCCCGCGCCGCCGCCGGGCCCGCCACGCCCTCCACCCGCAAGACCCGGCTGGCGTCGTACGGCTGGCCGTCGCCGCGCCAGCCCGCCACCGCCATGCCCTTGCTGCCGGTCGCCGGGTAGAGGCGTTGCCCGGCCAGCACCAGGTCACCCGCCGTCAGGACGGCGCTGGTGGCCAAGTGGCCGCTTACGGGAATATCCCCGGCGCCCGGATCGGCCGGCAAGAAGCGCACATCCCCGCGACTGCGCAGCGCCAGCGTGTCGTAGCCCCGGCGTTCGATGGCCAGCTGGGCGCCGTTGTTGAGCCGGGCAACGCCCGACATGCCGGTATTGACGCGGTTGCGCAGATCGATCTGATCGGCCTCGACCTGCAACAACGCGGCCCCCGGCAGCGCCGACGGCTTCCAGGCATTGAGCGTGGCCTCGACCTGCTGCAGGATGGCCGGCGTCAGGCCGGTGCGGCCGCTGAGCAGCACATACGGCGCCACGACGCGCACCGTGGCGCCGGCCCGGGTGTTGCCCAGCGCGCCCTGGTACAGGCTGATGGACTGCCCCACCTGCAACGTCACGTCGCCGTCGAAGGTCAGCAGGTCGCGCGCGTACAGCGACACGTCGCCAAACCCGCCGGCCGCGATCTGGTCCGCGCCGATGCGGCCCTGGCCGTAGACCAGCGCGGCGGTGGCTGCGCTGGCGTCGGCGGGCAGCAGGCTGGCGCCCGCGGTTTGGCGGATGAGCAGTTCGCGCGGGCGGATCAATGCGTCCGGCGTGCCGGTGGCGTACAGCGGCGTGTCCAATGTGAGCGACAAGGCGCCGCCGACCGCGCCCGGCGCACCGGCCGCGGCCCGCATGGCGCCGTCCAGGTACAGGCCCGCCGTAGCCGCCAGGGCGATTGCGCCGCCGTTGCCGGCGACCTGCCTGGCGCCCGTGCCGGCACCGTCATCGCGCAGGATGTCGACCGTCATGGCCGACCCCGACGCCTCCAGCGCCGCGCCGGGCCGGATCACCACAAATTCGCCATTGATGGCGATGCGGCCGCCATCGAGCTGCCGGCCATAGCGCCGGCCGCGCGCATCCACCGCCGTCGCGGCGATGCCGGCCACGTCCAGCCGCGCGCCGGACTCGACCCATACGGAATTGGGCAGGCCGCCGAGCTGGGCGGACGTGCCGGTCTCATCGGCGCCGCGAGCCACCACGATCTGCCCGCCCGGGGCCCGCAACGTGCCCTGGATCCGCATCAGCCCGCGCGATTGCAGCTGGATACGCTGGCCCGGGTCCACCTGCACCACCGCGCCCTCGCCGATGCGCAGTGTGCCGGCCACGGCGGGCGCCTGCGGCACGAAGGCCGATAGCGACACGCTCGCGCCCAGGCGCTGCGTCATCCTGCCGGTCGCGGCATTTTCCAGGAACAGCGGCGGCGTCCAGAGCGCCAGCGCGTCCTCTCGCGTGGCGGCCAGCGGATCGGGCGTTTCGGACCTGGCGCGGTAGACGGGCATTGCGACGTCCAGGCGCATGCCGTCGGCGACCGTCAAGCCGTCGGTGCCATTGATGTCATAGCGCGAGAATCCGCGCTGGAACAGATCGCCGCGCAGCACCACACCATCCGCGCCGGCGCTGGCACCGGCCGCATCGCTGATCAGCACCCGGTTCGCGCCGATGCGCAGGGTCCCGCCACCGGCCACGCCATAGCCTTGCACCGCGCCGTCCAGCGTCACGCCGACCGGACCCGGGCCGGGCACGCTGTTTTCCGGACGCGCCATTTCCAGCGTCACGTCGCCGCCCTGGCCGCCGGTCAGCTTGCCCTTGACGTCCAGCACCGCGCCCGAGCGCGCATCCAGCAGGCTGCCCGCGGCCGCCGCCACCGCGCCGGTGCCGCGCAGCACGATCTGGCCGCCGTTGCGCCAGGCCAGGGCCTCCGTGTCTTGCGGCGTGCGCCGCAGATTGGCCCAAAGGCCGCTGACATCGACCGTGACGCCCGGCGCCACCTCGATGCGCGCCGAGGCCGTGGGCGCAGGCGCCAGCCATGCCTCGCGCACAACGCCCGCCAGGACGTTGCCCGCGGCGACCCGGCCGCCGCGCGCCGTCAGGTCGCCCTGGATGGAAACGTTGGGCGCATACAGTTCGATCAGGCCGCCCGCCGCGACCTGCACCCCCTGCTTGACGGTGACGTCGCCCGACGCGACGGCCGTGATCTGGCCCAACCCCAGCCCGCTCAATCCGGCCGCGTCCAGCCACACCGTATCCTGGCGTTGCGCCGGCAAGGCGTCGTTCAGGCCCAAGGCGCCGGCCAGCGGGGCCACGCCGCCCGTGAAGAGCACCAGCCTGGCCGCGGCGGCCAGGTCGTAGCCCCACGTCACCGTGGCGCCGTTGGTGGCCTGGTTCGGCACGTAGCGGCCCACGATCAACTGACCGGCCTGCGCACGGGCCAGTTGCGATTGCTGATAGCCGGTCTGCTGGCGCAGGCCGCCCTGCACCGCCTGACGCGCCTGGGTCTGGCGTTCACCCTGAAACGCCTCGCCGACGATCTGGCCTTCGAACACCGCGGCGCGGGCGCCGATGACCAGCCGGCCCGCGTCGCGGCCAGCGGTGTAGCCGTCTTCGTACCGTTCGCGGGGGGCCAGCAAGGCGTTGTAGAAATAGCGCGTGGCGTTCTGACCCCAGCGCGCATGCGTATCCTCGAAGCCGCGATAGAGCCCCTTGTAGAGCAGATCGCCGGGCGCCTTGGAAATCTCGTACAGCCGGCCGTCTTCGCCACGCACCCAGCTTTGCTTGATGTAGCCGGCGGCCACGTCCAGCGTGCCGCCCGAGATATTGACCAGCGACCCCGGGCGGGCGACCAGCTCGCCGCCTTCCACGGTGACCGTGCCGCCCACCGCGGCCCATTCGCCGATGCCATGGCCGCTGGTGCCCAGATAGCCGCCCACTTCCAGCAGGCCGCCGCTGGTGTACCAGCGTTCGCGCTCGTAGCCGTTCACACCCTTGGCCACCTGCACCAGCCCGCGCCGGTCCACCCAGATATCGCTGTTGTTCAAGGTCTTGCCGTCGCGGCTGAGCGGCGCGTCGCGCAATTCGTTGCCCTGAACGTTGATCTTCAGGTTGTTCGATTCCATCGTGACTTTCACGCCGACCGCGCCGGCCACATCGAGCAGCGCGCCGTCGTCCAGCAGCGTGCGCCGGTTGGCGGTAATGGCGATCTGGCCGCCCGTCGCGAGCGCCATCGCGCCGCCCTGTATCTGGACGGTGGCGCCGCTGGTGATTTCGATGCGCGATTGGTCGCGGCGGTCGGGCAAGGCGCTCAGGTGGTCGAACGCCTGGCCCGCTTGCCGGTAGGCGTCGGCCGGCTCGGCCGGCAGGCCGGCCAGGGCGTCGCGCTGCGCGTCCAGCGCGGTGGCGCCGTCGTCCTGCACCAGCACCATCGTGGTCGAATCCCGGCCCAGCAGGACGCTGCCGCCGGCATCGGTCGCGGAATTGAGCAGATGCACGGTGCCGCGCGTGGTCACCGAGGTCGTCGCAACGGCCACGCCCTGCTGGCGCACGTCGCGCCCGGTCAGGGTGACGTCGCCCAACGGCGCCAGGATCAGGCCGGTATTGGCGGCCACGCCCGCCTGGCTGCCGGCGTTGCGCCGCGCAGAGACTTCGTTGCCGCGCGTGGTGGACGCGATGTTGGCGTCCGACCCCAGCCCGCGCCGGATGATGAAGGTATCGCCGGCCGCGAGCAGCGCCTGGCCATTGGGCGTCGAGATCTGGCCGGCGTTGTGCACCTCGCGGCCCAGCAGCAGCACATAGCCGCCGCCTTGCGTCACGCCGCTGGGCGCGGCCGTCTGGATGCGGGCGCCGGCCTGGACGCGCACATCACCAGTGGCGTCGGCGGCGCGCGCGGCATCGCCCTGCCCGGTCAGGTCATTGCCGAAGCTGGGCGTGTAGCGTTCATTGGCGCCGTCGCCGACCTTGCTGCTGTACAGGCCCTTCTTGAACTGCTCATCGCTCATGCCCACCGCCGCGGCCACCAGGTTGCGCGTATTGACCTGGCTGCTGCCCGAGAAGACGACGCCGTTGCGGTTGATCACCATGACCGTGCCCGGGGCCTGGATCTGCCCCTGGATCTGGCTGGGACGCGCCTGCGGATCGTTGACGCGGTTCAGCACCGACCACGCCGCGCCCTGCTGCTGGAACGCCACCGTGGTGTTGCGGCCGACGTTGAAGGTCTCCCAGTTCAGGATGGCCTTGTCCGCCGTCTGCTCGACCGTGACCACGGTGCGCCCGCCCGAAGCCGTCTGCGAGCCGGCCGACAAGGGGCGCGCGTTCAGCCACCCCGCCGTGAGGGGATTGGCATCGACCTTCAGGCCGCCTTCGGCCAGGCCATCCGGGACGGACGAGCCCTGGTTCAGCGCCGCCTGGCGCGCGGCCGCCTGCGCTGCCTGCTGGGCCGCAATGGCCGCCGCGCCGCGGTTCAGGTTGGCCAGCGAGCGTTGCAGTTGCGCGTTGGCGCGTTGCTGGTCGCGCAGCGTGGACGGAATGCCTGCCAGCCCGCCGCCCGGCAGGCGTCCGGTCGCCGCGGTCTGTGCCTGGGTGGCGCGCTTGTCCGAGAACCAGCCGGGTCCGAACGCCGGGCCGGCCGCCAGCGCCGGCGTCGCCGACAGGGCCAGCACCAGGGCCTGCATGGCCGGAGACAGCCGGAAGGCCGCAATGCCGCGCGCCGCCGCGCCGTTGCCGTTTCGGGTTGTCTTGCCTGCTCGCTGATTCATGCCGACTCTCTGATCCTGGGGGGGCGCCGCGCGCAGTGGCGGCAGTCGATTGACTGGGGCGATGCCGCAAGGCCGGCGCTGGCGCCCATGCAGGGGCCAGCGCCGGCCTTGCAGCCACGATTGCACCCATGATGTGTCCGGCAGATGACAGCGGCGGGAAAAAAGGTGTGGAGTGGCGTAACACTGACGGCCGCGCCGTCAACCGCGCCCGGCCAGGTCGCCGCAGACGGCGGGGTTGCCGACGTTCAACTGGCGGCCATCGCCCGCCGGGGTGGCGAACGTGTTCAGCAGACGCGCCCGCACCGGCGCGGGCAGCGGCGCCATCTGGTGACTCCAGATCCGCGCGCTGTCGTCGTAGTGACGCTTGAGGAACAGGCGCATGGCGGCCACGGCGGCCGGATCCGCGTAGCACTGGCTGAGGACGATGTTGGTGGACCCCACGATGGGGTACCCCTGCCCTGGATTGGCCACGATGCGCACCCAATTGACCGGATTGCCGGCGTTGTCGGCGGACAGCCAGCCCGCCTGCGCGGGGCCCCGCTGCACGGCATGGCCGGCGGGCAGTGCGGCATCGCCCCGGGATTGCATCGCCGCCGCCACGTTGGCCGCGCTGGGCAGATACGCCACGCCATCCTGCGCATTGACCAGCCACGCCGCTTTCATCCCCGTCGCGTAGGCGGCGTCCGGCCCGTTGTAGGTGATCGCCGACACCATGCCCGCCATCGACAGCGCGACGCCGGCTTCGCCTTGCGCGGCCAGGAAGTGCGGCGGCGGCGCGCCCGGCTTGAATTCGTCCGCGAAGACCGCTGCGCCGCCGAAGGCGGCCGGCGCCTGCGCGCCACAGGCCGAGGCCAGATGCCGGGTCAGCAATTGCGTGGCGCCGCTGCCGTCGGCCCGGTACACCACCTTGAAGGCATCCAGGCCCGGCGCCACCGCGACGCCCAACTGGCTCCAGCGGTCGATCACGCCCGCAAACACGCCGCACAGCTGGCCGGGGGTCAGGGTGACCGGGCCGATGGGCCCCTTGTAGGACACCGTCACCGGCGCATAGGCCGCGGGCAACTGGATCAGCGGGCCATGGCCTGCCGGATCGCCCAGGCGGCCCGGCCCCGCGGTCAGGTAATCGTCTATCTGCCGCTGCGTCAGCGGCAAGTCGCTGCCCACCCAGTGCACCGGTCCGGTGTGCTCGAATACCGAGGCATCGTTGGTCAGGAACGCGCGCAGGCCGGCCGCGCTGCCGGTGGCCACATACGACTGAAGCGCCGGGGCCGGCAAGCTCGCGATCGCCTCCTGATACAGCGGCATGGGCAGCCAGGCGCCGCCTGACACCACGTTCTGTGCCAGCGTGGCGCCGCACGACGGCAACGCCGCGCAGACGAACAGCCCCATCCGGATAAAGCGTTTACGCATTGCGCGCTCCCTGATGCCGGTCCCGCTGGCGCCTGCCCGGCCCCGGCGACGGCGGCCGCGCGGGCCAGGCGCCCGGGCACACGAAAAAGGGCGGAGCCGCCAGACATGTCCAGCGGCTCCGCCCTGCCCTGCGTTGACGGCTTACTGGACCTGCCTCGCGATCAGCTGCGGCCGGCGTAGCTGCCGCAGATGGTGGCGTTGCCGATGTTCAGGTTGGCGGCGGTGCCGTTGACGAAGGCGGCCAGCACGCGGGCGCGGTTGGCCGGCGTCAGCGGAACCAGCTTGTGCTGGTCGACCTTGCCGGGGTTCGAACCACCGACCACCGAGTTGGCGGCCGAGTAGTGCGAGGTCAGGAAGTTCTTGACCGCGGTGGCGACGGCAGCGTCGGTGTAGCACTGGCTGATCACGAAGTTGGTGTAACCCACGATCGGGTAGCCAGAAGCCGGGTTGACCGTCGAACGCACCCAGTTGAACGGGTTGGCCTGGTTGTTGGTGTTGGCCCAGTCGGCGCCGGCCGGGCTGCGTTCCACCGGACCGGTGGCGGTCGGCAAGGCGGCGGCGCTGCCCAGCGCGGTGCTGACGTTGGCCGAGGTCGGCGCGTAGGTCGTGTTGTTGTTGGTGTTGGTCAGCGAGGCTTGCTTGAGCGCGACGGTGAAGGCGGGATCCGGGCTCAGGTAGGTGATGGCCGAGGCTTGGGCGTTGATGGCCGTGGCCACGCCACCGCTGCCGGTGGCGGCGATGAAGTTGGCCGGCGGCGTGTTGCCCGGGAATTCCTGAGCGAACGTGCTCTTGCCCGTGAAGGCGACGTTCGAGTCGGCGCCGCAGACGGCTTGCAGGTGGCGGGTCAGCAGTTCGCTGGTGCCGCTGCTTTCCGAACGGTAGATCACGGTGAAAGCGTCGGGGGCCGAGCCGGACGACACGCCCACTTCGCTCCACTTGGTGTACTTGCCCGACAGCACGCCGCACAGTTGCGCCTTGCTCAGGGTGATGTCGGCCGAGGGGCCCTTGTACGAGATCGTGACGGGCGTGCCCACCGAGGGGATCTGCAGCAGCGGGCCGTGGCCGGCCGGATTGCCGATCTTGCCCAGGCCGGTGGTCAGGTAGTCGTTGATCTGCGTTTGGGTCAGGATCGAGTCGCTGCCGATCCAGTGGACCACGCCGGCGCTGTCAAAGCCCGCCGCGTTGTTGGTCAGGAAGGCGGTCTTGCCCGCGCCGCTGCCCTTGCCGACGTACGGCTTGAACGTGGGCGCGAAGGCGGAGATTTCGTCCTGATACAGCGGCAGGGGCAGCGTAGCGCCGCCGGACACCACGACTTGTTGGGCCAGGGCAGCGCCCGACAGGGACAGCATGCCGGCCGCCGACAGCGCGGCGATCAGGGAATTGCGATTGAACATGTCTTGCTCCTTGCACTCGTTTAGGAGAGAACTGCTTATGGAGAAAAGAACGGATGGACCCGAGAACGCATCCGGCGGCACTCTGCTAGAACCTGCCTGACGCGTTGAATGCATCTTGAATAAACGAGGTGACAGCGCAGGGAAAAAAGGTGTGGAGTCAGGTAAGAATGTGCGGAGATGTGTGGTGTTCGCGATCGGCGCGATGGCGTGGCGCGTACCGCGCTCACCCCACCATCTGGTTGATTTCCATGATCGGCAGCATCACTGCCAGCACGATGGTCAGCACCACGCCGCCCATGATCAGGATCATCAGCGGTTCGAGCATCGCGGTCATCGCCATGGCGCGCCGTTCGATGTCGGCCGACAACGTCTGCGCGGCCCGGTCCAGCATGCGCGACAAGGTGCCGGTCTTTTCGCCGCTGGCCACCAGATGGCAGAGCAACGGCGGAAAGACCTTCTGCTGGCGCAATGCGGCGCCCAGGCCCGAGCCGCCTTCGATGCGCCCGGTGGCATCCAGCACCGCGCGGCGCAGGCAGTCGTTGGCCAGCGTCTGGCGCGCCGCCTCCAGCGCGCGCAGCAGCGGCACGCCCGCATCCGACAGAATCGCCAGCGTGGCGGCGAAGCGCGCGGTGTTCACGCCCAGCGCGAAGCGGCCGATCATCGGCAGACGCAAGATGCGCGCGTGCCACGCCAGGCGCGCGGATTCGGCGCGCTGCGACAGCCGCCAGAGGCCGAACAGCAACGCCGCGACCAGCGCGCTCAGGCCGCCCCAGGTGCGCACGTACTCGCTGGCCGCCAGCATGGCGCGCGTGATCCAGGGCAGTTCCTGGCGGGCCTGCGAGAACGCGCTGACGACCTGCGGCACCACGTAGGCCAGCAGAAACACCACAATGCAGATCGACACCACGCCGACGATGGCCGGGTAGATGAACGCGGTCAGCACCTTGGCGCGCAAGGCGTTGCGCGCTTCGATGTAGTCGGCCAGGCGCTCCATGATGCGGGCCAGGTCGCCGGAGTCTTCCCCGGCCTTGATCAGCGCGCGGTAGATCGGCGGAAAGTCGCGAGGCCGCGATGACAGTGCATCGGAAAAGCGCTGGCCGCCGCGCACGTCGGCGCGCACGCTGGAGAAGGTGTCGGCGATGTGCTTTTTTTCGGCCTGCTCCACCGTGGCCGACAACGCGCCTTCGAGCGGCAGACCGGCGGCCAGCAGGCTGGCCAGCTGGCGCGTGGCCCAGGCCAGATCGCTGTCGGACAGCTTGGCCGCGAACAGCTGCACCGAGCCCGCGCCGCGCGCGGCCGCCGCCTTCAGCGCCAGCGCGGTCAAGCCCTGGGCGCGCAACTGGGCGCGGGCCGCGCGCGGCGTGTCCGCGCTCAGCACGCCGCGCTGGATCTTGCCTGCCGCGTCCGCGGCCTCGAATCGAAAGTCCGGCATGCCGTGCCCTACCCGTCCCGCGTGACGCGGATGATTTCTTCGCGCGAAGTCTGGCCCGCCTGTACCCAGCGTTCGCCGTCCTCGCGCATCAGCTTCATGCCGGCCTGCTGCGCGGCCGCGCGCAGCTGCTGCTCGCCGGCGCCTTCGTGGATCAGGCCGCGCTGCGCATCGTCGACGATGTAGAGTTCGTGAATGCCGGTGCGGCCGCGATAGCCGGTGTGGTTGCAGGCCGGGCACCCCGCGGCCTCGAACAGCCCCGGCGCCTGGGCCGATGGCCGCCGGCAATCCTGGCACAGCCGCCGCACCAGCCGCTGCGCCAGCACGCCCAGCAGCGACGAGGCCAGCAGGAAACGTTCGACGCCCATGTCCGTCAGTCGCGTCAGGGCCGAGACGGCGTCGTTGGTGTGCAGCGTGGCGAGCACCAGGTGGCCCGTCAGCGAGGCCTGCACCGCGATCTGGGCGGTCTCCAGGTCGCGGATTTCGCCGATCATGATCACGTCCGGGTCCTGCCGCAGGATGGCCCGCAGCGCCACCGCGAAACTCATGTCGATCTTGGCGTTGACCTGGATCTGGCTGATGCCCGGCAGGTCGTATTCCACCGGGTCCTCCACCGTCAGCACGTTGGCGGTGGCCGCGTCGATCTGTCCCAGCGCGGCGTACAGCGTGGTGGTCTTGCCGCTGCCGGTGGGGCCGGTGACCAGCACGATGCCGTGCGGCTGATGCACCAGCCGGTCCAGTTCGCGCAGCACGCCGGGCGCCATGCCCAGCTTTTCCAGCCGCAGCCGCCCGGCTTCCTTGTCCAGCAGGCGCAGCACGGCGCGTTCGCCATGGCCGGTCGGCACCGTGGACACGCGGATGTCGATGGGCCGCCCGCCCACCCGCAGCGCGATGCGGCCGTCCTGCGGCAGGCGCTTTTCGGCGATGTCCAGATGCGCCATGATCTTGATGCGCGAGATCAGCGCGGCGTGCAAGGCCTTGCGCGGGCTGACCACGTCGCGCAGGCCGCCATCGACGCGGTAGCGCACCACGGAATGGGTTTCGTAGGGTTCGATGTGGATGTCGCTGGCGCCGTCGCGCGCGGCCTGGGTGAGCAGCGCGTTGATCATGCGGATCACCGGCGCGTCGTCCTGCGCGTCCAGCAGATCGGTGACCTCGGGCATCTCATGCAGCAGCCGGTCCAGATCGACCTCGTTTTCGGCGGCGCCCACCACCGATGCCGCATCGCCCGAGTCGGCGTAGGCGGCGGCCAGCAGGCCGTCCAGCTCGGCGTCCGGCGCGTGGCGCAGCGGCAGCGGCCCATGGCGGCGCCGCACCTCGGTCACGGCCCAGGCCGGCGTCTGGTCGGTGATGACCAGTTCGCCGGCGCCGCCGCCCGGCCACTGCAACAGCGCCCGGTGCTGGCGGGCCCAGGCGTACGGCAGCTTGGGCGGTGGCGCGTGATTGTCGCGCGCGTTCATCGGCGGCACCCCGTCATGGCATTACCTCTGCGGAGGAAGAATGGGACGCAGCAGCACGCTGCCGGCCAGGCCCTCGCCCGGCGCCTGGCCGGGGCCGGCCGTTTCGGCCTCGTCCTGGCGCAGCAACGCCACGCGGGCCAGCGTCAAGGGCAGCGGCGCCGGCCCGGCCAGCAACCAGGCCGCCAGCGGCGCAGCCGGGGCGCGGCGAAAGGTGATCAGCCAGGCGCCCTGGACGCTCTGATCGGGTGCAACCTGGTAGTGGCCTGCCAGCCCGGCCGCGTCCAGCCAGCGCGCCAGCGCGTCCGCCGACACCGCGGCCGGCCGCGCGGCGGGCGCGGGGCCGGCCTGACGCAGCAACGCGTGCAGATCGCGGGCCGCGGTATCGAGGCGGCGCAGTTCCTCGCCGCTGCGCTCGATGCGCGTCAGGGCCGGCTCGATCACGGCCAGCCAGCTGCCCGCGCCGGCCACCACCAGCGCGCACAGCGCCAGCAGCCGCCGTTCGCTGGCCGCCAGCCGCGACCAGGCCCGCGTGCCTTGTTGCACCCAGCCCCTGCCCCGCGCCCGCCAACGGCCGCGCCAGGCGAGCGGCGCGCCGAATGAACCGGGCGGCGGCGCCAGCGTCATGAGCGTTGCGCCGCTTTGGCGCCAGCGGGCGGCGGCGCGCGCCGCAAACGCCAGCCGGCGGAGGTGGCCTGGATCTCCACGCCCCCCTGGCGCGCCGCCTGCACCCAGGCCGGCGCGGCGGCCTGGGCCGCGTCCGTGTCCGTGTCCGCGGCCAGCCTGGGCCGCGCGGCGGGCGGCAGGTCCAGTTCCAGGGCGCCGGCCTCGTAGCGCCAGGCCTGCACCTCACCGGCCGCAAACGCCATGTGTTCACTGGCCGCGCGCAGCAGCAAGCCCAGTTCGGCCCAGTCGTCGCCGCCCTCCTGCCGCAACGCCAATTGCCGCCGGGCCTGGCCGACCGGGTCCACCACCGCGCCGACCGCCGGAAACGTATCGCGCACGGCCTGCGCCAATTGCTGCCGCGCGTCCTGCGCGGCCCGCTCCAGGCGCCCGGCATACAGACCCAGCCCGCCCATCCAGACCAGCGCCGCGGCAGCGGCCAGCGCGATCGCGGCGCGCCAGCCGGCGGACGCCGCGCCTTCTGGCGCCGCGGCCGGCAAGGACCAGGGCAGCGCCGTCATGACGCCGCAGGCGGCTTCCGGCAGCACGCTGTCGCAGGCGCCGGACGCAGACGCTTGCGCAGCGGGCGGCTGCCACCAGGCGGGTCGCGCACCGATCCATTGACGCGGCGCCAGGGCGCAGGCGTGGGCATCCGCACCCATCCCTTGCGCTGCCGGATTGCCGTCATCCAACGCATACGACGCGCCTGCGCCGTCGGCCTGGCGCACGATCAGATAGCCGTCCCGTTGCCACAGGGTCCAGCCCCGCGCGGTCTCCGGCAGCCACAGGGACGCGGGCGCGAACGCCGCGGGTGTCAGGCCGCACGCCGCGATCCGCGCCTGCAAGGCGTGCGCCGCGTCGGCGTCCAGCCAGCCCACGGGCACCCGTCCATCGGCGCCACGCGCGCCATGGCCGATGCGCAAACTGTCGGTGTCGCCCAGCACCAGCGGCTCGATCGCGCCTTGCACCGCGATGCGCAGGCGGGCGCGGGGCAGCGGCGGCAGCGGTACGGCGGTCAGCGTGAGGTCTTCGGGATGCAGGAACGCGGTGACCTTGGCGCCCGGCCAGCGGCGGCCCAGCTCGGCCAGGCTCAACGGCGCATGACGGTGCCACGCGGTCTTGGCGCCCACGGCAACGGCCAGCGGGATATCGGGGGCCAGCGCGCGCAACGGCGGCAACAGCAAGCGGATCGAGGTCATCAGGCGCCTTCCCGCGACCAGACGATCTGCGCGCCGCCCGCGCCGGTGCGCGCCAGCAGTGCCCTCAACGGCACGACCATGCCGCCCAGCCGCGCCGCCCCGGTCAAGCTGAACCACGCGCTGGCCACCGACACCCGCGGCGTCTCGATGCGCGTGGCCGGCGTGCCGGACGCCGCGGCGCCATCGGCCGCGCCCTGGGCCCCGTTCAAACGGTTGGCGAAATCGCCATCGTTGACGAACCAGCGCCCGGCGTCGCGCTGCGCCACCATGGCCTTGGCCTGTTCCAGCGACAGGCCAGGCACCCGCGCCGCGATCACTTCCGCGCGGGCGGTATTGACGTTGACCAGCGTGACGCGCGGCAGCACGGTCACGTAGGGCCGCAAGCGCGCCAGCACCGCGGCATCCACGCCCGGCAGGCCCGCCAGTTCATCCAGGTTGCGCGGCAGCGGCGGCTGGCGGCCCATTGAACCGGCGCCCGCCTGCGAGGCCAGGATGCGCCGCGCGATGGCCAGGCCCGCATCGGGCGCCACGCCAAGCAGCGCGCACAGGCGCAGCAACTCGTCCACGCCGTCCTGGTACAGGCGGCCTTCGAACACCAGGTTGCGCAGATTGAATTTGCCTTGCTCGTCTTCCAGCCGCCCGACAAAAGCGGCGTCGCGCCCCGGGCGCTGCAATCGTGTGTCCACGATAGGCGCGGCCCAGTCGCCGTCGGCGCGGGTCGCGGCATTGTGCTGGCCATCTTCGCGCAGCCGCTTGCGCGCCAGGCCCAGCCCGGCTTCCAGCATGGCCTGCGCTTGCGCGCGGGTCTGCGCCGCCTGCACGGCGCGCAGGAAGGTGTCCTGGCGTTGCAACAGCGATGCAACGATCATGGTCACCGCCGCCACGACCAGCAGCGCGCTGATCACCGCCATGCCGCGTTGGCGCTCACAGCTGCCAGGAACCGATGTCGGCATTGCCCGCGTCCCCATCCGGTTTGCCATCCGCGCCCAGCGAAAACACGTCGATCTCGCCGCGCGTGCCGGGGTTCAGGTACTGGTACGGGTGACCCCAGGGGTCGTTCGGCAGCCGGTCCAGGTAGGCGCGCCAGGCATTGGAGGCGCCCGGGCCCGACGCGGGCCGTTCCACCAGGGCGCGCAGGCCCTGCTCCGTGGTGGGATAGCTGCCGGTGTCGAGCCGGTACAGTTTCAACGCCTGCATCAGCGCGCTGATGTCCTGGCGGGCCGCCACGGCGCGGGCCTGGTCGGGGCGGTCCAGCAGCCGCGGCACGATCAGCGCGGCCAGGATGCCCATGATCACGATCACCACCATGATCTCGATCAGCGTAAAGCCACGCTGCCGGCGCCCGGGCGGGTACCGCCTATCCGTCGTTAACCGGCCTGCTTTCATCGCGCTTGGACTCCGAGGCAATCACACAGGGGCCCGAAGACGGCGGCGCCGGCGGCGACAGCCGCCCACGCGCCTTTCGGGTCCGCACAGTGTGGCCAGCGCGGATTGCACGCATTTGACCTATTGTGTGGAGCTTTGAAAGCTGGCTTGGCGCCCTGGCCTACGGGCGGTTGGCCTGCAGCAGCTTGGCCAGCAGGCCGCTCAACTGCGCCTGTTCCTTCGCGTCCAGCGCCGCCAGCACCTCGGCCTGGTTGCGCACGTGCGCCTGGACCGCCTCGTCGATCAACTTCAGCCCCTGGCGCGTCAGCATCACCAGCGTGGCGCGCCCATCGCTGGGGTTGGCGGCGCGCTTGACCAGACCCGCGGCTTCCAGCCGGTCGATGCGGTTTGTCATGCTGCCCGACGAGATCATGGCGTCTTCATACAGCGCCGTCGGCGTCAACGCATAGGGCTTGCCGCTGCGCCGCAGCGTGGCCAGCACATCGAACTCGCCGGGCTGCAGGCCAAAGCGCGCGAACAAAGGGTTGATCCGGTCGCGCGAGATCACCAGCGCGCATTCGGCCAGGCGGCCGAGCACCCGCATCGTCGAGACGTCCAGATCCGGACGTTCCCGATTCCATTGCGCCACGGCGCGGTCTGCTCTATCCATATCCATGTTGGCTTCCCCAGTTATCTTGACGTCAAGATAAATCCCACTTATCTTGACGTCGAGATATTTTAGCGGAACGGGCCGGGCATGCCGCCCCGCCGTCCGCGCAGGAGCCATCGTGTCTTTTTTCCGTATCAATAACGCCTGGCGCATCGCCGCCATCGTCCTGGTGGGCTTGAACTTGCGCCCCGTACTGGCCTCGGTGCCGCCGTTGCTGGACCTGGTGCAGGCGGCCACCCGCCTGTCCGATTCCGCCGCCGGGCTGCTGACCGCCCTGCCCGTGTTCATCATGGGCCTGGGCGCCCTGGCCGCCGCGCCGCTGCGCCGGGTCGTCAACGAACAACAAGGCGTGGCGTTGGGCCTGGTGCTGATCGCCGCGGCCACCGCCGGCCGCCATTGGGCCGGCCTGCCCCACGTCATGCTGGCCACCGGCCTGGTCGCGGGCCTGGGCATCGCCATGACGCAAGCGCTGCTGCCGATCTACATCAAGACGCGCTTTGCCGCGGCCGCCAGCGGGGTGATGGGTCTGTATTCCACGGCCATCATGGGCGGCGCGGCCATCGCCAGCGTGGCCACGCCGCTGGCCGCGCAAGGCGGCGCCTGGCCCGACGCCCTGGCGCTGTGGGCCGCGCCTGCCGCGCTGGCGCTGCTGTGCCTGTCTCTTATACACATCTGACGCTGCCGACGACGATGCGGTTGTGTAGATCTCGGTGGTCGGCGGGTCAGTAAAAAGGGGGGGGGGGGGGGGGGGGGGGGGGGGGGGGGGGGGGGGGGGGGGGGGGGGGGGGGGGGGGGGGGGGGGGGGGGGGGGGGGGGGGGGGGGGGGGGGGGGGGGGGGGG
>NZ_JAELTJ010000008.1 GCF_016428805.1 Achromobacter sp. ASV32
GCGCTTGTTTGCTTCAAATTAGCGCAGCGGCATTTTTGTTAAAAACCTATAAAAAACAGAAGCTTGCGACGAATTTGCTGGCTTTCGGGGCGGTTGCGGCAAAAAAGCCGGGACGCGGTATCATTGCGCCCCGCTACGTATGCCCTGTGGACAGGTACGCATCGGAAAGCCTTATGACAATTGAACTTGCAGTCACAAACAACGTATTCGCGCGGGATATCCTGACGGTTGCCCAGCTGAACCAAGCAGTGGGGCAGTTGTTGGAGCGCAGCATCCCGGCGCTGTGGGTGCGCGGCGAGATTTCCAACTTCACGCAGGCGGCTTCCGGGCATTGGTACTTCACGCTCAAGGACAGCCGCGCCTCCGTGCGGGCTGTCATGTTCCGAAGCCGCGCCAGCGCGGTGGGTTTCGTGCCGCGGGCGGGCGACCAGGTCGAAATCAGGGCCAGAGTGTCGTTGTACGAACCGCGGGGCGACTATCAATTGCAGGTCGACGCCATGCGCCGCGCCGGGGTCGGCAACCTGTACGAGGCCTTCCAGCGCCTGAAGGAACAACTGGCTTCCGAGGGGCTGTTCGATCCGGCGCGCAAGCGCGAACCCGTGCCGTTGCCCCGGGCGATCGGCGTGGTGACCTCGCTGCATGCCGCCGCGCTGCGCGACGTGTTGTCGGCGCTGGCCCGCCGTGCGCCGCAGGTGCCTGTCATCATCTATCCCGCGCCGGTGCAGGGCGCCGACGCGGCCGGCCGGCTGGCCGCCCAGGTGCGCCTGGCCAACGAGCGCGCCGAAGTGGACACGTTGCTGCTCGTTCGCGGGGGCGGCAGCATCGAAGACCTCTGGAGCTTCAACGACGAAGGCCTGGCGCGCGAAGTCGCGGCCAGCGCCATTACCGTGATCAGCGGCGTCGGCCACGAAACCGACTTCACGATCGCCGATTTCGTTGCCGACGTGCGCGCGCCGACGCCCACCGCGGCCGCGGAACTGGCCTGCGTGCCGCGCTCGGAACTGCTGGGCCGCGTGATGCAGTCGGCCCAGGCCATGGCCCGGGGCCAGCAGCGCCGCCTGGAGCGCGCCGCTCAGCGCCTGGACCGCGCCAGCGCGCAACTGGTATCGCCTGCCCAGCGCCTGGAACACCAGCGCGAGCGCTTGAACAGCCTGGGCTATCGCCTGGCGTCCGCCTGGGCCGGACCGCAGGCGCGGCGCAATGCGCGCGTCAATCTGCTGGCGCAGCGCCTGGCGCATCGTGTTCCGGACACCGGCCGCGGCGCCGACCGGCTGGCTTCGGTTGTGCGTCAGTTGGGCCAGGCGCACGCGCGCCTGCTGGTCCAGCGGCGCAACCGCCTGGCCTCGGCCAGCGCTCAGTTGCGCGCCCTGGACCCTGGCAATACGCTGGCGCGCGGGTATGCTATTGCCCGCGATGCCGATGGCCGTATCGTGCGCGATGCCGCCAGCCTGGCGCCGGGGCAGGGGCTGGATCTCAGCTTTGCCCAGGGCGGCGCGAAGGTCGACGTGACGCTGGTGCGCAAGACGCGCGAGGCATCCTGACGCAGGCGGATTCGTGCGGGCCGGCACGCCGGCAAGTTGGGCAACGGGTGGAACCATGCAGCAATTGACACCACGCAAGGGCCGGCGCGGCGCGCGCCAGGCCGTTACGCTCGCCGGCCTGTTGGCCGCTGCGCTCTCGCTGGGCGCCGCCGGGCTCGTCCCGACGGCCCGGGCCCAAGGGCTTGGCAACGCCAAGCCCTTGAGCAAGACCGAAACCAAGGCCCGCGCGGCCGAGCGGCCTGCCGCCGGCGCAGCGCAAACCGGTCAGGACAGCTGCGATTGCACCTCGCCCTACCGCGAGTACAAGCCGGCCGACACGGCCGATACCCGCGCCTTGTTCGCGGCTATCGACGCCGCCGATGACGTGGCATTCATCGCGGCCTTGGCCAAGGTGCCCGGGCCAGGCGACTATGCGCGGGAAGGCGTGCCCCTGCTGCACGCGCTGTTGACGCCGCCGTGGCCGCACAGCAAGCGCGTGTATTGGGACATGTCCGCCGATGAGACGGCGCGCCTGCGGCAGGCCCACCGCGATGCGCTGCCGGCACGCACGCGCATGCTGGCGGCGCTGCTCGCCACCCACCCTGCGCTGAACGACATCACGTACGAGTCCCGCCGTCCGCCGTTGCACCTGGCATTGCTGTACGGCTCGCCCGAAATCATGGACATGCTGCTGGCGGCCGGCGCCCGCGCCGACCAGCGCGGCGACGAGAACCGGACCCCGCTGGATTTCCTGCTCAACCGCGATTTCGAGTTCGCGGTGCGCATGACCTATCTGCCCCGCCTCGTGGACCGCCAGGAAACGACGCGCATGGTGCTGGCGCTGCTCAAGGCCGGCGCGCCGCGTCCGTTTGCCTATGCCGATGACCATCGCGACGACGTCACGCGCAGCGCGCTCAAGGACGCACAGGGTCAACCGCGCTTTGCCGCGGACTACCTGGCCTGGCCCGCGCTGGTCGAACTGACCGAAGGGGCCGAGGTGGTGCATGCCTTGGCCGCCACCGGCACCCAGCCCGCCTACGGCGATGGCATCAGCCCGCTGGCGCTGGCCGCGTATACCGGCAACGCGGGCGCGGTGTCCGCGCTGATGGAACTGGGTCCGCGCACCACGCCGGCCACGGGCTACGGTGCCACGGGTGATATCGATTTGTGGCTGGACGCAGCGCAGGCTGCGCTTGCCGCCGGCCACGGCGACATTGCCTTGCCACTGCTGCGTGCCGGCATGCCGTTCGGCCAGCGTGGCCCGCAGACCGGTGCCGATACGGCGGTGTTCGTGCGCATGCAGGCCGATGCGCAGCCGATCCTGAACCTGGCCGCGCGCAAGGGCGATGTGGCCACGGTAAAACGCCTGCTGGCCCTGGGCGCGCCGGTCGAGGGCGATAGCACGGATCAGTACGGCGACACGCCGCTGGCCGATGCGGTGCAGGCGCATCAGTGGGATGCCGCGCGCGCGTTGCTGGCCGCTGGGGCGAACCCCGCGCTCGTGCGCCAGGGTTACGACCGCAAGTCCGCGCTGGAGCGCGCCATCGACGCCGATGATCCGGCGTTGCTGCGTGATCTGCTGGCGGCAACGCCGCGTGCCGCCTTGCAGGCGCTGTTGGCCGACCCCGCGCATTCGCCCGTGGTGCAGGCCCTGCGCCAGCCAGGCAAGCAGGGCGCCGCTATGCTGCGGCAACTGGCCGATGCCGGACTGGACCTGAAGACGCTGGACGCCGGCGCGATCCGCCAGGCGCTGGAAAACCGCGATGCGGCAACGGCTACCTACCTGATGGATGCCGGCGTGCCGGTCAATCCGCCGCCCGCCGCGACGGTGGCATCGGATGATGCATACGACCGTCAGGGCGTGCCGCCGCTGCTGGTGGCCGTGACCTCCGACCAGCCGGCCATGGTGGACGCCTTGCTGGCCAAGGGCGCGGACCCGCTGGGCCTGGCGCCCGAAGGCCGCAGCGCCCTGTATTGGGCGATCGGCAACGGCGATGATGCCATGCTCGAACGCCTGCTGCGGGCGGGCGCGAAGCTGGACGACCCGCGCTTGCCGCGGGCGCCTGCCCGCTATGCGCTGCTCAACGCCGCGCTGGCCTCGGGCGATATCGCGCGGGTGAACCGCGTGGCGCAGGCCAGCGGGCAGGCCATCGCAAGCGCGTGCCTGACCGATGGTGCCGAATACGCGCTGCTGGACAAGGCCGGTTATTTTGCGCAACTGCAAGCGGCCGGCTTTACCGGCGCGCAGACCGATTGCCTGAAGGACGCCGGCGCGCTGCCGCAGCGGCTCTTGTCCGCCTTGCTGCGCGACCGGCAACTGGCGGTCGCGCGCCGCGATGCCGTCGTCGACGTGCTGAGACGCCTGAAGGCCGGTGGCGCCGACCTGGATGCGCGCCTTGAGCAGGGCGACACGCCGCTGATCGCGGCCATCCAGATCGGCCGCGCCGACCTGGCCGACGCCATGCTGGCCGCTGGCGCCAGCGCGGATGCGGCCGATGCGCAGGGCCGCAGCCCGGCATGGGTGGCCCTGGAAAGCGGGCAGCCCGACATGCTGGCTTTGTTGGCGCGCTACCAGGCCCGGTTCGACGGCGCCGCGGCGCCGCAGGGGCAATCGTTCAACCAGGTGCTGGCCTGCCAATCCGCGCCGGCCTTCGCGGTCGTGCTGCAGGCCGCGGGCGTCCCGGTCCAGTCCAGTTGTCCGGCAACGCCGGCGGGCGGCAAGGGCGCCCGGAAGGCAGCCGGCCAGGCCGCGCCGGGCATTGCAGGGCACTACTATCTGCGCGGCATGCGCGAAGTGGGCAGCGAACTGCTGCTGACCGAAGACGGGCGCTTCCAGTACCTGATGAGCTACGGCGCGGTGGATATCGAGGCCAGCGGCCAGTGGCGCAGCGACGGCAAGCAGATCCATCTGGACACGCCGCCCATCCAGCCGTTTTCCGCTATCGCGGACGTGCGCGCCGACGCGCGTCCGGCCGATGCGGACCAACTGACGGTGCGCGTCTACTACCAAGGCCGGCCGGTCAAGGTCGATGTCGCGATGTCGTCGGCCCAGGCCGACTACGCCGGCACGCCCAGGCAGTCGGAGGGCGCCGACGGCGTCAGCGCGCCAATCGCGGCGGGCGAACTCAAGGCGCTGGCGGTGTTCGTGCCGCTGCCTGCCGGCGCGCGCTGGCATCGGGCGGACATCAGCAAGTTGGATGCCCAGGCGCGCGCCGTGCGCATCGATCTGGCGCTGCCCGAGGCGGCCAGTCGCACGCCGTTGCACATGACATTGGCATTACGCGCCGATGGCGCATTGACGGCCTCGCAGGGCGGCCGCGAACTGCGTTATGAGAAAGAGTAGCGTTTACGCGCGACGGTCATGAACACATGCCTGTTAACCCCGCGCCATGGCGGGGTTAACGCGGTATCCTCGCAGAGTTGCCGATACAATTGAACGGCTTGATCGTGCACTCAACAGAAGGAACCCACACATGGCACATACTCTTCCCCCCCTGCCTTACGAACTGGACGCACTGGCTCCGCACATCTCCAAAGAGACGCTGGAGTTCCACTACGGCAAGCATCACCAGACCTACGTCACGAACCTGAACAACCTGATCCCGGGCACCGAGTTCGAGAACCTGTCGCTGGAAGACATCGTCAAGAAGTCCTCGGGTGGCATCTTCAACAACGCCGCCCAGATCTGGAACCACACGTTCTACTGGAACAGCCTGGCTCCCAAGGCCGGCGGCGCACCCACCGGCAAGCTGGCTGACGCCATCAATGCCAAGTGGGGCAGTTTCGATGCCTTCAAGGAAGCCTTCAACAAGTCGGCTGCCGGCAACTTCGGTTCGGGCTGGACCTGGCTGGTCAAGAAGGCCGACGGTTCCGTCGACATCGTCAACACCAGCAACGCAGCCACCCCGCTGACCACGGCCGACAAGCCGCTGCTGACCTGTGATGTCTGGGAACACGCCTACTACATCGATTACCGCAATGCCCGTCCCAAGTACCTGGAAAACTTCTGGGCCCTGGTGAACTGGGAATTCGCGGCCAAGAACTTCGCCTGAACGGCGCCGCGTCGCGATCCTTGCGCAGCCGGCGTCCAGCCGGCCGCGGCATGATCCGATCGCACTGAAAAAGGCCTCTCGTGCAACGAGAGGCCTTTCATTTATTCAGCCAGAATTCAGTTTTCTCCGTTGTGGGGCGTGTGACCCGCGGCAGGTGTCGATTGTCGAGTTCATTGCGACGAAATGAATAATAAACAGCCGGTTCTTTCGCGTTCTCGCGGGAAATCGCAAACGCTATCGTTGCCCCCGGTCTGCGACTGAGCCACGGGGCCAATGACTGCGGCATGCCCGCCATAAACCGTGGCAATTGAACGGGATGGGAAGCATGTTGCGGTATTTTTCGGGTTTACGTATCGGCGCGCGTCTGTCGGGCGCTTTCCTGCTGGTCGCGGTGATCGGCGGCGCCATCGGCGCCTTTGGCGTGTGGGGGCTCGCCCGCATCAACGAAATGAACGACCGGCTCTACGACACCGAGTTGCGAGGCATCTCGGACATCAAAGAGGCCAACATCAATCTCATTTATGCCGGTCGCGCGCGCAGCGGTTTCCTGGCCGCTTCGAGCCAGGAAGAACGCCTGGCCCTGCGCAAGCAGTTCGACGACGCGGTCAAGACCATGGATACGCTGCGCGAAAAAGCCGCCGCGAATTTCCATGCGGAAGAGGGCAAGCGCCTGTTGGCGCAGTTCGCCGAGACCGAGCAGGTCTGGAAGCGTGATGCCGCCGAGTTCTTCGCCGCCGCGCAATCGCATGCGCTGGCGCAGGCCGACGCCAAGGTCGACGCCATCGAAAAGCGCGTCATTGCCTCGTCGCAAAAGCTCGACGACCTGATGACCGATCTGGCCGTGGGCAAGGAAAAAGTCGCCGCGCAATCGGTGCAGGAAGGCACGGACCTGTACGAAAGCATGCGTCTCATCATGATCGTGCTGGCCGTCGTTGGCGTGGCGGTCGGCATGCTCCTGGGCTGGTTGGTGACGCGCGGTATCGTGCGCCCGTTGCAGCAGGCCGTCACGGCTGCGCGGCAGGTGGCCGCCGGTGATCTGACCACCGACATCCAGGTGGCCACGCGCGACGAAACCGGCGACCTGATGGACGCGCTCAAAGCCATGAACGAAAGCCTGGGGCGCATCGTGCGCGACGTGCGCGACGGCTGTGAGAGCATCGCCTCCGCATCCTCGCAGATCGCGCAGGGCAACTCGGATCTGTCGCAACGCACCGAAGAGCAGGCCGCCTCGCTGGAAGAAACCGCGGCGTCCATGGAAGAACTCACCAGCACGGTGCAGCAGAACGCCAACAACGCCAGCGAGGCCGAGCGCCTCGTCACCCGGGCCTCGACGGTGGCCGTGCGCGGCGGCGAAGTGGTCGACGGCGTGGTGCAGACCATGAGCGCGATCTCGGACAGCTCGCGTCGCATCGCCGACATCACGGGCGTGATCGATGGCATCGCGTTCCAGACCAACATCCTGGCGCTGAACGCGGCGGTGGAAGCGGCGCGTGCCGGCGAGCAGGGCCGCGGTTTTGCCGTGGTGGCGGGCGAAGTCCGCACCCTGGCGCAGCGCTCCGCCGTGGCCGCCAAGGAAATCAAGGCCTTGATCGACGAGTCCGTCGCCCGCGTCGAAGGCGGCACCCGCCAGGTCGACGAGGCTGGCCGCACCATGCGCGAAGTGGTGGACAGCGTGGGCCAGGTCGCCACCCTGGTGCGCGAAATCTCCAGTGCGTCGGCCGAACAGTCCTCCGGCATCGGCCAGGTGAACCAGGCCGTGGCGCAGATGGACAGCGTCACGCAGCAGAACGCCGCGCTGGTCGAAGAAGCCGCCGCGGCCGCGGGCAGCATGCAGGAGCAGGCCGCCCGCCTGGCGCAGGAAGTGCGCCGCTTCAAGGTCGATGCCGGCGGCGGCTCGGCCAGCGCCGCGCAGGCGCGCCTGATCCAGTCGGTGCCCGCCACCCCGCGCAAGGCCGCGGCGCCGAGCGCTGCCCGGCGTCCCGCACTGGCGCATGCGTCGGACGACGACTGGTCCTCGTTCTGAACGGTATGCGCGGGGCCTCGGGCCTGTTCATTGGGTGACTCACGCGAGACGCCTTGCAGTGTGAACAGGCCTTGGCCAAAGGGTCCCGCGTTGTGGGCTGGCAGTCAGGCGGGAATGGTAAGGTTAGCCACGTCCCGCTGCTCACGTTGCCCATGAACCTGCCCACTCCGCTGCGCCGTATCGCCACCGGCTCCCGTCACCTCCTGCGCCGCAAGGTGCGCCAGGCCAACCGCCTGTCCCGCAAGAGCGTGCAGATGGCCTTGCTGCTGGGCGGCGCGGCGCTGGTGGCGCTGGTCTCACTGGGCTTTGCCTATCTGGCCGACAAGGCGCTGGAATGGAATCGCGAATGGACTTCCGCCCATGGCTGGCTGGCGCTGGTGGTGCTGCCTTGCGGTCTGGCCGGCCTGCGCTGGGCCACTTTGCGGTTCGCGCCCAACGCCGTTGGCAGCGGCATCCCCCAAGTCATCGGCGCGTTGTCGCTATCGCCGGGCGCCAGCCAGCGCAGCCTGGTTTCGCTGGCACAGGCGCTCTGGAAAATTCCGTTGGCATTTCTCGGCATGCTGGCCGGCGCGTCCATTGGCCGCGAAGGTCCGTCGGTGCAGGTGGGGGCCGCCGTCATGCTGGCCTGGGGCGATTTCTGGAAGCGTCGGGGCGTGCAGTTGCGGGGCTTTCACGCCAATGAACTGATCGCCGCCGGCGCGGCCGGTGGTCTGGCCGCGGCCTTCAATGCGCCCTTGGCCGGCGTCATCTTCGCCATCGAGGAACTGGGCCGCGGCACCGTGCTGCGCTGGCAGCGGCTGGTGTTGATCGGCGTGCTGGCCGCTGGTTTCCTGGTGGTGGCGGTGGCCGGCAACAATCCCTATTTTGGCGTCTTCGGCGGTGCGCCGTTGGCCCACGGCATGCTGGGGTGGGTGATCGCGTGCGCCATGCTCAACGGCGCGCTGGGCGGTATTTTCGCGCGGCTGCTGGGCAAGGGTGCGGCTGGCATGGCGCCCGCATCGTGGCGCGGGTGGATCCGCACGCATCCCATCTGGACCGCTTTCGTCATGGGTCTGGCGCTGGCATTGATCGGTCTGGCCACCGCAGGCAGCGTGTATGGCACCGGCTACGGCGCGGCGGCCAATCTGTTGTCGGGCCAGTCGCCCGACGCCTTGCCCGCGGGTTTCGGCCTGGCCAAGCTGGCGGCCACCATCACGTCCTATTGGGCGGGCATTCCCGGCGGTATCTTCACCCCCGCGTTGACCACCGGCGCCGGCATCGGCCATCACATCTGGCAGTTGGCGGGCGAGGGTGTGGACCAGCGTGTGCTGGTGCTGTTGTCCATGGCGGCCTTCCTGGCTGCTGCCACGCAGGCGCCGTTGACGGCCAGCGTGGTGGTCATGGAAATGACGGGTAGCCAGCCCATGCTGTTCTGGCTGCTGGTCGGCTCGCTGCTCGCCTCGGGCGTGTCGCGCCAGTTCTGCCCGCAGCCGTTCTACCATCTGGCCGCGGGCCGCTTCCGCCGCCAGGCCATCGTCGAGGCGGGGCGCGCCGCCAAGTCCCGCCCCGCGACGCCGTAGCCGCGGCGCCTGAGTGAACAGCCATTGGACACTGTCCGTGCTGCGGACATCTGTCTGATGCACCAACTTGGCGCGAAACCGCTGCGTTAAGATCGAGCGCATCCGATTTCTTCACTTCTATCCGAGCTTCTCATGACCGTGCATGCCTATATTTGTGACGCGATCCGCACCCCCTTCGGCCGCTACGGCGGCGCGCTGGCGACGGTGCGTCCCGACGACCTCGCGGCGGTAGCCATCAAGGCCCTTGTGGCGCGCAACCCTGGCGTGCGCTGGGAAGAAATCGACGATGCCATCCTGGGTTGCGCCAACCAGGCCGGCGAAGACAACCGCAACGTTGCCCGCATGGCCACGTTGCTGGCCGGCCTGCCGGTCGAAGTGCCAGGCGCCACCGTCAACCGCCTGTGCGGTTCGGGCCTGGACGCCATCGGCAGCGCCGCGCGCGCCATCCGCGCTGGCGAAGCCGGCCTGATGCTGGCCGGCGGCGTCGAAAGCATGAGCCGCGCGCCGTTCGTCATGGGCAAGGCCGACAGCGCGTTCTCGCGCAGCGCCGCCATTTACGACACCACCATCGGCTGGCGCTTCATCAACAAGCTGATGAAGGCCCAGTACGGCGTCGACTCGATGCCCGAAACGGCCGAAAACGTCGCAGACGACTTCAAGATCAATCGCGAAGACCAGGATCTGTTCGCGCTGGCCAGCCAGCAAAAGACGGCCCGCGCCCAGAAAGAAGGTTTCTTCGACACCGAAATCGTGCCGGTCTCGATCGCCCAGAAAAAGGGCGACCCGATCATCGTCTCCAAGGACGAACACCCCCGCGAAACCAGCCTTGAAGCGCTGGCCAAGCTCAAGGGCGTGGTCCGCGAAGGCGGCACTGTCACCGCCGGCAACGCCTCGGGCGTGAATGACGGCGCCGCCGCGCTGCTGCTGGCCGACGAAAAGGGCGCGGCCCGCCACGGCCTGACCCCGCGTGCCCGCGTGGTGGGCATGGCCACCGCCGGCGTCGCGCCGCGCATCATGGGCATCGGCCCGGCGCCCGCGACCCGCAAGGTGCTGGCCCAGACTGGCCTGACCCTGGACCAGATGGACGTGATCGAGCTGAACGAAGCCTTTGCCGCCCAGGGCCTGGCCGTGCTGCGCCAACTGGGCATCGCCGACAATGATCCGCGTGTGAACCCCAATGGCGGCGCGATCGCCCTGGGCCACCCGCTGGGCGCCAGCGGCGCCCGCCTGGCCACCACCGCGATCAACCAGCTGCACCGCACCGGCGGCCGCTACGCGCTTTGCACGATGTGCATCGGCGTGGGTCAGGGCATCGCCCTGATCATCGAGCGCGTCTGATCCGGCGCCGGCCTGCCACGCATTCAGACCGCAACGCAGGCCGCATTCCACGACAAGCGGCGTCCGCCCGCCGGCCGGGCGGCCAGACAAACAAGGGAGCCCTCGGGCTCCCTTGCTTTATGATCCGGGCGGCAAGGCCAAGGCCTGCCACCCCGGCGTGTGTCTTCAGGGCAAACCGTCGATTTTCCGGCCGGCCTTGATGCCGTGGCCTTCGAACCAGCCCTGGGCCATTTCCAGCGCGTAGCGCACCGGTTTCTTGGCGCAGTGGGCGTCATCGGTCTGCGGCGCCATGTCTTCGATGTTGACGATCGTGCCGTCGTCGGCGATAAAAGCGATCGACAGCGGCAGGATGGTGTTGCGCATCCAGAAGCATTGCACGTCGGGCTGCTCGAAGACGAACAGCATGCCGTCGTTGCCCGGCAGTTCCTTGCGGAACATGAGGCCGTCGCGGCGAGTGGCTTCCGTATTGGCGACTTCTGCGCGGATAATATGGATACCGGCAGCCAGTTGCGTGGTGGGCAGCGGCGCTTGCGGCCCGCTCGGCGCTTGCGCGCGGGCGGCCAGGGGCAGGGCCAGCGCGGCGGCGCTCAGCAGCGCGCAAACCGCGCCGCGCGATGCCGCTTTAATGAACGCTGTTTCGAACAACGTACGACCAACCTGAAACAAAGCAGCATTCTTCAGCATAACCAGATGCGGTAATCGCAGTAATAAGAAAATAACAAGGCGGGGCCCGAAAGCCCCGCCTGATAATGGCGCAACCTTACCATTGCGCTGTAAAGGGTAACTCAGGCAGCAGTGATATTGAGCGCCTGTTTGCCTTTGGGCCCCTGGATAATCTCGAAAGCCACTTTCTGGCCTTCTTTCAGGGTTTTAAAACCATTCATCTGGATAGACGAAAAGTGGGCGAACAGATCTTCACCGCCGTCGTCGGGCGTAATGAAGCCAAACCCCTTTGCATCGTTGAACCATTTGACGGTGCCCGTCGATTTGGGATTGTCCCCTTGGACGGCGGTTGCGGTCGTATCAGACATGCGGACTGCCTCATTGAATCGTATGTTGACGAAGGGCATCGCGGCCTAGACCCCTGTCCCCCCTCCGGCCTCCTGGCAGGTTTTCGGTGAATTGAAAACCCCAGAATGCGTGGATAATGCGCCGCTTTTCTTTGTGTAGTCAAGTATGGAAACTACGCATTTCTACCTGTAATTTTGCGTAAGTTACATGCAAGCCGTCCCCTGATTAAATAGAATAGCCGCCCTATGAGTTCTACCTTGGATACCCAGCATGATTTGGCCGTCGAGAAGGCCCCGGCGCGCGTTGCGCCGCCTCCGATGTACCAGGTCCTGTTGCTGAATGACGACTACACCCCGATGGAGTTTGTCGTGAAGGTGCTGCAGAAATTCTTCAACAAGAACCACGAAGAGGCCACCCGGATCATGTTGCAGGTGCATCACGAGGGCCGTGGTGTGTGCGGAGTCTATCCGCGCGACCTCGCGGCCACCCGGATTGCCCAGGTGGCTCAGTATGCGCGGGCGCGTCAGCACCCGCTGCAGTGTGTGATGGAACCGGTCTAGCACGTAGAACAAAAAAACGCCGCCGCAAACAGGCGGCGTTGTGTTGCACAGGATCAGGACGCAGTCCCCGCGCACGGAGAAGCGCGCGGGTGTCAGGTCGGCAGCTCCGCCGCAAAGGAGCGATGCATTTGAGTAGGCGGGGAGGTTTGCCGTGAGTGGAAAGAACAGCAAGACCTGGCTGGCGGTAGCCGGCGTGATCGTATTGGCCGGCGCCCTGGGCGTGGGCTGGTGGATGGGCAAGGGCGGACAATCCGCCGCGCCCGCCGCGCCGCCGGCGGCAACGTCCGCGGCTGCCTCTGGCACCGCCACGCCTGCCGGCGAGGCCAAGCCCGCCGCCTTGCCGGCCTCGGCCGTGGTCGGCGCGGCCGACCCGTTTGCCGCGCTCAATTGCCAGCCACGCCAGTTCAACGACACGTTGGCGTTGGCGATCACCTTCACGCAGCCGGTCGACTCCAAGGCCAAGCTCGAGAGCTTCCTGCAGGTCATTGATACCGGCTCCGCGTCGGGCAAGGCCGACCAGGACAGCGAACAGGCCGCCCGCGCCGGCGACCAGCCCGCCTCGGTCAAGCCGGGCGATTCGGCCCCCAAGGGCAAGATCGTCCAGGGCAACTGGGTGGTGGGCGACAACCCCCGCATGGTCTATTTCCCCTACGTCCAGCCGCAGCGCTCGTACGCCATCTCGGTGCGCGCCGGCCTGCCGGGCGCGGGCGAAAAGGTCACGCTGCCGACGGCGTCGCACTGCGAAGTGACCACCGAAGCCATGCCGCCCTCGTTCTATTTCGCCAGCCGCGGCGTGGTGCTGCCGGCCGGCCAGAACGGCGGCCTGCCGGTCGCGACCGTCAACGTGCCCGAGGTGGACGTGCAGTTTCTGCGCGTGGCCCCCGAGCGCGTGCCGGAACTGTTCGACTCCGTACTGCGCATCGGCCGCACGGCCAACGCCTCGTCGGATGACGATGACAGCGCGGGCGGTTACGACGAAGACGACGAGTGGCGCTATTCCGACAACCGCAGCCTGAAAGGCTCGGTCAGCAACTGGGACCTGGATCGCCTGAACACGCTGACCACCAGCGTCTACCAGGGCCGCTTCCTGACGGACGACAAGCCCAACCGCCGCCACGTCACCTTCCTGCCCGTCGAAGGCGTCAAGGAACTGCAGGAACCCGGTATCTATATCGCGGTAATGAGCCAGCCGGGCCGTTTCCGCTACGAGTACCAAGTCACCTATTTCTACGTCAGCGACATCGGCCTGCACGCCCGCCGCTATAGCGATCGCATCGAGGCCTACTCGGTGTCGCTCAAGAGCGGCCAAGCCATCTCGGGCGCGGTGTTCGAGCTGGTCGATGGTGCCGGCAAGTCGCTGGCCAAGGCCCAGGCCGATGCCCAGGGCCATGTGCGCTTCGAAGGCAGCTTCGCCAACGCGCGCGTCATCCGCGCCTCGCGCGACAAGGAAATGACCGTGCTGGCGCTGGGCGAACCGGCGCTGGACCTGTCCGAGTTCGACACGGGCGGCCATATTTCCCGCCCGAACAACCTGTTCGTCTACGCCGGCCGCAATCTGTACCGACCCGGTGAAACCTTCCATGTATCGGTGCTGCCGCGCGACCTGGACGGCCGCGTGATGCCGGCCTCGCCCCTGACCGCCACGATCAAGCGTCCCGACGGCCGCGTGGTGTCGACGAATCTGTGGCAGCCCGCCAAGGACCTGCAGGGCTACGTCGAACGCGCGATCGATCTGCCGCCGGACGCGCAGACCGGCGCCTGGATGCTGGAGCTGCGTGTCGACCCCGCGTCGCGCACGCCGGACGCCTCGTGGAAGTTCCAGGTCGAGGAATTCCTGCCCGAACGCATGAAGATGACGCTGACCTCCGACCAGGAGGTGTTGTCGCCGAGCGATAGCCTGACGGTCGATGTGCAGGGCGACTACCTGTATGGCGCGCCCGCCGCCGGCAACCGCCTGCTGTCCAGCTTCCAGGTCAAGCGCGACCGCTTTGCCCTGCCGCAGCAGTGGCCGGGCTTCATCTTCGGTGACGTGGCCGACGACACCCGCCGCCATTTCGAGGAACTGCCCGAGGCCGCGCTGGATTCCACCGGTGCCGCCCAGCTCGAGATCGAGCCGCGTACCGACGGTACCCATTCGCCCATGAAGGTGCGGGTCTCGGCCAGCCTGCTGGAATCGGGCGGCCGCCCGGTGGTGCGCTCGATCGAGCGCAGCGTCTGGCCCGCCGACAAGCTGATCGCCGTGCGTCCGCAGTTCGACAGCGATGTGGCCCGCGAAGGCGCGCCCGCCGCCTTCGAAGTGCTGCGCGTGGATGCGCAGGGCAAGATCGCGCCGCTGCCGCAAGCGCAGATGCGCCTGTATCGCGAAGAACGCCAGTACTACTGGCGCTTTGACGACCAACGCGGCTGGAACAGCGGTTATACCGAAACCGAAGAACTGGTCGATTCGCGCGAAATCGCGCTGAACGACCGCAGTCAGCTGACCGTCCCGGTCAAGTGGGGCCGCTATCGCCTGGAAATCGCCGATCCCGAAACGGGTGAAACCCTGCGCTACCGCTTCTACGCGGGCTGGAACGCGCAGGACGCCGACGCCATGGGCAACCGCCCCGACCGCGTCCAGATGAAGCTCGAAGGCGTGCCGGCCAAGCCGGGCGACTCCGTCAAGCTGACGCTGACGCCGCCGCACGACGGCCAGGCGCTGATCACCGTCGAAGGCGACCGCATGCTGTGGTCCACCTGGGTGGCCGTGAAGGCAACGGGCACGCAAGTGGAGATCCCCATCGACAAGACCTGGAAGCGTCACGACCTGTACGTGGCCGCGGCGGTGTTCCGTCCCGGCAGCGAAGGCGACCGCGTGACCCCGGCGCGCGCGCTGGGCCTGGCCTTCCTGCCGATCGCCAGCGCCGACCGCAAGCTGGACGTCAAGCTGACGGCCGCCGCCAAGACCGAGCCCGAAACCAAGACCACCGTGCGCGTCAAGGTGGACGGCGCCCAGGGCAAGCAAGCCATGGTGACGCTGTCGGCCGTGGACGTGGGCATTCTCAACATCAACCAGTACCGCACGCCCGACCCGCTGGACTTCTTCTTCGGCAAGCACCGCTACGCGCCCGAATTGCTGGACATGTACGGCAAGCTCATCGAAAAGATGGACGGCACCAAGGGCAAGCTGAAGTGGGGCGGTGACGCCGCCATGCGCGGCGACAGCAAGAGCCTGCCCAAGAAGGTCAAGCTGGTCGACCTGTTCTCGGGTCCGGTCAAGCTGAACGACAAGGGCGAGGCCGACATCCCGCTGGACCTGCCTGACTTCAATGGCACGCTGCGCCTGATGGCCGTTGCGTTCACGCCGGACAACTTCGGCAGCACCGACACCGAGATGGTGGTGGCGGCGCCGATCGTGGCCGAACTGAACACGCCGCGCTTCATTACCCCGGGCGACCAGGCCGCCATCGCGCTGGACGTCACCAACCTGAGCGGCGCCGACCAGAAAGTGACGGTCAAGCTGGAAGCGCTGGATCCGCTGGGCATCGTCGACGGTACGCGCACCGTGACGCTCAAGGACAAGCAACGCACCACGCTGCGCTTTAACGCCACCACCACCGGTTCCTACGGCCTGGGCCTGATCCGCCTGACCGTGGACGGGCAGGGCGGCGGCAAGCCCGTGCATATCGTGCGTGAATCGGTGCTGCAGGTGCAACCGGCCTACGCGGCCGAGCGCCAGGTGCGCCGCCTGCGCCTGAACCCGGGCGAAAGCAACGCGCCGCAAGCCTCGTGGGTGGCGTCTTACTATCCGGACTCCACCACTGTCAGCCTGACGGTCTCGAACCGCCCGCCGTTCAACGTCAACCGCCTGGTCGAAGGCCTGCTCAACTACCCCTACGGTTGCACCGAGCAGACTATCAGCGCGACCCTGCCCTGGGTCATGCTGGACGAGGACGCCGCCAAGCAGTTCGGCCTGAAGCCGCGCACCCAGGCTGAACGCGAAGCCAAGGTCGCCGGCGCCATCGGCCGCCTGTCGGGCATGCGCAACGCGGTGGGTTCGTACAACCTGTGGAGCAGCTCGTCCTCGCGCGATGTGTGGCTGACGGCCTATGCCGTGGGCTTCCTGCAGGATGCCCGCGACAAGGGCTTCTCGGTGCCCGAGGCGTCGCTGGACCGTTCGCGCCAGTGGCTGCTCGAACAAGTGCAGCAGAGCTCCGGCTCGTTCGGCACCTGGTCGGCCAACCTGAAGCGCAACCTCGAGTCGGGCCGCCTGGACAGCGGCGACATCAACACGCTGCGTGAAGACCACCGCCGCTTTGCCGGCCTGGCCACCGCCGTGCTGGCGCTGGCGCGCGACAAGAAGGCGCCGCTCTCCACCGTGCGTCAGCTGTTCGACAACTACCAGGACCGCGCGCGTTCGCCGCTGCCCCTGATCCAACTGGCCGCTGCCTTCAAGCTGATGGGCGACGAAGGGCGCATGAAGTCCGCGCTGGATCAGGCCATGGCGCGCGACTACGGCATCAACCGCCGCAACCAGAGCGCCTACTACGACGAGTGGATGGGCGACTACGGCAGCGCCGTGCGCGACTACGCCCTGGCATATGCGCTGGCCAACCAGTACCAGCTGCGCCACGACCGCGTGGAAAACCTGATGACGCAGCTGGCCGCGCGCCTGGGCAACCGTTCATACCTGTCGACGCAAGAGCAGATGGCCCTGTTGCTGGCTGCCCGCGCCGCCGGTGGCGACAAGGGCACGCCGTGGGAAGCCACGCTGACCGTCAACGGCGCTCGCAAGCCGCTGACGGGCGGCAAGTCCGACCAGACGGTGTCCCTGACCGCGGCCGACCTGGCCAACACCCAGCTCGTCAACACCGGCAGCCAGTCGCTGTTCATCGAGTACGACATCCAGGGCAGCCCGACGACCGTGCCCGCGCCGCGCAATGACGTGATCCAGCTCAAGCGTGGCTGGTACCGTCCTGACGGCCGGCCGTGGGATGGCGGCACGCTGCAGACCGGCGACATGCTGGTGGTGTGGGTCCAGGCCAGCGCCAACCAGAACATTCCGGACGGCCTGCTGGTGGACCGCGTGCCCGCCGGCTTCGAGGTCGAAAACCTGAACCTGTCGCAAAGCCCCGAAATGCAGGACTGGAGCATCGGCGGGCGCCGCGTGGCCGACGCGATGGCCGATCCCAACATCAAGCACCGCGAATTCCGCGATGATCGTTATGTTGCGGCGGTGTCGCTGGGCCGCGGCAAGGTGGACGTGTTCTATCTGGTGCGGGTCGTCACGCCGGGCCGCTACTCGGTGCCCTCGACGGTGGCCGAGGATATGTACCGTCCCGAGATCCGCGGTGTAGGCGAGCAATGGAGCACGGTCGAAATCCGCGATCGCAGCGCCAAGCAGCGTCCTTGACCGCCGCCGCCACCCCGCCGGCGGGCGCCTCGCGCGCCCGCCGCTGGCGGCGGCGCGGCATCTACGCGGCCAGCGTGTTGTTTGCGCTGGCCGCGTTGTTATTCGCGCTGGATCGCCTCTATCCCTTGCCCCCGATCGATTCGGGCGGCGCCGCCGTGGTGGTTGCCGCCGACGGCACGCCGCTGCGCAACTATCCCAGCCGTGACGGCATCTGGCGCTATCCGGTCAAGCCGGAACAGGTGTCGCCGCATTACCTGGATACGCTGCTGACCTACGAAGACCGCTGGTTCTACTGGCACCCGGGGGTCAACCCCGTGGCGCTGGCGCGCGCCGGCTGGCAATGGGCCACCAACCGCCGCATCGTGTCGGGCGGCTCTACGCTGACCATGCAGGTCGCGCGCCTGATCGACCCCCAGCTCGCCGGCAAGCCGTCACGCTCGATGGCGGCCAAACTGCGTCAGGCCTGGCGCGCCGTGCAGCTGGAAATGCACTACAGCAAGGACGAGATCCTGTCGCTCTACCTGACCCACGCGCCCATGGGCGGCATCGTGGAAGGGGTGGAGATGGGTTCGCGCTTGTGGCTGGGCAAGCCGGCCCGCGACCTGAGTCCGGCCGAAGCGGCCATGCTGACCGCCTTGCCGCAGGCCCCGTCGCGGTTGCGCCCGGACCGCCACCCCGAGGCCGCCCAGAGCGCCCGCGACAAGGTGCTGGACCGCATGGTCGAGCTAGGCCGCTGGACCCCGGCCGACGTGGCCGATGCCAAGATCGAACGGGTGGTGGCCCCGCCGCTGCGGGCCCGCTGGCTGGCGCCGCTGGCCGCACAGCGCCTGTTGCAGGAAGCCGGGCGCAAGCCCGGCGGCCCGCGCCGTCCGGGCAGCCGCCCGCCGCTGGTGGCATCGACCCTGGATGCCGACATGCAGGCCGCGGTCGAGCGGATGTTGCTGGACCGGGTCGACAACCTGCCGCCCAAGGTGTCCATGGCGGTGCTGGTGATGGACAACGACACGCTGGAGGTCAAGGCGTACGCCGGCTCGGCCGATTTTTCCGACGATTCCCGATACGCCCATGTGGATATGGTGCGCGGCGTGCGCTCGCCGGGTTCTACTCTGAAGCCGTTCCTGTACGCCCAGGCGCTGGATGATGGCCTGATTCACTCGGAAAGCCTGCTGATCGACGCGCCCATGTCGTTTGGCGGATACGCCCCAGGTAACTTCCAGGCCGCGTTTTCCGGCCCGATCAGCGTCTCGCAGGCCCTGCAACGCTCGCTGAACGTGCCCGCCGTGGACCTGCTGGACCGCGTCGGGCCCAGCCGTTTCGCCTCGGTTATGCTCAAGGGCGGCGTCTGGTTACGAATGCCGGCCGGCGCCGAACCCAATCTGAGCTTGATTTTGGGCGGGGGCGGCACCACATTGGAAGAACTGGTGGGCGCTTACCGGGCCCTGGCCCGCGGCGGCGTCTCCGGGCGGCCCCGGCTGCGTCCGGAGCAGCCTCGGGTCGAGTCCCGTATGATTAGTGCTGGCGCGGCCTGGATTGTCCGGGACATCCTCGAAGGCGGAGGCCACCCGGACCGGCCGTTTTACCAGTCAGGCAGCCCGGCCCGCCAACTGGCCTGGAAAACCGGGACAAGTTTTGGTTTCCGGGACGCCTGGGCGATCGGGGTGACCGATAGCTGGACCATTGGTGTGTGGGTGGGTCGCCCGGACGGCACGCCCAATCCCGGTTTTTTCGGGGCGAATGTGGCGGCGCCGCTACTGCAGGACATCGTGGCGGCGTTACCAGAAGGTTCGCAGCACGTCCGCGTCAGGCCCGAAACGGTGCAGGCGGTCGTGACGTGCTGGCCACTGGGCTATAAGCTGGGCAGCGTGCCGCTGGGCGAATGCCCGGAACAGCGCGCCGCCTGGGCCTTGAATGAAACGGTGCCGCCGTCGTTTTCCGGCTACGCCGATGCCACGCAGGGCCCGTTGCGATTGGGCGGTGTGGCAACCGGTTCGGTGCTTCGGCCCGTGCCGGGCAGCAGGCAGGTGGCGCTGGATGTGGATGTGCAGGGCGCCGAAGGCGAAGTATGGTGGATGCTGGACGGTCGCGTGGTTGGCCATGGCGCGTCGAGTCATCCGTTTAATTTAGTGCTGGCGCAAGACGGCCGGTATACGCTTACCGTCATGGACGCACAAGGCCGCCACGATAGCGTGGTTTTTGAAATCGCTGGCGTTACGCCATGATCGGCATAGAATATGAATCGTGTATTTGACCGCTTCGATGCGTTACGGAGGAAGCGTGATTTCCCAAGAGCTTGAAGTCAGCCTGCATATGGCTTTCGTCGAGGCCCGTTCGGCCCGGCACGAATTTATTACCGTCGAGCACCTGCTGTTGGCGTTGCTCGACAACGCGTCGGCAGTGGAAGTGTTGCGCGCCTGCGCCGCCAACCTGGATGACCTGCGTCGTAATCTGCGCCAGTTCGTTTCGGAAAACACCCCGGTGATCCCCAGCGGCGCGGAAGTCGATACCCAACCCACGCTGGGTTTCCAGCGCGTGATCCAACGCGCGATCATGCATGTGTCCGCGGGCGGCACCGGCAAGAAACCGGTCACCGGCGCGAACGTGCTCGTAGCCATTTTCGGCGAAAAGGATTCGCACGCCGTCTACTACCTGCAACAGCAGGGCGTTACGCGGCTGGACGTCGTGAATTTTCTGTCGCATGGCATTACCAAACAGCCACAGGTGGAGTCCGCCGCCGTGCAGAAAGAGCAGCAGACCAATGGTGAAGAGCAGGGCGAATCGCGCCAGTCGCCGCTGGATCAGTACGCGACCGACCTGAACGCCGCGGCGTTGGCCGGCCGCATCGATCCGCTGATCGGACGCGAGCACGAAGTCGAACGCGTGATCCAGGTGTTGTGCCGCCGCCGCAAGAACAACCCGCTGCTGGTCGGCGAGGCCGGCGTGGGCAAGACCGCCATCGCCGAAGGCCTGGCCTGGCGCATCACGCGCGGCGAAGTCCCCGAAATCCTGCAAGCCGCGCAAGTGTTCGCACTGGACATGGGCGCGCTGCTGGCGGGCACCAAGTACCGCGGCGATTTCGAACAGCGCCTGAAGGGTGTGCTCAAGCAGATCCGCGGCAACCCCGATGCGATCCTGTTCATCGACGAAATCCATACGCTGATCGGCGCCGGCTCGGCTTCGGGCGGCACGCTGGATGCGTCCAATCTGCTCAAGCCGGCCCTGTCCTCGGGTCAGCTCAAGTGCATCGGCGCCACCACCTATACCGAGTATCGGGGGGTCTTCGAGAAAGACCACGCGCTGTCGCGCCGGTTCCAGAAGATCGACGTGCCCGAACCCAGCGTCGAACAGACCGTGCAGATCCTGCGCGGCCTGAAGAGCCGCTTCGAAGAACACCACAACGTCCGCTATTCCGCCGCCGCGCTGTCGGCCGCCGCGGAACTGTCGGCGCGCTTCATCAACGACCGTCATCTGCCCGACAAGGCCATCGACGTCATCGACGAGGCCGGTGCCGCCCAGCGCTTGCTGCCGCGTTCGCGGCAGAAGAAGGTGATCGGCAAGGTCGATATCGAAAACATCGTTTCCAAGATCGCGCGCATTCCGCCGCAGTCCGTCTCCAACGACGACCGCAGCAAGCTTGCCACGCTGGACCGCGACCTCAAGACCGTGGTCTTCGGCCAGGACAATGCCATCGACGCGTTGGCCGCCGCCATCAAGATGGCGCGCTCGGGTCTGGGCAAGCCGGAAAAGCCGATCGGCGCCTTCCTGTTCTCCGGCCCGACCGGGGTGGGCAAGACCGAAGTCGCGCGCCAGCTGGCGTTTACGCTGGGCGTGGAGCTGCTGCGTTTCGACATGTCGGAATACATGGAGCGCCACGCGGTGTCGCGCCTGATCGGCGCGCCGCCGGGATACGTCGGCTTCGACCAGGGCGGCCTGCTCACCGAAGCCATCACCAAGCAGCCGCATTGCGTGCTGCTGCTCGATGAAATCGAAAAGGCCCATCCGGACGTCTTCAACATCCTGCTGCAGGTCATGGACCACGGCACGCTGACGGACAACAACGGCCGCAAGGCAGACTTCCGCAACGTCATCCTCATCATGACGACGAACGCGGGCGCCGAAACCTTGAACCGTCCGTCCATCGGCTTTGCCAATTCGCGCGTCGTGGGCGACGAAATGGCGGAAATTCGCCGCATGTTCACGCCCGAGTTCCGCAACCGCCTGGATGCCATCATCCCGTTCGCGCCGCTGGATCGCGAGATCATCCTGCGCGTGGTCGACAAGTTCCTGATGCAGCTCGAAGACCAGTTGCACGAGCGTCGCGTGGAAGCCGTGTTCACCACGCGTCTGCGCGACCACCTCGCCAAGGAAGGGTTCGACCCGCTCATGGGCGCCCGGCCGATGCAGCGCCTGATCCAGGACACCATCCGGCGCGCGCTGGCCGACGAGCTGTTGTTCGGCAAGCTGGTCGATGGCGGCACGGTCACGGTGGACCTGGACGACGACAACAAGGTTACGCTGGACTTCGACGACCACGGCAAGCCGCCGTCGGCCGCGCCCGACAAGCAGGAAGTCGAGCTCGTCGAGTAGGCCTATGACCGATGCGGACCGCCAGCCGCTGATCGAGTGCGAACACTGCGCAAGCATCTATCGCCGACATCAGCTTGAACCTGGCGAGACCGCCAATTGCGCCCGCTGCGGTGCCACCCTGTGGCGCTACAGCGGGCTTACTTTGTCCAATTGGCTGGCGCTCGCCATTTCCGCCCTGATCATCTTCGGGGTGGCCAACGCCTACCCGGTCGCATCGATGTCGGTGCAGGGCATGGTGCAGCAGGCCTCCCTGCTGGACGCCATTGCCATCACCTGGCGCCAAGGCCACTATGTCGTGGCCCTCATGACCGGGCTGGCGGGTTTTGCCTTGCCGCTGTTGCAGCTGGCCGTGTTGCTGTGGGTGCTGGTGCCGCTGTCGCGCGGCGCGGAACCGGCCGGTTTCCATGGCGCCATGCGCCTGCTGGGCTTGCTGCGGCCGTGGTGCATGGTGCCGGTGTTTCTGCTGGGCGTGCTGGTGGCGGTCGTGAAACTGGCCGGCATGGCTGCGGTGTCGCCCGGCATCGGCCTGGCCGCCTTCGGCGTCCTGACCATCCTCTTGACCATGCTGGGCCGGCTGACGCCGCATGTGCTGTGGCGCTACGCGGAATCCGCCGAGGTCGTGCCGGTGCACATTCCCGAGACGGGGCCCGACGTGGTGCTGACCGGCTGCCACGTCTGTGGCCAGGTGCAAGCACTGCCGCGCGAGGGCGATCCGGAAGAAGAACACCATTGCGTGCGCTGCCACGCGGTGGTGCATTACCGCAAGCCTGACCATCTGGCCCGCACCTGGGCCCTGTTGCTGGCGGCCGTGGTGTTCTATATTCCGGCCAACGTGTTGCCGGTCATGAAGGTCAGCTCCGTGCTGGGCGACAGCGCTCATACCATCCTGGGCGGTGTGGTCGAGTTATGGAACATGGGGTCGTGGGACATTGCGCTGATTGTCTTCATTGCCAGCGTGGCGGTGCCCCTGACCAAACTACTGGCGCTGATCCTGCTATTGTTGACCGAGCAATGGCGCAGCACGACGAATCTGCGGCCGCGCACGCGGCTGTATGAGATGGTCGAGTTCATTGGCCAATGGTCGATGCTGGACGTGTTCGTGGTGATATTGCTGGCAGCGCTGGCTGACTTCCAGGGCCTGATGGAAATCAGTGCCGGTGGCGGCGCCGCGGCGTTTGGCGTGGTCGTGATCCTGACCATGTTGTCCGCCATGAGCTTCGACCTGCGCCGCAGCTGGGATCTGCAAGACACAAGCGAGATCGACATGGATCCGCCCGTGGCCGGCAAGCGGCAAGAGCCGACCCCTGCCGCGGGTGCCGAAATGGGCTGACGCGTCCGGCCAGCCGCCTGCGGGGCGAGGCCGAATCGCGTTTACCGAGCAAGAAGAAAAGGAAAAAACAAGATGTCCGACCAAGCACCCGGATCTGGTGAAGAGAAGTTCGCATCACCCACCATATCGCGCAAGCGCAAGAGCCGGATCTCCTGGATCTGGCTGGTGCCTGTCGTCGCCGCGCTGATGGGCTTGTCGCTCGTGGTGCGTACGTGGATGCAGGCCGGCCCGGATCTGTCCATCGAATTCAACACCGCCGAAGGGCTGGAGGTCGGCAAGACCCAGCTGCGCTACAAGGACGTGAACGTCGGTACGGTCAAGTCCATTGGTTTCAACAGCGACCGCAGCAAGGTCGTGGTGCAGGCGGAACTGTCCAAGGACGTGGCCGACCTGGCGCGAGAGGGCACCAACTTCTGGGTGGTGCGTCCGCGGCTCGATGTCAGTGGCGTGTCGGGGCTGGGCACTTTGCTGTCCGGCGCCTATATCGGCGTGGACGCGGTCGAGAGCAAGGATGCCTCCAAAAAGGCCACCAAGCTGCACTTCGTGGGCCTGGAGACGCCGCCAGCCGTGACGCATGACCGCGCCGGCAAGCGCTTCAAGCTCAAGGCGTCGGATCTGGGGTCGCTGGACATCGGCTCGCCGGTGTATTTCCGCCGCATCAATGTGGGCCGCGTGATCGGCTATGCGCTGGACAAGACCGGCGACGCCGTGAATGTCGAAGTGTTCGTGGACGCGCCCAATGACAAGTTCGTCACCAACGGCACGCGCTTCTGGAACGCCAGCGGCGTGGATTTCAGCGTCAACGCCGAAGGCCTGAAGGTGCGTACCCAGTCGCTGGTGTCGATGGCGGTGGGCGGCGTGGCGTTCGAGCCGGTCTACAGCGCCCGCGACGCCGGCACGCCAGCCGCGGCCGACGCGCGCTTTGAGCTATACGCCACCGAGGCCGCGGCCAAGGCCAATCCGGACGGCGAAGCCTTCCCGATCCGCATGCGCTTTGACCAGTCGATCCGCGGCCTGTCGGTCGGCGCGTCGATTGATTTCTCGGGCATCACTCTGGGCAACGTCACACAGATCAATCTGGACTTCGACCCCGTCACCAAGCGCTTCTATTCGGTGGTGGACGCCACCTTGTATCCGGAGCGCCTGGGCCGGGTGTACGAGGAAGTGCGCGCCCGCGCCGTCGAGGATGGCGACCAGGCCGGCGGCCGCTTGCTGGGCATCATGATCAAGCACGGCCTGCGCGCGCAGTTGCGTACCGCCAATCTCCTGACCGGTCAGTTGTACGTGGTGCTGGACGACTTCCCCAACGCCAAGCCGGTGGACTTCAAGATGTCCAGTCCGGCCCTGATCCCGACCGTGCCGGGCAACCTGGACCAGCTGCAGCAGCAGGTCAGCAATATCGTCGCCAAGATCGACAAGATCCCGTTCGACAAGATCGGCGAAGACTTGCGTACCACGCTGGCCAGCACCTCCAAGCTGATGACGCGTCTGGACAAGCAGGTGGCCCCGCAAGCGCAGGGCGTGCTCAAGCAGGCGCAGCAATCCATGGCCAATCTGAATGCGCTGCTGGCCTCGGATGCCTCGTTGCCGGTCAATGCCGAAAAGGCCATGCAGGAACTGAGCCGCGCGGCCCGGTCGCTGCGCGCGCTGGCCGACTTCCTGCAATCGAACCCCGAATCGTTGCTGCGCGGCCGCGGCGACGACCCGATCCCCGGCGCCGGTCCGGTCAGGAACTGAACCCATGAATAGACTCCGCTCCCGCTCCGTCCCTCCCGCCGTTGCCGCCAAATCTGCCCGGTTGCGGGCCCTGGGCCTGCCGGCGTTGGCCTTGGCCGCGCTGTTGGCCGGCTGCGCCTCGTCGCCGCCGGTGCATTACTACACCTTGCAAGGCCCCACGCCGTCGGCGCCGGCGGTGCCTCGTGCGGCGGCGCCTTTCCTGATCGACGTCCAAGGCGTCAACGTGGTGGCGCAGGCCGACCAGCCGCAGCTGATGGTGCGCACGGGCGACGGCAGTGTCTCGGCGCTGTACTCCGAACGCTGGACTTCGCCCCTGGGCGACGAAATCCGCGGCGCGCTGTCGGACGCGCTCAAGCATGACCTGGGCGCGCTGGACGTGCAGGTCGTCAAGCCCGGTCCCACCGCGGCCGTCTGGCGGGTGCAGACCGACGTGCAGCGCTTTGACCTGGTGTCGGGCAGCATGGCGCAATTGGACGTCACCTGGCGGGTGCGGCCGGTGAATCTCAAGGGTAGCGGGCTGCTGTGCCGCAGTGTCGTCACGGAAAAGGTGTCCGAGGCGGGCGTGCCTGCGCTGATCACGGCGCAGCAGCGCGCGGTCGTGGCGTTGGCCGGCGCCATGGCATCCGCCATCCGGGGGCAAGCCCCGGATACGGGCGGCGCAGTGCAGATGCTTGGGTGCTCGCCGTTGCCGGACTGAGGCCGGTGATGAAACGGGGGCGGAGCGGGCCAAAACCCGCCATGATCTCAACCGGTTAACCCTAGGGTTAACCTTAATACAAACGCGGTTGCAACCTGACTAGCATACGGTCCTACCGATGCTGGGCCCTTTCGTGTGGGCCCGGTGTGACCTTTGCCATGCGACAGGAAGCAATCTCTTATGGCCAGCACTACCCTCGGCGTCAAAGTCGATGACGCGCTTCGCGACCGCCTGAAGTCGGCCGCGCAAAAGCTCAACTGCACGCCGCACTGGCTGCACAAGCAGGCGATTCTCGCCTACCTGGACAAGATCGAGCGCGGCCATCTGCCCGCCGAAATGTCCCATCTGGGCGGCGACGAGGGGGGCGACGACGAGAGCGGCGAACATCAGGCCGCCGCCACGCCGCCGTTCTACGAGTTTGGCCAGGACGTGCAGCCGCAATCGGTGCTGCGCGCGGCCATCACGGCGGCCTATCGCCGGCCCGAGCCCGAGTGCGTGCCGCTGCTGCTGGGCCAGGCCCGCATGCCCAATCTGGAAAAAGTGCATGCGATGGCCTCCGACCTGGTCAAGAAGCTGCGCGGCAAGCGCACCGGCGGCGGGGTCGAGGGGCTGATCCAGGAATTCTCGTTGTCCAGCCAGGAAGGCGTGGCGCTGATGTGCCTGGCCGAGGCGCTGCTGCGCATTCCGGACCGCGCTACGCGTGACGCGCTGATCCGCGACAAGGTCGCCCGCGGCGACTGGAAGTCGCACATGGGCGGCTCGCAATCGCTGTTCGTCAATGCCGCGACCTGGGGCCTGATGATCACCGGCAAGCTGGTGGCGGTGAGCAGTGAACAATCGCTGTCCAAGGCGTTGACGCGCCTGATCGGCAAGGGCGGCGAACCCTTGGTGCGCAAGGGCGTGAACATGGCCATGCGCATGATGGGCGAGCAGTTCGTGTCGGGCCAGACCATCTCCGAAGCGCTGGCCAACAACCGCAAGATGGAAAGCCGCGGTTTCCGCTATTCGTACGACATGCTGGGCGAAGCCGCCACCACGGCCGAGGACGCGGACCGCTACTATGCCTCGTACGAGCAGGCCATCCACGCCATCGGCAAGGCTGCCGCCGGCCGCGGCATCTACGAAGGCCCTGGCATCTCGATCAAGCTATCGGCGCTGCATCCGCGCTATTCGCGCGCCCAGCGCGAACGCGTCATGGCCGAGCTGCTGCCGCGCGTGAAGGCGTTGACGGTGCTGGCGCGCAGCTACGACATCGGCCTGAATATCGACGCCGAAGAAGCCGACCGCCTGGAAATTTCGCTGGATCTGCTGGAAGCGCTGTGCTTTACGCCCGAACTGGAAGGCTGGAGCGGCATCGGTTTTGTCATCCAGGCCTACCAGAAGCGCGCGCCGTTCGTGATCGACTACGTCATTGATCTGGCCCGCCGCAGCCGCCATCGCGTGATGGTGCGCCTGGTCAAGGGCGCCTACTGGGACAGCGAGATCAAGCGCGCCCAGGTCGATGGCCTGGAAGGCTATCCCGTCTACACCCGCAAGGTCTATACCGACGTGGCCTACCTGGCCTGCGCCCGCAAGCTGCTGGGCGCGCCGGAAGCCGTGTACCCGCAGTTCGCCACGCACAATGCCTACACGCTGGCGGCGATCTATCAGCTGGCCGGCCAGAACTACTATCCGGGCCAGTACGAATTCCAGTGCCTGCACGGCATGGGCGAGCCGCTGTACGACGAGGTCGTGGGCCCGCTGGCGCAAGGCAAGCTGAACCGCCCGTGCCGCATCTATGCGCCGGTAGGCACGCATGAAACGCTGCTTGCCTACCTGGTGCGCCGCCTGCTGGAGAACGGCGCCAACACGTCGTTCGTCAACCTGATCGGTGATGACAGCATTCCCGTCGAGACGCTGGTGGCGGACCCGGTCGAGGCGGCCTCGCGCATCGTGCCGCTGGGCGCGCCGCATGAAAAGATTCCGCTGCCGCGAGAGCTTTACGGCAATCCGCAGCAAGGCGCGCGCGCCAACTCCGCAGGCCTGGACCTGAGCAACGAACATCGCCTGGGTTCGCTGTCGGCCGCGCTGCTGGCCAGCGCCGGCACGCCCTGGCGCGCCGCGCCCATGCTGGGCGAGGGCGCCGAAGCATGGGACGCGGCCCGCGCAATCGAAGTGCGCAACCCCGCCAATCTGCGCGACGTGGTGGGTCATGTGATCGAGGCCAACGGCGAAGAAGCCGAGGCCGCCCTGCGCGCCGCCGCCAACGCGGCGCCCATCTGGCAATCGACCCCGGTGGCCGAGCGCGCGCAGTGCCTGCGCCGCGCCGCGCAGTTGCTGGAAGAGCAGATGCAGACCTTGCTCGGCCTGATCGTGCGCGAGGCCGGCAAGTCCCTGCCCAACGCGATCGCCGAGGTGCGCGAGGCGGTGGACTTCCTGCGTTACTACGCAGATCAGGCGGACCGCGAGTTCGGCAACGACACGCACCGCCCCTTGGGCACGGTGCTGTGTATCAGCCCCTGGAACTTCCCGCTGGCCATCTTTACCGGCCAGATCGCCGCGGCGCTGGCGGCTGGCAATACCGTGCTGGCCAAGCCGGCCGAGCAGACGCCGCTGATCGCGGCGCAGGCGGTGGCGATCCTGCGCGCTGCCGGCGTGCCGGCCGGCGCGGTGCAATTGTTGCCCGGCCGTGGCGAAACCGTGGGCGCGCAATTGGTGGCCAGCCCCGGCGTCCGCGGCGTGATGTTCACCGGGTCCACCGATGTGGCCCGCATCATCGCGCGCACGCTGGCAGACCGTCTTGATGACGACGGCCATACCATTCCGCTGATCGCCGAGACGGGCGGCCAGAACGCAATGGTGGTGGATTCGTCCGCGCTGTCCGAGCAGGTGGTGTTCGACGTGCTCAGCTCGGCCTTCGACTCGGCCGGCCAGCGCTGTTCGGCGCTGCGCGTGCTCTGCGTGCAGGAAGATAACGCCGACCACGTGCTGACGATGCTGCGCGGCGCAATGCGCGAACTCAGTGTGGGCAACCCCGATCGTCTGTCGGTCGACGTCGGTCCGGTGATCGACACCGAGGCGCGCAATGGCATTCTGCGTCACATCGACGCGATGCGCACGGCAGGCCACCGGATCGACCAGGCGGAACTGAACGGCGAATGCCGTCAGGGGACCTTCGTGGCGCCCACCATCATCGAGATCGACAGCATCAGTGAACTGACCCGCGAAGTGTTCGGGCCTGTGCTGCACGTGGTGCGCTACAAGCGCGAAGAGCTGGACGCCTTGCTGGATGCCATCAACGGCACCGGCTACGGCCTGACGTTCGGCGTGCACACCCGTATCGACGAAACCATCGCCCATGTGACCGGTCAGGTCCATGCGGGCAACGTTTACGTCAATCGAAATATCGTGGGCGCGGTGGTGGGGGTGCAGCCTTTCGGTGGCGAATGTCTGTCGGGCACCGGTCCCAAAGCGGGCGGTCCGCTGTATATGTACCGTCTGCTGGGCACGCGTCCCGCGGGCCTGCCGCCGGCGCTGGACGCGGCCGCGCCGCTGCCGCAGCGCATCGCGCTGCCGGGCCCGACGGGGGAGACCAACACGTATATGGTCGAACCGCGCGGCGCCGTGTACTGCGTGGCGGCCACCGAGGCCGGCGCGCGGGCGCAGTGGTCGGCGGCGCGCCTGACCGGCAACCATGCCTGGTTCGCCGATACCCCCGCGGCGCAGGCGCTGCTGGCCGGGCTGGACGCCGAGCAGCAGGGCCAGGCCGGTATCCTGGCGGATGCCGAGGTCGACCAGGCCGATTACCAGGCGGTGCTGTTCGAAGGCGACGGCGACGCGCTGCGCGCCCTGAACCAGCGCATCGCGCAGCGTCCGGGCGCGATCCTGGCGGTGCATGGCCTGACGCCGGATGCCCTGGCCGCTGGCGCCACGTATGTGCCGGAACGGCTCTTGACCGAGCGCTCCATCAGTGTGAATACGGCCGCGGCCGGCGGCAACGCCAGCCTCATGACCATCGGCTGAGCGTGACCGAGGGGTAACCCTTGGGCAACCAAGGGTTATCTCCAATATCTCGTGAGGTTGCACTGGAAGCAAAATCCGGTCGCACCTGAAGTTCGATTGCGCCAACCCGGCAATCGGATTCAAACAGAAGAACCCGGCCCACAAGCTCGGGTATAACAAAGCCTCATCCGACATACCGGAGGATACCCAATGAAGTTTCGCACCACTTTGAAGCTTGTCGCAGCCGGCATCGCTGCCACCAGCATGGCCACCGCCGCGCAGGCCGCCGACATCAAGTTCGGTTTCGCCGCACCGCTGACCGGTCCCCAGTCGCACTACGGCGAGGACATGCAGAACGGTCTGAACCTGGCGCTGGAAGAAGCCAACAAGAAGGGCATCAAGATCGACGGCCAGCCCGCCAAGTTCGTGCTGGTGTCGCGCGACGACCAGGCCGACCCGCGCGTGGGCGTGCAGGTCGCGCAGCAACTGGTCGACGAGAACGTCGTCGGCATCCTGGGCCACTTCAATTCGGGCACCACGATCCCCGCGTCGCGCGTCTACCATGAAGCCGGCCTGCCGCAGATCGCCATGGCCACGTCGCCCGAATACACCAAGCAGGGCTACGAAACCACGTTCCGTATGATGACCAGCGACACCCAGCAGGGCGCCGCGGTCGGCAAGTTCATGGTGCAAAGCCTGAAGGCCAAGAAGGTCGCGATCATCGACGACCGTACCGCCTACGGCCAAGGCCTGGCGGACGAGGTCGAGAAGGCCGTCAAGGCCGCTGGCGGCCAGGTGGTGCGTCGCGAGTACACGACCGACAAGGCCAACGACTTCACGGCCATCCTGACCAACATCAAGGGCTCGGCGCCCGACGCCATCTTCTACGGCGGCCTGGATGCGCAGTCCGGCCCGATGAAGCGCCAATTGGCCACGCTGGGCCTGAAGTCGCCGCTGGTCTCGGGTGAAATGACCCGCAGCGACACCTTCATCAAGCTGGCCGGCGATGCCGCCGACGGCACCTTCGCCTCGCTGGCCGGCGTGCCGCTGGACAAGATGGCCGCGGGCAAGGATTTCGAGCAGCGCTATCAGGCCCGCTTCAAGAAGGCCCCCGGCGTCTACGCGCCCTACGCCTATGATGGCGCCTGGAACATGATCAGCGCCATCGAAGCCGCCGGCTCGGCCAAGCCCGAGAAGTACCTGCCGGAACTGGCCAAGCTGAACCGCAAGGGCGCCACCAGCGAACACATCGCCTACGACAAGAACGGCGATCTGAAGGAAATCTCGGTCACCATCTACGAAGTCAAGAACGGCAAGTGGGAGATGGTTGAGACGATGGTCAGCCAGGCCAACTAAGGCGGCAGCACCGGGCCAGGACGCGGCGCCGCCGCGCCTGGCCATCGACACCCGCCCGCACCGCCGGGTGCGGGGGCGCGCCACCCGGTGGCCGCCCTGCGGGTGCGCCGCGCGCGATGTGCGCGCGTTTTTTCCAGGCTTATTCTGCGGCCCCTATGGATATCTTCATTCAACAACTGATTAACGGCGTCACGCTAGGCAGCGTGTACGCCCTGGTCGCCCTTGGCTACACCATGGTGTACGGCATCATCGGGCTGATCAATTTCGCGCATGGCGATGTCGTCATGATCGGCGCGATGGCGGCGACGACGATCGCCATTTCGCTGGTGGGCGGCGACCCCTCCGCGTCCGCGTTCGTGGTGCTGGGCCTGGGCCTGCTGGTGTCCGTGCCGCTGTGCATGGCGGTCGGCTGGACGGCCGAACGCGTGGCCTACCGGCCGCTGCGCCGCGCCCCGCGCCTGGCTGCCCTGATCACCGCCATCGGCGTGTCGATCATCCTGCAGAACGTGGCGATGATGGGCTGGGGCCGCAATTATCTGAATTTCCCGCAGGTGCTGACGCCGCAGGTGTTCGAGATCTTCGGCGCCCGCATGAGCACGCTGCAGATCGCGATCGTCGCCATTGCCGCGCTGATCATGGGCGGGCTGCTGGCGGTGGTGCACAAGACCCGCCTGGGTACCGCGATGCGCGCTACCGCGCAGAACCGCGAAGTGGCCGGCCTGATGGGCGTGAACATCAACACCGTGATTTCGGCGGCGTTCCTGATCGGTTCGGCCCTGGCCGCCGTGGCGGGCATGATGGTCGCCACCTATTACGGCGTGTCGCAGTACACGATGGGCTTCATGCTGGGCCTGAAGGCCTTCACGGCCGCGGTGCTGGGCGGCATCGGCAACCTGGTCGGCGCGATGGCCGGCGGCCTGCTGCTGGGTATCATCGAATCGCTGGGCGCCGGCTACATCGGCGACCTGACCGGCGGCTTTCTGGGCAGCCACTACCAGGACGTGTTCGCGTTCTTCGTGCTGGTGCTGGTGCTGATCTTCCGTCCGTCCGGCCTGCTGGGCGAGCGCGTGGGAGACCGGGCATGAGCGGCGCCATGAAGAACAGCGGGTTGTCGACCCGCAATCTGATCGGCATCGCGCTGATCGGTATCGTACTGGCGGTGCTGCCGTTCGTGATCGGCATGGCCGGCCAGAGCTGGGTCCGCATCCTGAATTTCGCGCTGCTGTACGTGATGCTGTCGCTGGGCCTGAACATCGTGGTGGGTTTTGCCGGCCTGCTCGATCTGGGCTACATCGCGTTCTACGCCGTGGGCGCCTACACCTGGGCGCTGCTGGCCTCGCCGCACTTCGGCCTGCACCTGCCGTTCTGGGCGATCCTGCCGATCGCGCTGGCGGTGGCGTGCCTGTTCGGGGTGCTGCTGGGGGCGCCCACGCTGAAATTGCGGGGCGACTACCTGGCGATCGTGACGTTGGGCTTTGGCGAGATCATCCGCATCTTCCTGAACAACCTGAATGCGCCGGTCAACATCACCAACGGGCCGCAGGGCATCAACCGCATCGATACCTTCAAGGTGGGCGAGTTCGCGTTCGGCCGCACGGAAAGCCTGTTGGGCATCCGGGTGACTGGGCCCGAGAAGTACTACTACCTGCTGCTGGCGTTGACGCTCATCATCATTCTTGTGTGCGTGCGCCTGCAGAATTCGCGCATCGGCCGCGCCTGGGAAGCGATCCGCGAGGACGAGATCGCGGCCAAGGCCATGGGCATCAACACCCGCAACATCAAGCTGCTGGCCTTCGCCATGGGTGCGTCGTTCGGCGGCGTGGCGGGTGCGCTGTTCGCGTCGATGCAGGGCTTTGTCAGCCCCGAGAGCTTCTCGCTGATGGAATCCATTTCCATCCTGTGCATGGTGGTGCTGGGCGGTATGGGCCACATTCCCGGGGTGATCCTGGGCGCCCTGATCCTGGCCGCGCTGCCCGAGTTCCTGCGGGCGGTGGTCGAGCCGGTGCAGCAGATGCTGTTCGGCGCCGTGGTGCTGGATCCCGAAGGCATCCGCATGTTGCTGTTCGGCCTGGCCATGGTGTGCGTCATGCTGTTCCGTCCCGCGGGCCTGTGGCCGTCGGCCGTGCGCAAGCGCGAGCTGGCCACCAAGACCCAAGGAGGGGCGGCATGAGCAAACTGTTGCAAGCCCAGGGACTGGGCAAACGCTTCGGCGGCCTGCAAGCCTTGTCCGACGTCAGCTTCGATATCGAGCAGGGCGAGATCTACGGCCTGATCGGCCCGAACGGCGCGGGCAAGACCACGCTGTTCAACGTGCTGACCGGCCTGTACATCCCGGAAGACGGTGCGTGCACCTTCAACGGCCAGTCGATGTCGGGCAAGAAGCCGCACGAAGTGGCGCACGCGGGCCTGGCGCGCACCTTCCAGAACATCCGCCTGTTCGCCAACCTGAGCGCGATCGAGAACGTGATGATCGGCCGCCACGTGCGTACCCGCGCGGGCGTGCTCGGCGCCGTGTTCCGTACGCCGGGCGCACGCGCCGAAGAGGCTGCCATCGAGGCGCGCGCCCAGGAATTGCTGGACTACGTGGGCATTGGTCATCGCGCCAACGACGTGGCGCGCTCATTGCCCTACGGCGACCAGCGCCGCCTGGAAATCGCGCGGGCGCTGGCCACCGATCCCAAGCTGCTGGCGCTGGATGAGCCGGCCGCCGGTATGAACGCGTCGGAAACGGTGGTGCTGCGCAAGCTGATCGAAAAGATCCGCGGCGATGGCGTGACCGTGCTGCTGATCGAGCATGACATGAAGCTGGTCATGGGCCTGTGCGATCGCGTGCTGGTGCTGGAGTACGGCAAGGTGCTGGCCATGGGCAAACCCGCCCAGGTCCAGCGCGATCCCAAGGTCATTGAAGCGTATCTGGGCGCGGGCGCCGCCCAGGATCCGCTGATTCATCAGGAGCGCCAGGCATGACGGCAGCAACTCAACCCCTACTGGAATTGCGCGGCCTGCAGGTCGCGTACGGTGGCATCCGTGCGGTGCGCGGCATCGACCTGCGCGTGGACGAGGGCGAACTGGTCTGCCTGATCGGCGCCAACGGCGCCGGCAAGAGCACGACCCTGCGCGCCATCTGCGGCCTGGTGCCGCTGGCCGGCGGCGAAGTGGTCTACGGCGGCAAGTCCATCGGTGGCCAGAAGTCGCACGAGCTGGTGCGCCAGGGCCTGGTCATGGTGCCGGAAGGCCGTGGCATCTTCGGCCAGTTGACTATCGAGGAAAACCTGGCGATGGGCGCATACATCCGCCGCGATGCCGCGCAGGTGCGCCAGGATACGGATCGCGTGTTCACGCTGTTTCCGCGCCTGGCCGAGCGCCGCAAGCAGGCGGCCGGCACCTTGTCGGGTGGCGAGCAGCAGATGGTGGCCATGGGCCGCGCCATGATCGCGCGTCCCAAGCTGCTGTTGCTGGATGAGCCATCCATGGGCCTGGCGCCGCTGATGGTCGAGAAGGTCTTCGAGGTGGTGCGCACCATCGCCAGCGAAGGCGTGACGATCCTGCTCATCGAGCAGAACGCCCGCCTGGCGCTGGAAAACAGCCACCGCGGCTACGTGATGGAGTCCGGCGAGATCACGCTGTCGGGCCCGGCCAGCGACATGCTGCATGATCCGAAAGTGCGCGCAGCCTATCTCGGCGAGGTCGAAGAGGAGGGGGCGTAAGCCCCCGCGCCGCGCACGGTACGCCCGTTGCCCGCTGACGAGGCAGCCGCGCCCAGGGGCGGCTGTTTCGGCGCGGCCAATGCACAAAGCCCGGCTCAGGCCGGGCTTTTTTTCATGCCTGGCGTCGGTTACGCGGGCTGGGCCACGACCCGTTCACGCCCGATCAGCAGCGCGATGACCGCGGCGATCAAGCCGGTGGCGCCGGCGGCCACGAAAGCCATCAGGTAGCTGCCTTGCGATTCACGCACCACGCCTGCCATCCAGGCGGCGCTGGCCGCACCCAGTTGGTGGCCGGCGACGATCCAGCCGAAGACGATCGGCGCTTCGCGGTCGCCGAAGGCCTCGGTTGCCAGGCGCAGGGTCGGTGGCACCGTGGCGATCCAGTCCAGGCCAAAGAACACCGCGAAAATCGCCAGACCGTAGAACGAGAAGTCCGAGTACGGCAGGTAGATCAGCGCCACGCCACGCAGGGCGTAATACACGAACAGCAGCTTGCGCGGATCGTAGCGGTCGGTGAGCCAGCCGGACGCGGTGGTGCCGAACAGGTCGAAGATGCCCATGATCGCCAGCAGGCCGGCCGCCTGCACTTCGGGCATGCCGTGGTCGCCGCAAAGCGCGATCAGGTGGGTGCCGACCAGGCCGTTGGTGGTGAAGCCGCAGATGAAGAAGGTCGCGAACAGGAACCAGAAGGTGCGGGTCTTGGCGGCGCGGGCCAGGGCGCCGAAGGTGGCGGCCAGCATGCCGGTGCGCGGCGCGGCGGGGGCGGGTGGCGCATGCGGATCGCTGCCGAACGGCACCAGGCCGACGCTGGCGGGACGGTCGGGCACCAGCCACCATGCCAGCGGCACCAGCGCGGCGGCGGCGCCGGCAACCGTCCACACCACCCGGGTCCAGTCGCCGGACGAGGCCAGCGCGGCCAGGACAGGCAGGAAGATCAGCGTGCCGGTGGCGGTGCTGGCAGTCAACAGGCCCATCATCAGGCCGCGGTGCTTGGTGAACCAGCGGTTGACCACCGTGGCGCCCATGACCACGGCGACGGCGCCCGAGCCGATGCCTGAAAACACACCCCAGGTCATCAGCAGATGCCACGGCTGCGTCATGTAGGCGCTGACCGCGCTGGACGCGGCCATCAACGACAGCGACACGATCAGCACGCGGCGCAGGCCAAAACGCTCCATGGCGGCCGCCGCGAATGGGCCGACCAGGCCGTACAGGAAAATGCCGACGGCGGCGGCGAACGAGGTCGTGCTGCGGTTCCAGCCAAAATTCTCTTCCAGCGGCACCAGCAGCACGCTGGGCGAGGAGCGCAGGCCGGCCGACACCAGCAGAGCCAGGAAGACCACCGCGACTACGACAAAGGCGTACTTTTGCCCGGCTCGGCGGAAGGGGATGGGTGGTTGGGCTATACTCATGTTACTGACCGGTACGTATTAAGGTTTGCGAATAGTACGTACTGGTCAGTAACATCGTCAAGCATTATTTTTGACGACCCTGTTTTCAGGGCGGCGGGCACTGCCGGCCCGCTTCAGTAAGGAGTCTTCGCATGGCCAATAAATCCGATGCAGCGGGCAAGGCGCCCGCTGCAGCCTCCCCGGCTAAGCCGCTGCTTGCGGCCGACCGCATCCGCAAGACCGCGCGCGAAATGTTCTACCGCGACGGCATCCGGGCGGTGGGGGTCGACGCCATCGTCAATCAGGCTGGCGTCACCAAGCCCAGCCTGTACCGCAGTTTTTCATCCAAGGACGAGTTGGCCGCGGCCTACCTGCGCGACTACGACGCCGAGTTCTGGGGGCGTTTCAACGCGGCCTGCGACGCCCATCCGGGAGATCCGCAGGCGCAACTGCGTGCCTATCTGTCCGGGTTGAGCGTGCGCGCGGTGCAAAACGGCTACCGCGGCTGCGGCCTGACCAACGCGGCGGTGGAGTACCCCGAGGCCGGTCACCCCGCACGGGTGGTCGCGGTCGAACATAAGCTCGAGTTGCGCCGCCGCCTGGCGGCCATGGCGGCCGAGATGGGCGCGCCGGACCCCGACGCGCTGGGCGACGGCCTGCTGCTGCTGATCGAAGGGGCGTTCGTGTCCAGCCAGCTGTTTGGCGAGGGCGGGCCCGCGGGCCGGGTCGCGGATATGGCCGACAAGCTGATCGCCGCGCACTTGGGGTGCCGGTAGCGGTGAGCGGATAGGCTGAGGCGTTCGGTTCCGGATGCCTGGCCAGAAAGGTGCCTAGAGGCGGCCGGCTTGGCCGCCTTGTTGTTTTTGCACTGCACAAAAATGGTGCGGGATGTGGTGCCTGTGCACCGTTATGGTGGTGTTTGTACCCATTACGCAACGACAAAAATAGTGCTAGGAAGTTTGCGTTGCGATGCAGCAAACGCGGGTCTAACATGAAATCGTGTTGTTCCCATCGCGCTTTCTCAAGGAGAGAATCATGAGCGATACCGCGTTGAAAAATGCCCGCATGTCGGATGCGCTGGAGCGGTCCCTGATCCGCGAGGCCATCAAGGCGGAAACCCTGTCCGGCCCGTTTTCCCGCATGGGCTGGCGCCGGCTGAAGCTGCGCCTGGCCAGGCTGGGCGGCGCCGTCGGCGAAGTGCTGCACGACATGGACGCCGGCCGCCGCCAGCATCCGGTCGTCTCCGCCCGCCGTTGAATGCCGGGCCGGGCCAAAACAAGACGCCAGCGCAAGCTGGCGTTTTGCTTTGGCTGACGCGGGCTGGGCCGCGGGGGATCACACCACCATGTCGACCAGCAGATAGCCGTCGAGCAACACGATGCCGATGGTGGCGATGATGGCGGCCCAGGCCCAGGCGCCGCGCAACGCGTATCGGCCCATCAGGGTCTTGCGGCAGGCCAGCAGCACGAGCGGACCCAGTGCGAAGGGCAGGGCCAGGCTCAGGATGACCTGGCTCAGCACCAGCAGTTCGTCCGGGTCCTGGCCGCCCGTGAAGATCAGCAGGCCCACGGCCGCCGCGCCTGCGATCAGCCGCGTGGCCAGCGCGCGCCGGCGGTCGGACCAATTGCTGCGCACCTGGAAGCCTTGCGACAGAATGCGGCCAGCCAGCACGCCGGTAATGGTGGAGCTTTGCCCGGCGGCGTACAGCGCCACCGCGAACACGATGGCCGCGCCGATGCCCAGCGTATGGCCGATCACGGCATGGGCGTCGTCCAGGCTGGAGACGATCATGCCCGAGCCGGACAGCGAGGCCGCGGCGACGATCATGATGGCCGAATTGATCAGCATGGCCACGCCCAGCGACACGACGGTGTCATTGCGCGCGACCCGCATGGCCATGTCGCGTGCGTCAAGCGGCAGTACCCGGGCGCGCTGCGCCAGCGAGCCGGAATGCAGGTACAGGTTGTGGGGCATCAGGGTTGCGCCCAGGATGCCCAGCGCAATCAGGAAGCCCTGCGGGTTGCGCAGCGCCTGGCCCGTCTGGGTGATGCCGTGGGCCACCTCGGTCCATGCGGGGTTGGCCTTGAACAGCAGGAACACGAACGAGGCTGCCACCACCGACAGCAGCACGGCGATCACGCGTTCGTGGCGATCGGCGTTGCCGCGGGTCAGGGCCAGCACGGCGAACGTGCCCACGCCGGTGACGGCCACGCCGCCGATCAGCGGCAGGTTGAACAAGAGGCGCAGCGCGATGGCGCCGCCGATCAGCTCGGCCAGGGCGGTGGCCAGGATGGCGGCTTCGCCGGCCAGCCAGGCGGCCTTGGACATGCGCGGGGAAAGATGCCGGGCGGTGAGGGTGGCCAGGTCTTGGCCGGTGGCCAGTGCCAGGCGCGACACCAGTACCTGGAAACCCAGCGCCAGGACGGCCGATGCAATCACGACCAGCAGCAGGCCGTAGCCGAAGCCGCTGCCCCCGGCGATGTCGGTGGCCCAGTTGCCCGGGTCGATGTAGCCCACGGCGACCAGGATGCCCGATCCGACCACCCGGCGCAGGTTGGCCGTCACCCGGGCGTCTTGTGCGTACGCCGCCTTGCCGCCAGAGATCGCATAGATGAATCGGGTCATGTTTTTTCCTGAGAATGGTTCTCATTTTCCATAACTCGGGCATGACCGTCAAATTGATTTTCAACAAGCCCCGGATAGGGCGGGCCAATGGCGCCACCCGCGGGGCCTGCCGCGGCCGGTCAGGATTTGAGCTTGGCGTCCATGGTGATCTTGGCGTTCAGCACCTTGGAAACGGGGCAGCCCTTTTCCGCCTTGCGGGCGGCCTCCTCGAAAGCCTGGGCCGTGGCGCCGGGGATCACGCCCTCCACGGTCAGGTGCACCGCGGTGATGGCAAAGCCGCCATCGGCCTTGTCCAGCGTGACTTCGGCCTTGGTGTCCAGGCTTTGCGGCACCAGGCCGGATTCGCCGAGGATATTGGACAGCGCCATGGTGAAACATCCGGCGTGGGCGGCGCCCAGCAGTTCTTCGGGGTTGGTGCCGGGGGTGTCGCCGAAGCGGGTGTTGAAGCCGTAGGGTTGGCTCTTGAGCGCGCCGCTCTGGGTGGAAATCGTACCCTTGCCCGTCTTCAGATCGCCCGACCAGGCGGCGGTTGCGGTTTTCTTCATGCGTGACTCCTTTAAGGAAGAACGCGCCCGTTGCGGACGCGTCCGTTGGGGAGGCGCGGGCCGCCTGGCGGCGGCGCGCGGTGCCGGAAGGGGCATGAACCATGATACGGCGCGGATGGCGTACGGGCATGCAAACCGGCCCCGTGCAACGGCAAGCCGATGTAACGGTTGCGGCCGCTACGCCTTGCCAGCGCCGCATGGCGCCGTCACACTTCGCCCTGACTCAACCCGAACAGGCATTGGATACAGATGGTAGTGATCGACACCGAACAAACCCGCCGCGCGTTGTCGTTCGACGCGGCGATCCCGGCGTTGCGCGAGGCGTTTCGCCAGGGGGCCCATGTGCCGCCGCGTCACGTGCACGCCATCGAATCGGGCGGCGCGCACGGCACCACGCTGATCATGCCGGCCTGGAACGAGCAGGGTTATTTCGGCGTCAAGGTCATCAATATCTTTCCCGAGAATACGCGTCAGTCCTTGCCAGGGCTGCACGCCACTTACAACCTGTACAGCGCCCGCACCGGCGTGCCGTTGGCGCAGGTCGATGGCGACCAGGTCACGGTGTTCCGCACCGCCGGCGCCGCGGCGCTGGGCGCGTCGTACCTTGCACGCCCCGACGCCCGCGTGCTGACCATCGTGGGCTCGGGCCGCATCGCCGGCCTGGTGGCGCAGGCCATGCGCACCGTGCGGCCCATCGACAAGGTGCGGGTCTGGAACCTGCGTCCGGCAGGTGCGGACGCGCTGGCGGCCGCGTTGCGCGAACAGGGCTTTGACGCCGCCAGCACGACCGATCTGGAGCAGGCCGTGCGCCAGGCCGATATCGTCAGCTGCGCGACCTTGTCGACCGAACCGCTGGTGCGCGGCGCCTGGCTGCGCCCGGGTACCCACCTGGACCTGATCGGCAGCTTCAAGCCCGACATGATCGAAACCGACACCGCCTGCTTTGATGGCACCACGGTCTACGTCGACACCGACGAGGCCCCCACCAAGGCGGGCGACCTGTTGGCGGCGTTCGATGCCGGCGTGCTGGCGCGCGACGGCATCCGCGGCACGCTGACCGATCTGGTGCAGGGCCGCGCGCCGGGCCGCACCAGCGCCCGCGAAGTGACCGTGTTCAAGGCGGTGGGCAGCGCACTGGAAGACCTGACGCTGGCCGCGCTGGTCTACGAGGCCCGCGCCGGTCAGGCAAAATAGCGCCATCCGCCTTTCTCATTTCCGCGAGTTGCCTTTATGTCCCGCTCATTCTTCCGTTATGCCGCCGCCGTGGCGCTGCTCATTCCGGCGCTGTCCGCGCATGCCGATATCGTGATCGGCGTAGACGTGTCCACCACCGGCCCGGCCGCTTCGATCGGCATCCAGACCAATAACGCGATCCGTCTGTGGCCCGCCACGCTGGGCGGCCAACCGGCGCGCTATGTGGTGCTGGACGATGGCACCGACGTCAGCCGGGCGGTCAAGAACCTGCGCAAGCTCACTTCCGAAGACAAGGTCGACGCCATCGTCGGCCCCAACACCACCGCCGCGGCGTTGGCCGCTCTGGACGTGCTGGCCGAAACCCGCACGCCGATGATCGCGCTGGCCGCGTCCAGCGTCATCGTCGAGCCGATGTCCGATCCCAAGCGCGCCTGGGCCTTCAAGATGCCGCAGAACGATTCGCTGATGGCGACCGCGCTGGTCGACGACATGAAAAAGAAAGGCCTGAAAAACGTGGCCTTCATCGGCTTCGCGGATTCCTACGGCGACAGCTGGTGGAAAGAGTTTTCGGCCGCAGCCGGCAACGACCTGAAGATCGTGGCGCAAGAGCGCTTTCAGCGCACCGACGCATCGGTGGTGGGGCAGGTGCTGAAGGTCATCGCCGCCAAGCCGGATGCCGTACTGATCGCTGGCGCGGGCACGCCCTCGGCCCTGCCGCAAAAGACGCTGCTTGAGCGCGGCTATACCGGCACCATCTATCAAACCCATGGCATCGGCACCCTGGAATTCCTGCAGGTGGGCGGCAAGGACGTCGAAGGCACGCGGTTCCCGACCGGCCCCGGCGTGGTGGCGCGCGAGCTGCCGGATTCCAATCCGGTCAAGAAAGTGGCGGTGGCGTTCGCCGACAAGTACGAGGGTCAGTACGGGGCCAACACGCTGACCCAGTTCGCCGGGGACGCCTACGGTGCCTGGATGCTGCTGGATTCGGCCGTCGCGCGCGCCCTCAAGACCGGCGCCAAGCCCGGCACGCCGGAATTCCGCGCCGCCCTGCGCGACGCCCTGGAAAACACCCGCGACCTGGTCGTGCCCAACGGCGTGCTCAACATCTCCAAGGACAACCACCAGGGCTTTGACGAGCGCGCCCGTGTCATGGGCATCGTGCGCGACGGCAAATTCTCGTACGCGCAATAGGTAGCCGCACTGAAAATGGGGACGACATAGTCGTCTACCCTTCGTAACGTGTTCTAACCCGTCATAGGGCAGGGCAGGAAAAAAGCAGACTGAAGTCTGCTTTTTTTCGTTCATATCATTAGAAGTGAAATGATTTAATGTCGTATCATTTTTAGCGAAGCCATGTACCTAGAAATAAATCCGGGAGAAAAAGCACCATGAACTTGCCCCTGCGACGCACCCGCCGCGCCCTGTTGGCCCTGAGCCTGGGGGCGTTGGCCGCCTGCTCTGACTCGGCCGCCGACAAGGCCGCCGACAAGGCCGCCGGCCAGGCGCCGGCCGCCGCCAGCACGTTGGAAGCCGCCAAGGCCGCGGGCACGATCCGCATCGGCTATGCCAACGAGGCGCCGCTCGCCTTCATGGACCGCAAAGAGGCCAAGGTCACCGGCGAGTCCGTCGAGATCGCCCGCGTGGTGCTCAAGCGCATGGGCATCAACGAGGTGCAGGGCGTGCTGACCGAGTTCGGCTCGCTGATTCCGGGGCTGCAGGCCAAGCGCTTCGATATCATCGCGGCGGGCATGTACGTCACCCCCGAACGCTGCGGCCAGGTGGCGTTTTCCAATCCCACCTACGGCGTGGGCCAGGCGTTCCTGGTCAAGCAAGGCAATCCCAAGAATCTGCACAGCTACGAAGACGTGGTGAAGAACCCCGACGTCAAGCTGGGCGTAGTGGTGGGCGCCATCGAAGCCGAGTACGCCTCCAAGGTCAAGATACCCGCCGGCCAGATGGTGGTGTTCCCCGACGCGGTCAGCGCCTTGTCGGGGGTGCAGGCCGGCCGGGCCGATGCCTATGCGGCCACCGACCTGACCGTCAACGACCTGATGGGCAAGACCGATGGCGGCAGCGGCCTGGAAAAGGCCGAGCCTTTCTCTGACCCGCAGATCGACGGCAAGGACGTGCGCGGCTATGGTGCCTACGCTTTCCGTCCCGAGGACAAGGCGTTTGCCGACGCCTTCAACGCCGAGCTGGCCAAGTTCATCGGCACCGACGAGCACAAGAAGCTGGTGGCGCCTTTCGGCTTCACGCCCCAGGAACTGCCCAACGGAGTCACGACGGCCCAGCTCTGCGCCGGGCAATAGGGGGCGCCGATGCAGCTCATATCCGAACATATCGGGACGCTGATACCGCCGCTGCTGGAAGGGCTGGCGGTCACGTTGCAGATCATGGCGGGCGCCGTGGTGCTGGCCGTGCCGCTGGCGCTGGCCACGGGCATCGGACGCCTGTCGACGCTGCGGCCGGTGCGTTGGCTGGCGGCCGTCTATGTCGAGGTGTTCCGCGGCACCTCGGCGCTGGTGCAGCTGTTCTGGTTCTATTTCGTGCTGCCGCTGTTCGGCGTGCAATTGCCGGCCATGTTGGTGGGCATCGTGGTGCTGGCGCTGAACGCCGGCGCTTATGGTGCGGAAGTGGTGCGCGGCGCGATCCGTGCGGTGCCGCCGGGCCAGCGCGAGGCCGGCGTGGCGTTGAACCTGACCCGAGGCCAGATCATGCGCCGTATCGTGGTGCCGCAGGCCATTCCGGCCATGCTGCCCCCCACCGGCAACCTGCTGATCGAACTGCTCAAGAACACGGCACTGGTGTCATTGATCACCATTACCGATCTCACCTTCCGCGGCCAGCTGCTGCGCAGCGAAACCCTGCGCACCACCGAGATCTTCGGCCTCATGCTGCTGTTGTATTTCGCGGTGGCGCTCTTGATCACCGCTGGCGTGCGCCTGCTTGAACGGAGGGTCCGCGTCCGATGAAACCGGTATTCGATTGGTCCTTCGCGCTGGAAATCCTGCCCACGCTGGGCTCGGCGCTGATCATCACCATCCAGGCCACCGTGCTGGGCATGCTGGTGGCCGTGACGCTGGGTCTGGCGCTGGCGCTGCTGCGGCGTTCGCGGTTGGCGCTGGTGTCGCTGCCCACGGCCTTCGTGATCGAGTTCGTGCGCAGCACGCCGCTGCTGGTGCAGATGTACTTCCTGTTCTACGTGCTGCCACTGACCGGGGTGCAGATGTCGCCGCTGGCGACCGGCATCGTGGCTCTGGGGGTGCACTATGCCACCTATTGCGCCGAGGTCTATCGCGCCGGCATCGAGGCCGTGCCGCGCGGCCAGCTTGAAGCGGCGCGGGCCCTGAACATGTCGCCGTGGCGCACCGCCGTGGGCGTGGTGCTGCCGCAGGCGATCCCGCCGGTGGTGCCGGCGCTGGGCAACTATCTGGTCGCCATGTTCAAGGACACGCCGCTGCTATCGGCGATCACGGTGGTCGAGCTGCTGCAGCAAAGCAAGATGATCGGGTCCACCACCTTCCGCTACACCGAACCCCTGACCCTGGTCGGCGCGCTGTTCCTGGTGCTGAGCCTGATCGCGGCATGGGGTGTGCGTGGCCTGGAGGCCCGCCTGCAACGATATGGAGGAAAGCGATGAGCGCCAGCGTCACCATCAAGAACCTGCACAAGCGCTATGGAGAACTGGAGGTGCTGCGGGGGATCAACCTGGAGATCCCGGCCGGTCAGACCGTGGCGGTCATCGGGCCTTCCGGGTCGGGCAAGTCCACCCTGCTGCGCGTCCTGATGACCCTGGACCGGCCCACCAGCGGCGATATCGAGATCGACGGCCAGTCCATGTGGACGGACGAGCAGGGCCGCCCGGCCGGCCCCAATTCCGAGCACCTGCGCCGCGTACGCGGCAAGATCGGCATGGTGTTCCAGCACTTCAATCTGTTCCCGCACATGACGGCGCTGGGCAACACCATGGAGGCGCCGCTGCACGTGTTGGGCATGCCGCGCGACCAGGCCCGCGAACGCGCGGTCGAATACCTGGACATGGTGGGCCTGGGCGACAAGCTGGATGTCTATCCGGCGCAGTTGTCGGGCGGGCAGAAGCAGCGGGTCGGTATTGCGCGCGCGCTGGCCATGTGTCCGGAGATCATGCTGTTCGATGAGGTGACCTCGGCGCTGGACCCCGAACTGGTGGGCGGCATCCTGCAGATCCTGCGTGATCTGGCGGTGCGCCGCAGCATGACGATGATCATCGTTACCCACCAGATGAAGTTCGCCGAGCGCAGTTCCGATCGCACCCTGTTCTTTGACCAGGGCAATATCGTCGAGGACGCCGAGTCGCAGGCGCTGTTCAGTGCACCCAAGCAGGCGCGCACCCGGCAGTTTCTGGACAGCGTTATCGAGGGGCAGTAGGGCAGGCCGGATAGGGCAGGGAACGGGCAGCGCGTCACAGGGCCAAAGCGCGGAATCGCTCGGTGCCAGCCTGCCCGCGACATTTAACCCTGCTGGGGCCGTTGGGATTGGCCGGGCGGCGCAGGCCTCGGCGCTATGCTGTGCGCCTGCGTCTATCGCTCGGAGCCCCTCGCATGAGTCACCTCTTCAGTCCCACGTCAGTCGGCAACGTCGAACTGGCCAATCGTATCGTCATCGCGCCCATGTGCGAATACTCGGCCGACGAAGGCCGTGCCACGGATTGGCACATGATCCACCTGGGGCACTTGGCCCTGTCGGGGGCGGCGCTGCTGTTCACCGAAGCCACGGCGGTCGAAGCGGACGGCCGTATTTCCCCGGGTGACCTGGGGCTGTGGTCGGACGAGACCGAAGCCGCGCTGGGACGGGTGGTGCAGGCGGTGCGGCGCTATTCGCCTATCAAGTTGGGCATCCAGCTGGGCCACGCGGGCCGCAAGGCCTCCAGCCATGCTCCCTGGGAGGGCGGCCAACTGGTCCCGCTCGACCAAGGCGGCTGGCAAGGCTGGGCGCCGTCGGCGATTCCCCACAACGCTTCCGAGCCGGCGCCCCGCGCGCTGGACGCGGCCGGCCTGGCGCGGGTGCGCGACGCCTTCGTGGACAGCGCCCGCCGCGCGATCCGCCTGGGCTTTGACGCCATCGAATTGCATGCCGCGCATGGCTACCTGCTGCACCAGTTCCTCTCGCCCCTATCGAACCGGCGCGATGACGGCTACGGCGGTTCCCTGGAAAACCGCATGCGCTTCCCGCTGGAAGTGTTCCGCGCGGTGCGCGCGGTGACGCCGGCGTCGGTGGCACTTGGGGTGCGCGTGTCGGCGACCGACTGGGTCGACGGCGGGTGGGATCCTGCGCAGACCGAAGCCTTCGCGCTGCAGCTCAAGGAACTGGGCTGTGAGTTCATCGACGTCTCCAGCGGCGGGGTGTCCTCGCAGCAGAAGATTCCGGTGGGGCCCAACTACCAGGTGCCGTTCGCCGATGCCCTCAAGCGCGCGGTGGGCCTGCCCACCATTACGGTCGGGCTGATCACCGAAGCGCAGCAGGCCGAGGACATCCTGGCCCATGGCCAGGCCGACATGGTGGCCCTTGCCCGTGGCATGCTGTATGACCCGCGCTGGCCCTGGCATGCGGCTGCGCAGCTGGGCGGCCAGGTCAGCGCGCCGCGTCAGTACTGGCGATCGCAGCCGCGCGAGCAGAAAGAACTGTTCGGCGAAACGCGCTTCGGCCAGCGCTAGCCGTCGCATTGGGCCCGGGTGACGTACGCGGGTCCGCCACCCGCCCAGACCGATTCGCCATGAAAAACGCCGCTTTCAAAGCGGCGTTTTTCTTGTGGCCTGGCGGACAAGCGCGAGCGTTACAGCTTGGCGTAGGCGGCTTCCAGGTCGCGGTGCAGCAGGTCGGCGAAGTCGGCACGCGCCGCGTCATGCTGCGACAGCAGGCGGGCCAGCACGACGTTGTCTTCCTCGCCGTTCCAGATCTTGATGTAGGTGCCTTCCTTGTAGCCGTGCTGCTGGCGGAAGATGTTCAGCACGTTCTTGGAAACGTATTGGGTGTAGGCGTCGTTCCAGGTCATCTCGCAGGCGGTCATGCTTTGTTCCAGCAGCTTGAAGCTGGCGCGGCCGCACACCGCCAGGCCGCCGATCAGTTCCAGCAGTTCCGGCACGGACAGGCTGGCCAGCGCGTATTGCTTGCCGTCCAGCGTGACCGAGGCCGGGCCGGCCAGGTCGGCCACCAGCGCGTCGGCGGCGGCGTTGACGTCGCCCTTGGCCTGCACGATGGTGTGCGACAGATAGAAGTGCAGGATGTCGACCAGTTCCATCTGCACCTGCGGCAGGTCGATGGTCTGCTTTTTCCACCATTTCCAGCCGTAGTGTTCCAGCGCCTCGGCCGACTCGACGAACGCGGCGCGCAGGAAGCGGGCGCCGCCGTGGATCCAGTCCGGATTGATCATGCTGTTCAGGTGGCCTTGCAGCTTCAGCATCGTGGCCGCCTGGGCCTGGTTCAATCCGACAACGTTATTCACTTTCACTCCGGTATTCAGGGGGTCTTTCGACGGCGGCGGAAATGTTAGCACCATTGCGCCTGGCGCCGGCCGCGCTCAACCGTCCTTGCGGTACGACGAGGTCTTGAGCGGGGGCAGCTTGTTCAGCGGTTGCTTGCGCGGGTCGCGCGCGCCGCTGGCGGCCTTGAACAGCATGAACGCGAAGAAAGCCAGGAAGACCGCCGGCATCAGCTCGTCCAGGTCGAAGCGCGGGGCGCGCAGCGCCTTGAACGCCGCGTTGACCGCGGCCCAGCCGGTGATGGCGCCGCCGATGGTCAGGAAGATCCCCAGCTTGCGCTGGCGCGCGCGCTTGGCCATGGACACCGTGGCGGCGTCCTCCTGGCCGGGCACGGCGACCTGGGGCGCAGGCTCGGCGCGCCGCGATTGCAGCGGCGGGGGCGCCGATTTTCCCCAGGCCAGGTCGTACAGGGAATCCTGGGTGGGCTTGGCCGGCGGGGGAGATGACGTGGCGACGGGCACGCTGGCCTGCTGGCGCTTGGCTTCGGCCTTGTCCGGCACCCGGCCGGGCGCGGCGCCGCCCGCGCGCGACAGGTTTTCAACATAGCGCGCGAAGTCGCCGTTTTTCGGCTCCATATCTATTGCCATCTCTTTCTCCAGCCAGGGCCCATGGACGCTAGATCTCAGTTGCCGCGGCGCGCGCGCGCCGGCTGCCGGCGTTTGCGCATCATCGCGACCAGAAGCCCGAATCCTAGCAGCACCGAGAAGCCCGCGCCGATCATCATGGCAATCTGCTGGGCGTTTTCCGCCGCGCCCAGGCTGCGCGCCGTGATGTAGCCGGGCGCCAGCATCAGCGGCATCCACAGCACGGCCGACAGGACGTTGGCCATCTGGAAGCGGCCATGGGCCATGCCCATGACGCCTGCCACCGTCGGGATGGTCGAGCGGATCGGGCCCAGGAAGCGGCCGATCAGCACCGAAGCAAAGCCGTAGCGGTAGAAGAACAGCCGGGCGCGGGCGACGGCGGTGCGCTGCTGCTTGAGCGGCCAGCGGCGCAGCACGCTCGGGCCGGCCCAGCGGCCCAGGGCGTAGGACAGCGCGTCGCCGACGATGGCGCCGGCGATGCCCCAGGCCAGAATGCTCCAGGGCTCCAGCGTGCCCGCGCCGATCAGGCCGCCGGTCAGCAGCATCAACGCGGTCGCCGGGATGAACAGGCCAAGCAGCACCATGGATTCGCCCAGCGTCAGCAGGAACGTGATGGGGCCGGCCCAGGCCTGATTGGTTTCGATCAGCAGGCCGATCTTGTCGATGTATTGATCCATGAGACGGAACTTGAAAAGAAGCTGAACGCAATCGGGTATCTTAACGCCTGCGCGGTGGACGGCATGTGAAAAAGCCGCTCGCGGAAAGCTATCGTCGGAGTGTTATGGATTCGGTTACACAAGCTGTGCTGGGCGCGGGCATACAAGGGGCGCTGCTGGGGCGCGCGCAGGGACGGCGGGCGTTGTTCTACGGGGCGGCGCTGGCCACGGTGCCCGATCTGGACGTGCTGGTGCGCTATCCCGACCCCGTGTCGCTGATGACCTATCACCGCGGCTTTTCGCATTCCCTTTTCGTCTTGACCGGGTTGGCGTTGTTGCTGACCTGGCTGATACGCAGGTATTGGCCGCAGGCGCCCTACAGCGGCAGGCGGTTGTTCCTGACCTTATGGCTGGTATTGGTGACGCATCCATTGCTGGATGCGTTCACCGTCTACGGCACCCAGCTGTTCTGGCCGCTGGCGTCCATTCCCGAAAGCTGGTCGGCGGTTTTCATCATCGATCCCGTCTATACGGTGCCCTTGCTGCTGGCGGCGGTCTACGCGACGGCCGTGGGCATGACGCGCAACGCCCGTCGCTATCTGGCGGGCGCCCTGGTCTTCAGCACGGCCTACCTGGGCTTCGGGCTGGCGGGGCGGATCGCGGCCGAGCACCGCGTGCGCGATGCGATGCAGGCGCAAGGCGTGGCCGTCACCGAAGTGCGCGCCATGCCCATGCCCTTGAATACGCTGCTCTGGCGCGTCATCGCCAAGACGCCCGATGGCCATTACTACGAGGCCGTCAGCAGTTGGTTCGACCGGGCGGCGCCCGAATGGCTGCGGCAGCCGTTGAACCTGGACGCGGGCCAGGCACTGGCCGGGGTGCCCCTGCACGAGCGCCTGCGCTGGTTCACCGACGATTGGCTGCGCTATGACGTAATGGGCGACGCGCTGGTCGTGACCGACCTGCGCATGGGCATGGCGGGCCACTACAACTTCCGCTTCAAAATGGCCGAGCGCGCGCCGGACGGCGCCTGGCGGCCGGTCACGCCGTCCCGGTGGCCGAGCGAGCGAGGCGGTTGGGATGAATTGAAACTGGTGCTGGCCCGCGTCCTGCACGCCCAGCCCCCGCTGCCGCTGGCGCAGTGGGCAGAGACGGCCACGCGCTAGCGGGCCGCCGGTCTACGGTGCCGGGGCGGACAGCAGGGCGGGCACGAAACCCGTGCTCGCCAGCGTCTTGACCGGCAGGAACAGCGGTTCCGGCAGCTCGCTCCAGCGAAACCATTCCCACGCCAGGCACTTGCCGGGTTCCAGTATCCGCGGCGGCGCGTCGTCCACCACCGAGGCTTCGACAAAGCAGGTGACGTAGTGCTTGCCTTCGTCGGGCATGACATCGTTGGTATAGGGCGCCGGCAGGACCCGTGCGAGCGTCAGGCCGGTTTCTTCCAGGACTTCCCTGCGGGCGCAGGCCTCGACGCTTTCGCCGAATTCCAGATGTCCGCCGGCCAGCGCCCAGGTGCCCGCGCCGTGCGAACCCGCGCGCTTACCCAACAGAATCCGTCCGTCACGAATGATGAGCACGCCGACACCCACTTGCGGTTGTGGGGATGGGGACGGCTGAGCGGTATTGGTCATGGCGGCGAAGGGTTTCCGTTGTGTCCGGGTGAAGTGCCGCATCGTGTCTGAATTCGCGGGAGTCCGCAATTCGCCGGGACGCCATGCCGGCGCATGCCCGCTCGGCGCTGCGCCGGAACGGACCTGCGTGCCCGGTCCCGGAACAGGCCCCGGGCGCATCCGTATTGACCCGATCTTCATGGCTGCATTATTCTTGTTCTCTATTAAGGAACCATGGTTCCGTTTTATGGAACAAAAATGAGCATTCTAGACGGCGTCCAACGCGTCCTGTCGCTATATGCCGAAGGCGCGGCGGAATTGAGCTTCACCGACGTTGCCCAGCGCCTGTCCCTGCCGAAGAGCTCTGCCTCGCGCCTGCTGAACCAGATGCAGCACTACGGCATGCTGGACCAGGACGCGACGACGCGCCGCTATCGGCCTGGTGCCTTGCTGTCGCAGGCGGTGCGCGCCGGCATGGCCGCCACGCCGCTGGACGAAGCCTGCCGCAAGGTGCTGACCCGCCTGTCCGAGGACAGCGGCCTGACCGCCTACCTGTCCACCCTGAACCAGCGTGAAACCGTGGTGCTGCAGCGGCTGAACGGCTCGCATCCCGTGCAGGTGCTGGCGCCGCCCGGGTCACGCCGCGCCGCCTCGGGCACGGCGATGGGGCGGGCGCTGCTGTCGCGCCTGACCCAGGCCGAGTTCGACGCACTCTACGGCGTTGATCCGGCCCAGGCCCTGCCGATGGAAGGCAAGGACTGCCCGGCCACCGTCGGCGAGTTGGCCCAGCGCGTGGCGCAGACCCGCGCCGACCGTTGCGGCGTGGCCATCGACCAGGCCATGCCCGGCATCGGCGCGGTGGCGGCGGCCGTGCGCGATCCGGCCAACGGCGAACTGCGCGGGCTGTGCCTGTCATTCGTTTCCTTCCAGGCCGACGCCGCCCGCGTGGCGACCCTGCGTGCATCCCTGATGCAGCAGGTCGCCGCGCTGGGCCGCGAACTGAACGATCCCTTCTGGCTGGCCTGATACAAGCTCAGCTGACTTCCTTTAACCGATAGCGCCGCATTGCAGCCGCGTCTTTGCGGCACCCCGACTCAACGATCCCACGGAAACCTCTCATGAACCTTCTGCTTCTCAGCAATTCCAGCAGCGACGCCGGCTACCTGGTGCACGCGCTGCCCGACGTCCGCGAACTGATCGAATCCCTGCCGGCCGGCGCCAAAGCCGTGTTCGTGCCGTTCGCGGGCGTGACCCGCGACTGGGACGACTACACCGCGCTGGTGGTGTCGGCGCTGGCTGACACGGGCCTGGACATCCAGGGGCTGCATCGCGCCGCCGATCCGGTGGCCGCGCTGGAAGGCGCCGCCGTCATCATTGTGGGGGGCGGCAATACCTTCAATCTGCTGGGCCAGTTGCGGCGCCAGGGCCTGCTGGACGTGGTGGCGCGCCGCGTGCGCGATGGCGCGGCCTATCTGGGCTGGAGCGCGGGCTCGAATCTGGCCTGCCCCAGTATCTGCACCACCAACGACATGCCGATCACCGACCCCGAAGGCTTCGATGCGCTGGGCCTGCTGACGTTCCAGATCAATCCGCACTACACCAACGCCCACCCGCCCGGCCACCGCGGCGAAACCCGCGCGCAGCGCCTGGCCGAGTTCTGCACGCTGAATCCGACGATGCCGGTGTTGGGCCTGCCCGAAGGCGCTGCCTTGCGCGTACGCGGTGATGCCGTTGCCCTGATCGGTCCGCACGATGCGCCGCTGTTCCTGGGTCACGCCGAGCCGCGCGTGTTTCGCCCGGGGCCGCTGGAGATCCCGGCATGAAGCAGGTCATCGACACCATCGAACTGCTGTCCTCGGCCCACATCACGGGCGAGGACGTGGCGCAGCATCTGCGCGCGGCGGGTCATTGCGAGGTCGAGGTCACGCACCTCGAACGCGACGGCGCCGCCACGGATTTCCTGTCCATCGTCATTCCCGGCTCGGATGACGCCGCGCCGCAATTGGGCATCGTCGGCCGTCTGGGCGGCATCGGCGCGCGTCCGGCCGTCACCGGGCTGGTGTCCGACAGCGATGGCGCGGTGGTCGCCATCGCCACGGCGCTCAAGCTCATGGCCATGGCGCGCCAAGGCGATGTGTTGCCCGGCACCGTGCGCATCCGCACCCACATCTGCCCGCGTGCGGGCACCCGTCCGCATCACCCCGTGCCGATGATGAAGTCACCGTTTCCCATGCGCGAAATGATGTCGCACGAAGTGGACCCGCGCATGGACGCCATCCTGTCGGTGGATACCACCCGCGGTAACCGCCTGGTGAACCAGCGCGGCGTGGCGATCACGCCGGTGGCCAAACAGGGCTATCTGCTGCGCATTCCGGAAACCATGCTGGATGTGCTGGGCTGGGTCAGCGGCCAACTGCCCCTGACGCTGCCGCTGACCACGCAAGACATCACGCCCTACGAAAACGGGCTGTGGCATGTCAACTCGCTGATGCAGCCGGCCATCGTCACCGACGCGCCCGTGGTGGGCGTGGCCTTGACGGCGCAGACCGCCGTGCCCGGCTGCGCCACCGGCGTGACCAACGCGGTCGATGCCGATATGGCCATGCGCTTCTGCATCGAAATCGCCAAGCTCTTCGGGCAGGGCGCCATGACCTTCTTTGACGCCGCCGAATGGAACGCGCTGCAAAGCCGCTACGGTTCCATGGCGCGCTTGCAGACGATCGGCAACGATTCCAAGGACACGCAATGAGCGCACGCCCTTCGCGCCGCGTGGCGTTCTTCACCATCGGCCAATCGCCGCGCAGCGACGTCGTGCCCGAAATGGCGCCGCTGCTGGGCGCGCACGTGCGGATCGACGAATTCGGCGCGCTGGATGGCCTGGATGACGCCGCGCTGGCCGCCTTGGCACCGCGTCCGGGCGAATATCGCTTTGCCACGCGGCTGCGCGACGGCGCGCAGATCGAGCTGGATGCGGCCGCCGCCGAAGCCCGCCTGGCGCAAGTCATGCGCGACGCGGATGCTTCGGGCTACGACCTGATGGTGCCGTTGTGCACCGGCACCGCGATCGCGCCGATGCGTACGCTGGTGATCGAGCCGCAGCAGGTCGTGGATCACCTGGTTGCGGGCCTGTCGCAGCATTGCCGCAAGGTCGGGCTGGTCGTGCCGCTGGCCGCCCAGGTGGATGCCTTCCACATGGCCGTTGCGCTGGAATGCGAAGCGCGCCTCGCGCACGCCTCGCCCTACGAATCCGACGCGGACCGCGCCGCCGCGTCTTTTGCGCAGGCGGGCCGTGAGCTGGCCGACTGCGATCTCATCATCATGCACTGCATGGGTTACGCCGAGCGCATGCGGCAGGCGGTGGCAGCGGCGTCGGGGCGTCCGGTGCTGCTGTCCAACCGCCTGGTGGCGCAGACGCTCGCACAAATATTGGAATAAGGGGAAACCACTTCATGTTCAGCAGCACTTTGCAACGCGCCGCGGGCGCACTGTTTATCACCGCCTCGCTGGCCGCCGCGCCGGCCTTGGCCGCCGACGCCTGGAAGCCGACCAAGCCGGTACGCCTGCTGGTGGGCTTCGCGCCCGGCGGTTCCGCCGACACGCTGGCGCGTCTGTTGGCAGAGCCGCTGTCGCAGCGCCTGGGCCAGACCGTCGTGGTCGAGAACCTGGCCGGCGCCGGTGGCAACATCATGGCGTACCGCCTGTCGCAATCGCAGCCCGACGGCTACACCATCGGCATCGCGGCCGCGGGGTCCATGGCCATCACGCATGTCCTCAATCCCAAGGGCACCAATTACAAGCCGGCCGATTTCACGCCCATTACCTTGGCCGCTGTGCAGCCCAATGTCGTCATCGTCAACAAGGACGTGCCGGCCAACAACCTGGCGGAATTGAAGGACTACTTCCAGAAAACGCCCACGGCCACCTACGGCACCGCCGGCGTGGGCATCTCCAACCACCTGATCGCCGAGACGATGCTGTACAAGATGGGCGTGAAGGTGCCGCACGCGGCCTACCGCGGCGCCGCGCCGGTCATCACCGACCTGCTCGGCGGCCATATCGCGATGACGATGGACAATATCTCCACCGCCGCGCCTCTGGCGAGCCAGGGCAAGGTCAAGGCCATCGCCGTGGCCTCTCTCAAGCGCTCGGCGCAATTGCCCAACGTGCCCACGCTGGACGAGCAGGGCCTGAAGGGCTTCGACATGCCGACCTGGCAGGGCGTATTCGCCCCGGCAGGCCTGCCGGCGGACGTGCTGGCGGCCTACTACGGTGCGCTGCAGGACGTGCTGAAGCAACCGGCCGTGATCGAGAAGATGGCGGGCCTGGGTTCGGAGCCGGTCACGGGCATGACGCCCGAGAAGTTCGGCCAGTTCCTCGAAAACGACCGCAAGCAATGGGCCGACATCGTGCGCGCGGCGCATATCAGCCTGGAGCAGTAACGCAGGCGGCCGATGCCGGCATCCGAGCCTGGGCTGGCGCCGTGCAGCGCTACCCAAGCAAAAACGCCAGACTTTCGTCTGGCGTTTTTTTTGGTGCACAGGGGGCGGCCCGCAGCGCGTATTGCGGGTTTCTCAGGTCGCTCAGGCCGGCAAACGCGCAGCGATTTCGGCGATCAGGCGGCGCGCGGCGTCCAGCTTGTCGGCGGCCGGCAGCGGGTGCGCCCCTTGCGCGTCGAACAGCACCAGCTCGGTGGTGTCGGCGTCCATGACCTTGTGCGCCAGGTTGCCGACCAGAAGCGGAATACCCTTGCGCGCACGCTTGGCTTCGGCATGCTCGGCCAGCTTTTCGGTTTCGGCGGCAAAGCCCACGCACCAGGGGCCGTCTTTCAGCTTGGCCACTTCGGCCAGGATGTCAGGGTTAGGTTCGAATTCCATCAGCGGGGCGCCGCCGCCTTCGCTGGTTTTCTTCAGCTTTTGCGCACTGACGTTCTTCACGCGCCAATCGGCCACGGCGGCAACCGCGATGAAGATGTCGGCGTCGGTGGCGCTGGCCATCACGGCATCGTGCATCTGGCGGGCGGTGGTGACCGACAGCGCGGTGACGCCGCGCGGCACCGGCAGGGCGGTGGCGCCAGTGATCAGGGTGACGCGGGCGCCGGCTTCGCGCGCGGCGCGGGCCAGGGCATAGCCGGTCTTGCCCGACGAACGATTGCTCAGCACGCGCACCGGATCCACGGGCTCGGACGTGGGGCCGGCGGTCAGCAGCACGTGGCGTCCGGCCAGCAGCTTGGGCTGGAAGAAGGCGATCAGGTCCGTCAGGATTTCGTGGGCTTCCAGCATGCGGCCATCGCCCGTTTCACCACAGGCCTGTTCGCCGGCCGACGGGCCCAGTACGCTGATGCCGTCGGCGCGCAATTGCGCCACGTTGCGTTGCGTGGCCGGGTTGGCCCACATCTCGCGGTTCATGGCGGGCGCCACCAGCAGCGGGCAGGCGCGTGCGACGCACAGGGTGGACAGCAGGTCGTCGGCCATGCCGTGCGCCAGCTTGGCCATGAAATCGGTGCTGGCGGGGGCGATCAGCACGGCGTCGGCGCCGCGCGTCAGGTCGATGTGCGCCATGTTGTTGGGCACGCGGGCGTCCCAGGCATCCACGAACACCGGGCGGCCCGACAGCGCCTGCATGGTGACGGGCGTGATGAAGTGCGTGGCCGCTTCGGTCATCACCACATCGACGGTGGCGCCTTGTTCGGTCATGCGCCGCACCAGCTCGGCGATTTTGTAGCAGGCGATGCCCCCGGTCAGGCCGAGGACGATGCGTTTGCGGGCGAGGTCGAGCATGGAGGGCGGACGGCGGGTTCAGCGCCGTCAAATCAAGGAACGGACAGTGATTTTATTCTGCATTGCGGTATTGCGCCGTTCGCCATGCCGATAGGGGGCGTCAAACCAGACAAAACCCGGCCGATGGCCGGGTTTTTGGGGGGGGCTGCAAGCCTGGGCAATCAGGTGCGAGGCTTGCGCGCCCGCAGCAATTCGTCCAGCACCAGCAGAGCGGCGCCGCAACTGATGCCCACGTCCGCCAGGTTGAAGGCGGGGAAATACGAGTTGTTCCAATAGAACAGCAGGAAGTCCACTACGTGGCCATAGACCACGCGATCGATCACGTTGCCGATGGCGCCGCCCAGGATCAGCGTCAGCGCCAGGCAGAACCGCGGCTGGCCGCGGGTGCGGCGCAGGATCACGGTGATGACCACCGCGGCCACGATGCCCAGCGCGGTGAACAGCCAGCGCTGCCAGCCTTCTTCCGAGGCCAAAAAGCTGAACGCCGCGCCGCGGTTGAACAGCAGCGTGAAGTCAAAGAAAGGCAGCAGGTTGACCCGTTCGCCGTACTGATACGAGGTGTTGAAGTACACCTTGGTCAGTTGGTCCAGGACGATGATCACCAGCGCGAGGGCCAGCCAGCGGCCCACCCGGGCGGGGGGCGCGCCGGCCGCCGCGGACACCGCGGCACCTTCAGGGGCGGGGCCGGCCATGTTCAGGCCTTGTCGCGGGCTTCGCCCGAGCCGAACAGGTTGGACACGCAGCGGCCGCAGATCTCGGGGTGATCCGGATCCTGGCCCACGTCCAGGCGCCAGTGCCAGCAGCGTTCGCACTTCTTGTGCGCAGACGGCGTGACCTGGACGCGGGTTTCGCCCTCGCCGGCATGCACGGTGGCGCGCGAGACGATCAGCACGAAGCGCAGGTCATCGCCCAGGCTGGCCAGCAATTGCTGGTCTTCGCCGTTGGCGTACAGGTCCACTTCGGCCTGCAGCGACGAACCGATGTCGCCGGCCGTGCGCACTTCTTCCAGCTTGCGCTGCACGTCGGCGCGAATGGCGCGCAGGCGCGCCCACTTGGCCGACAGGGCCTCGGCGTCCGCAAACGGCGGCAGCGCGTGGTAGACCTCGGTGAAGATGGTCACGCGGGCCGCGTCGGCCTGGTGCTTCAGGGCCGAGTTCACCAGTTCCTTCCAGGCCTCTTCCGCCGTGAACGACAGGATCGGGGCCATCAGCTTGAGCAGGGTCTGGGTGATGTCCAGCAGCGCGGTCTGGGCCGAGCGGCGGGCAACGCTGCCCACCGCCGAGGTGTACAGGCGGTCTTTCAGGATGTCCAGGTAGAACGCGCCCAGGTCTTCCGAGCAGAACGTCTGCAGGCGCGACACGGCCGGGTGGAAGTCGTAGCGTTCGTAGTTGGCCTGGACTTCGGCCTGCATCTGCGCGGTCATGGCCAGCGCGTAGCGGTCGATTTCGAACAGCTCGCCGTACGGCACCGATTGCGACACGGCGTCGAAGTCGGCCAGGTTGGCCAGCAGGAAGCGCAGCGTGTTGCGGATGCGGCGGTAGCCTTCGACCACGCGCTTGAGGATCTCGTCGGAAATCGACAGCTCGCCCGAATAGTCGGTGGACGCGACCCACAGGCGCAGGATTTCCGCGCCCAGCGAGTCCGACACCTTTTGCGGGGCGATCACGTTGCCCACCGATTTGCTCATTTTGCGGCCCTGGCCGTCCACCACGAAACCGTGCGTCAGCAGGGCCTTGTAGGGCGGCTGGCCATAGAGCATGCAGCCGGTCAGCAGCGACGAATGGAACCAGCCGCGGTGCTGGTCCGAGCCTTCCAGGTACAGGTCGGCGGGCCAGGCGAGTTCAGCGCCGTGCGAGCCGGCGAAGGCGTGGTCCTTGCCGCCCAGCACGGTGGCGTGGGTGCTGCCGGAATCGAACCAGACGTCCAGCGTGTCGCGGTTCTTTTCGTATTGGTCGGCCTCGTCGCCCAGCAGCTCGCGGGGGTCCAGGGCCTGCCAGGCTTCGATGCCGCCTTGCTCGACGCGCTGGGCCACTTGTTCAAGCAGCTCGGACGTGCGCGGATGCAGCTCGCCGGTTTCCTTGTGCACGAAGAACGCCATCGGGACACCCCACTGGCGCTGGCGCGACAGGGTCCAGTCCGGACGGTTGGCGATCATGGCGTGCAGGCGCGCGCGGCCCCAGGCCGGGTAGAAGGCCGTGGCGTCGATGCCGGCCAGCGCCGATTCGCGCAGGGTCGGGCCGCCGTCCTTCGGGGCCACGTCCATGCCGGCGAACCATTGGCTGGTGGCGCGGTAGATGATGGGCGTCTTGTGGCGCCAGCAGTGCATGTAGCTGTGCTTGTGCTTTTCGACGTGCATCAGCGCGCCGGCTTCGGTCAGGGCCTCGACGATCTTGGGGTTGGCGTCCCAGATGGACAGGCCGCCGAACAGCGCCAGGCTGTCGACGTACTTGCCATCGCCCATGACCGGGCTGATGAAGTCGGTGTCCTTCATGCCGTGCGCCTTGCACGAGATGAAGTCTTCGATACCGTAGGCGGGGGCCGAGTGCACCACGCCGGTGCCCGAATCGGCCGTGACGTAGTCGCCCAGGTACACGGGCGACTTGCGGTCGTAGGCGGCTTCGAACTGGGCCAGCGGATGGCGGAATTCGATGCCCGACAACGCGGCGCCGGGGGCGGTGGCGATGACTTCGCCTTCCAGGCCCCAGGATTTCAGGCACGCCTGGACGCGTTCGCTGGCCACCAGCAACAGCGGTCCGAACTTGGGCGCGGGCGACACGCGCACCAGCGCGTATTCGATCTCCGGGTGCACGTTCAGCGCCTGGTTGGACGGGATGGTCCAGGGCGTGGTGGTCCAGATGACGATGGCGCCGTCTTCGACCGATTCCAGGCCGAAGGCCTGGGCCAGCCTGGCCGGTTCGGCGAACGGGAAGGCCACGTCCACCGCCGGGTCGACGCGGTCGGCGTATTCGACTTCGGCTTCGGCCAGCGCCGAGCCACAATCGAAACACCAGTTCACGGGCTTCAGGCCGCGGAACACATAACCCTTGTCCAGGATGCTGCCCAGGGCGCGGATTTCGTCGGCTTCATTGCTGAAGTTCATCGTCATGTAGGGACGATCCCAGCCGCCCAGCACGCCCAGGCGCTTGAAATCCTTGCGCTGGCGGTCGATCTGCTCGAGCGCGTAGGCACGGGCCTTGGACTGCACTTCCGCCACGGGCAGGTGCTTGCCGTATTTCTTCTCGATCTGGATTTCGATCGGCATGCCGTGGCAATCCCAGCCCGGCACGTAATGCGCGTCGTAGCCAGCCATGTTGCGGCTCTTGACGATGATGTCCTTCAGGATCTTGTTGACCGCATGGCCGATGTGGATGTCGCCGTTCGCGTAGGGCGGGCCGTCGTGCAGCACGAAGCGCGGACGCCCCTTGCTGGCGGCGCGGATCGCCTGGTAGACGTGATTTTCCTCCCACTGCGCAATCCAGGCGGGCTCGCGTTTGGCGAGGTCGCCCCGCATGGGGAAGGGGGTATCGGGCAGGTTGAGGGTCTTTTTATAGTCCATGAACGGCAAAATAGGCGCGCGCGTTTCGCGCGTCTTCGGCGATGGCGGCAGTCAGGGAAGGGAGGTCAGGAAATTTTTCTTCGTCCCGCAACTTGTGCAGGAATTCGACACGCACGAGTTTACCGTAAGCGTCGACGGTCTCGTCGAGCAGGTGAGACTCAAGCAGCACGCGGCCGCGGTCTTCGACCGTCGGGCGCACGCCCAGGCTGGCCACGGCCGGCAGGGCGCGGTCGCCCAGGCCGTAGACCTGGACCACATAAATGCCCGAACGGGCCGCGCAGCGCTCGGCCACCCGCAGATTCATGGTGGGAAAGCCCAGGGTGCGGCCCAGCTTCTGGCCGTGGATCACGTGGCCGCTGATATGGTACGGATGGCCCAGCAGGTGGCGGGCGCGGTCCAGGTCGCCCACCGCCAGGGCGGTGCGCACTTCAGAACTGGAAATGCGGTGGCCGTGCCGGTCGGTCACGTCGGCCAGGGTCTGCACCTCGAAGCCATGGCGCAGGCCGGCTTCGCGCAGCAGGTCGATGTCGCCGCTGCGCTTGTGGCCGAAACGGAAGTCTTCGCCCACCAGCAGCCATTTGGCATTGAGCCCGGCCACCAGCAGGTTCTCGATGAAGGCATTGGCCGACATTTCGGCCAGGCGGGCGTTGAAGCGCTCCACCACCACCTGCGAAATGCCGTAGCGCGCCAGCGCCGCCAGCTTGTCGCGCAGGCCCGACACGCGGGTCGGCGCCAGCTCGGGGCGGTGGTTCAGCGTGGCGAAATACTCTCGCGGGTGCGGTTCGAAGGTCATCACGGCCGGGGTCAGGCCGCGCTCGCGTGCCACCTGGCAGACATGCGCCAGCATGGCCTGGTGCCCGCGGTGGACGCCGTCGAAGTTGCCGATGGTCAGCGCGCAAGGTGCGCGCTGAGCGGGCGGAGGAAGGGATCGGTAGATGCGCAGCGATGGTTTCACGAGCGAGAGTTTACAATTTTGGATTACGGGATTGTTCGACATCCCCAATTTGGATTGGTCATCTTGCCGGAAACATCTACTACACAGCGCCGCATCGTCATCCTGATCTCGGGACGCGGCAGCAATATGCAGGCCTTGGTCCAGGCCTGCCGCGAGCAGGGCTGGCCCGCCAGCATCGCGGCCGTCATCGCCAGCCGGCCGGACGCCGGCGGCCTGCAATGGGCGGCCCAGCAGGGCATCGCCACCGCCGCGCTGTACCACAAGGACTACGCCAGCCGTGAAGCCTTCGACGCCGCGCTGGCCGCCGAAATCGACCTGCATGCGCCCGATTACGTCATTCTGGCCGGCTTCATGCGGGTGCTGACGCCCGGCTTCGTCAACCATTACGCCGGCAGGCTGGTCAACATCCACCCGTCGCTGCTGCCGGCGTTTCCGGGGCTGCACACCCACGCCCAGGCCCTGGCCACCGGCGTGCGGGTACACGGCTGCACCGTGCATTTCGTGACCCCGGTGCTGGATCACGGCCCCATCATCGCCCAGGGCTGCGTGCCGGTCCTGGCCGGCGACACCCCCGAAATGCTGGCTGATCGCGTACTGGAGGTGGAACATCAGGCTTTTCCCGCCGCCGTGCGCTGGTTGGCCGAAGGCCGGGTTACCCTGACCAACGACCACCGGGTGGACGTGCAGGGCGACCCTGACCGCCTGTTCTCCTGGTCGGCAGCGGCCTAGGCAATCTTGCATCGCGGGCCGCTTGCCTCCAGGCGGCCCTGAATCGCTTTTATCGGGCGGAACTCCTCCGCCCCACTGGAATACACCATGAGCAAACCCCAATCTCCGCGTTCACGTCCGGCCGGTGCCCCCAGGGCAGCCGCCGAAGGACGCGACGGTCGGTCCTTCTTCTCGCGTCCCAAGGGCGAGGCGCGCGGCGCCCCGTCCAGCGAACGCGCGCCGCGTCCCGAACGCGTTGGCGGCGGCCGCGAAGACCGCGGCGCCTTCGGTGCCGAGCGTCGCGAAGGCCAGGGCCGTCCGGCTCCGCGTCCGTCCTATGACGCCCCGCGAGGCGAGAACCGGGGCGGCGAGCGCGGCGCCCATGGTGCCGAGCGCCGCGAGGGCCAAGGCCGTCCGACGCCTCGTCCGTCCTATGACGCCCCGCGAGGCGAAAATCGTGGCGGTGAACGGGGTTCTTACAATTCGGACCGCCGCGAAGGCCAAGGCCGTCCGGATTCGCGTCCGTCCTACGGCGCGCCGCGAGGCGACAACCGTGGCGGCGAGCGCGGCTCCTACGGGTCGGACCGCCGTGAAGGCCAGGGCCGTCCGGATTCGCGCCCGTCCTACGGCGCCCCGCGAGGCGAAAACCGTGGCGGCGAGCGCGGTTCCTACGGGTCGGATCGCCGCGAAGGCCAGGGCCGCCCGGATTCGCGTCCGTCCTACGGCGCCCCGCGAGGCGACAACCGTGGCGGCGAGCGTGGCTCCTACGGGTCGGACCGCCGTGAAGGCCAGGGCCGTCCGGATTCGCGTCCGTCCTACGGCGCCCCGCGAGGCGACAACCGTGGCGGCGAGCGTGGCTCCTACGGGTCGGACCGCCGCGAAGGCCAGGGCCGCCCGGATTCGCGTCCGTCCTACGGCGCCCCGCGTGGAGAAAACCGTGGCGGCGAGCGTGGCTCCTACGGGTCGGACCGCCGCGAAGGCCAGGGCCGCCCGGACTCGCGCCCGCCCCATGGCGGCCCGCGTGACGAGGCCGGCCATGGCCATCGCGAGGCTGCTGCGCCGCAGAAGCCGCAATTCAATCGCCCGCGCCTGTCCTACGCCGCCAGCCGCATCGACCAGGTGCAGCGCGTGCTGGGCGAGATCCTGCAATGGACCTACCCGGCCGATGCCGCGCTGTCGCATTGGCTGCGCCACCATCCGGGCCTGGGCGCGCGCGACCGTTCCGAGGTCGCCGAGGCTGTCTACGACGTGCTGCGCCACCTGCGCCGCTACCGCCAGTTCGGCGAAAGCGGCGTCGGGCCGGCCTCGCGCCGCCTGGCGATCCTGGGCCTGGCCGCGACGCTGGGCGTTGATGCGCTGGAAGAGGGCCTGGACGCCGCTGAAGCCGAATGGCTCAAGCGAGTGCTGCAGATCGACCTGGCGACCCTGCCGCGCGCCGTGCGCGGCAGCATTCCCGACTGGCTGGACGAGCGCCTGGCGCTCATGGACAGCCCGGAAACCCTGATCGAGGCGCTGAACCGCCAGGCCAGCCTGGACCTGCGCGTCAACCCGCTCAAGGCCGAGCGCGACGCCATGCTCACCGAACTGCAGCAAAGCGCCGGCCGCTATGAGCCCGTGGCCATGCCGTATTCGCCGTGGGGCATCCGCATGGAAGGCCGCCCGGCCATCAACCGCTGGCCGCAATTCGAAAACGGCAGCATCGAAGTGCAGGACGAAGGCAGCCAGCTGCTGGCCCTGCTGGTGGCGCCGCGCCGCGGCGAGATGATCATCGATTTCTGCGCAGGCGCCGGCGGCAAGACCTTGCTGCTGGGCGCGCTGATGCGCTCGACCGGCCGGCTCTATGCCTTCGACGTCTCGGCGGCCCGTCTGGCCCGCGCCAAGCCTCGCTTTGCCCGCAGCGGCCTGTCGAACGTGGTGCCCGTCGTCATCGACAGCGAGAACGACGCCCGGGTCAAGCGCCTGGCCGGCAAGGCCCAGCGCGTGCTGGTCGATGCGCCGTGCAGCGGCATCGGCACCCTGCGCCGCAATCCCGACCTGAAGTGGCGCCAGCACCCCGAGGCGCTGGCCGAACTGGGTCAGCTGCAGACGCGCATCCTGAACAGCGCCGCGCGCTGCGTCGCTCCGGGCGGACGCCTGGTGTACGCCACGTGCAGCCTGCTGGCCGAAGAAAACGAAGTGCAGGCCGAGCGTTTCCTGGCCAGCCATCCGGATTTCGAACGCGTCGACGCCGTTGAAATCCTGGCCGCACGCTGCGAAAACCTGAAGTTGGAAGGGCCCTACGTCCAGTTGCGCCCCGACGTGCATGGCACGGACGGCTTCTTTGCCGCGGTGTTCGAGCGCCGCAAAAAGGGCGCCGCGGTGGCTGACACCGAGGCCGACGCGCAAGCGGAAGACGCCGCCGAGACGGAAGACGCCGTGGTGGCGGACGGTAGCGACGAAGCTGGCGCTGCGGTGCAGGCCGACGTGGAAACGGTCCAGGCCCAAGCGGCCGGCGACCCCGCGCCGGTGACCGCCGAGCCGCAGGTCGAGCCGACAGAAGCCAAGCCCGCGGTCTGAGGCGCGCGGGCATCGCGCCGGCTCAGGGAGCCGGCGCGATGCCCAGCGTGGCGCTGTAGCGGCGGATGCCGACGGTCTTATTCTGGTATTTCACTTCCCAGGCCAGCGAGTCCGAGCCGGCCTGATTGGCCTGATAGACCAATTGAGCGACCGGCACTGTCTTATATGCGCAACGTCCTGTTTCGCCCGATTGGCCCCGGGTCTGCACGATGCTGGCCGTGCCCAGGCGGGGTTGCAGCGTGATCGTTACGCGCGGGGCGCGCAGCGCCAGGCAATCCGACCCCCTGATCTCGTAGTAAGACGCCAGCACGGCAATGTCCCCGATTTTCAACGACTGGGCGCCGGCGGACGCCGTCATGGCCAGCCCGCACAGGGCCAGGAGGGAAATCAAATAGGGACGGGCTTTTTCGCGAAACATCGGCAGGCGGCATCAGGGAGTAGCGGGAGAGGCGGACCGAAGTGTGCGCCAGAGACGTGGCGCCTGCAAGACAGCCGCCGGACCTGACAGGAACTTTAATGGCCGAGGGTGGCCAAATGATCGTGCCTTGCGAAGGCTTCCCCCGTCCCGGGAAGCGCCGGTCCCGCAGCCGGATGTCCGCACGGTATCTGTCCGCGGCTTGCCCACGCCGCCGCGAGCGTGCGGTTTTGTGCTCAAAAGCGGGGCTTAGTCCTTGATTTCGCTCAAAACTATTTTGAAACTCCCTTGTCATAAGACGGCAAAGGTAAGCTAAACTTCAGGCACTCTTCAAGCGAGGCTAACAACAGCTTTATGGATTACATCCTCTCCTTCATTGCCGGTGGTCTGACCCAAGCGTCTTGGTGGCAGATCGTCGTATTCACCCTGGTAGTGACCCACATCACGATCGTGGCCGTCACCGTCTTCCTGCACCGTAGCCAAGCGCACCGCGGCCTGGATCTGCATCCGGCCGTCATGCACTTCTTCCGCTTCTGGCTCTGGATGACTACCGGCATGGTCACCAAGGAATGGGTTGCCATTCACCGCAAGCACCACGCCAAGTGCGAAAAGGAAGGCGATCCCCATTCGCCCATCCTGTTCGGCATCTGGAAAGTGCTGTTCCGCGGCGCTGAGCTCTACCGCGAAGAATCCAACAACAAGGAAACCATGGCCAAGTTCGGCCACGGCACGCCTGACGATTGGCTCGAACGCAACGTCTACAGCAAGCACAGCCTGTGGGGCGTGCTGAGCATGCTCGCCATCGACATCGCCCTGTTCGGCGCCATCGGCGTCACGGTCTGGGCTGTCCAGATGGCCTGGATCCCGTTCTGGGCGGCCGGCGTCGTCAACGGTATCGGCCACTACTGGGGCTACCGCAACTACAACAGCCCGGACACGAGCACGAACGTGTTCCCCTGGGGCATCGTGATCGGCGGCGAAGAGCTGCACAACAATCACCACGCCCACGGCACGTCGGCCAAGTTCTCGGCCAAGTGGTACGAATTCGACATCGGCTGGTGCTACATCAACATCCTGAAGTTCCTGGGTCTGGCCAAGATCAAGAAGGTCGCGCCCAAGCTCAAGCTGGATGACTCCAAGACCGGCATCGACCTGCGCACGCTGCAAGGCGTGATCACGCACCGCTACGAAGTCATGGCCCGCTACGCGGACGTGATCAAGAGCGCTGCCCGCGAAGAACTCGCCAAGCTGAAGGCCTCGCGCCAGGACGGCAACGCGGAATGCGGCTGGAACAAGCTGCACAAGGTCCGCCGCGCCATCCACCGCAACGAGGACATCCTCCAGCCCGAGCAGCTCGAAGCCGTGGACAAGGCCATCGCCCAGAACAAGTCGCTGTCGACCCTGGTGCAGATGCGCCGCGAACTCGGCCGCATCTGGGAAAGCTCCAGCGCCAGCAGCGAACAGCTCCTTCATGATCTGCAGGCCTGGTGCCAGCGCGCCCAGCAAAGCGGCATCGCCGGGCTCGAGCAATTCGCTCAACGTCTGCGCCGCTACGCGGCATGATGCTAGAGAAGCTCAACCCTGAACAACGCGCCGCAGTAACGTTAGAACCGCAGCACGCCCTGGTCCTGGCCGGGGCGGGCAGCGGGAAGACCCGGGTGCTCACCACCCGCATGGCCTGGCTGATTCAAACCGGCCAGGCTTCGCCTTTTGGGCTTCTGGCGGTCACGTTCACCAACAAGGCCGCCCGCGAAATGCTGGCGCGCATGTCGTCCATCCTGCCGATCGATACGCGCGGCCTCTGGATCGGCACCTTCCACGGTCTTTGCAACCGCATGCTGCGCGCGCATCATCGCGATGCCGGCCTGCCGCAAACGTTCCAGATCCTTGATGTCACCGACCAGTTGGCGGCCATCAAGCGCCTGATGAAAGCCAACGGCGTTGACGACGAAAAGTACCCGCCGCGCGACGTGCAACGCTTCATCAACGGTGCCAAGGAAGAAGGCCTGCGTCCGAACGACGTCGAAGCCTACGATGCCCACCGCCGCCGCCTGATCGAGATCTACCAGCTCTACGAAGCCCAATGCCAACGCGAAGGCGTGGTGGATTTCGCCGAGCTGCTGCTGCGCGCCTACGAACTGCTGTCGCGCAACGCGCCTGTGCGCGAGCACTACCAGCGGCGCTTTCGCCACATCCTGGTCGACGAGTTCCAGGACACCAATACGCTGCAGTACAAGTGGCTGCGGCTCCTGGCTGGTGGCGGCGCGGCGATTTTCGCCGTGGGCGACGACGACCAGTCGATCTATGCCTTCCGCGGCGCCAACGTCGGCAACATGTCCGACTTCGAGCGCGACTACGCGCACGGCACGGTCATCCGCCTGGAGCAGAACTACCGCTCGTATGGCCACATCCTGGATTCGGCCAACGCGCTGATCGGCCACAACAGCGGCCGCCTGGGCAAGAATCTCTGGACCGACCAGGGTGAAGGCGAGCCGGTGCGGGTCATCGAGCAGCCGTCGGACGGCATGGAAGCCCAATGGATCGTGGACGAAATCCGTTCGCTGATCCACGAAGGCAGCCTGCGCCGCGAGATCGCCGTGCTCTACCGCAGTAACGCCCAATCGCGCGTGATCGAGCATGCCATTTTCTCGGCCGGCATTCCGTACAAGGTCTACGGTGGCCTGCGCTTTTTCGAGCGCCAGGAAATCAAGCACGCGCTGGCCTACCTGCGCCTGATGGCCAATCCGCACGACGATACCTCGTGGATGCGGGTGGTCAATTTCCCCACGCGCGGCATCGGCGCGCGCACGCTGGAGCAACTGGCCGATGCGGCCCGCGCCCACGATTGCAGCCTGTATGCGGCGGTGGCCATGGTGGCGGGCAAGGGTGGGTCCAACCTGGCCCAATTTGCCCAACTGATCCATCGCCTGATCGAAGAAACACGCGACCTGCCGTTGCCCGAAATGGTCGAGCACATGCTCGAGGCCAGTGGCCTGAACGCGCACTACAAGGCCGAACGTGAAGGCGCCGAGCGCCTGGAAAACCTGAACGAACTGATCACCGCCGCGGCGGTGTTCGCGTCCGAGGAAAACTACGACAGCCTGCCGGCCGGCGTGCCACCCGCACAGGACACCTCGTCCACGCTGGCGCCGGGCGTGGTCGATGCGCCGCCGGTGGTGGCCGACACCATGACGCCGTTGGCGGCGTTCCTGTCGCACGCGGCCCTGGAAGCCGGCGACAACCAGGCCCAGCAAGGCCAGGACGCCGTGCAGCTCATGACCGTGCACGCGGCCAAGGGCCTGGAGTTCGATGCGGTGTTCATCACCGGTCTTGAAGAAGGGCTGTTCCCGCACGAGAACAGCATCCTGGAACAATCCGGCCTGGAAGAAGAACGCCGCCTGATGTATGTGGCGATCACCCGCGCGCGGCAGCGGCTGTACATCAGCCTGGCGCAAAGCCGCATGCTGCACGGCCAGACACGCTACGCCATGCGCTCGCGCTTCCTGGACGAAATCCCCGAGCAGCACCTGAAATGGCTGTCGCCCAAGGCCGGCCTGGCGCCGGTCAGCAGCACGGGCGCCGGCTGGAACGGCAACCGCGGCGACGCATTTGGCCGCAAGGCCACCAACACCATTGCGCCGCGTCAACCGCGCGGCACGGCCACCGGCGTCACGGTGGGCGACAAGCAGTATCGTGTGGGGCAGGGCGTGCACCATGCGCGTTTCGGCGATGGCACGATCATCGGCTTGAGCGGTGCGGGTCAAGATGCGCAGGCCGAAATCCAGTTCCGCGATGTCGGCGCCAAGACCTTGGCGCTGGGCATCGCCAAGCTTGATATTGTTCAAGGTTGATAGATATGGCCAACAATGATTCTCCGAAAGCCGAGCTGTCGGCACTGCGCGCCGAAGTCGACGAGATCGATCAGCAGATCATCCTGCTGCTGGGCGTGCGGTTCCGTTGCACGGACATGATCGGCGAGCTCAAGCAGGCCCACGACATGGATCTGGTGGATCCGGTGCGCGAAGACCAGCAGGTCCAGCGCATCCGCCGCCTGGCCGAGGAAGCCGGCGTGCCGCCCGCGCTGGCAGAGACCATCCTGCGTGAAGTGATCGACACCGTTGTCGACCACCACACCCGGTTGCGCGAGCGTCCTTACTCCTGATCCAGGGGGAGCGAGTCCCGGGGATTGCCATCCTGTCGCGCTGGCAGGTTGCCGCATCATGCGCCGGGTTGCCTCTCGGTCATTCGCAAGCTCGCCATTAGAAGCTGCGTCCGCAACGGACGCAGCTTTTTTTACAGCACCTTCAAGAACGCCAACAACGCATCAATCTCCTCCGGACTCAGGTCCAGCGGCTTGATGTGTTCCGACTTGCGCGGCGCATACGGATCGGGCGGATTCGCCGGGGCGGGCTCGCGGCCCATGCCGGCGTTGTACATCCGCAGCAACCCCTTCAGGTCCGGAAACAGGCCGTTGTGCATCCACGGGCCGGCGCGCGAGACATTGCGCAGGCTGGGTGTGCGGAATGCACCCAGGTCCTGCGGATCCCGCGTGACCTCGAAGCGCCCCAGGTCCTGATTGCGGCGGCCGTAGAACGACAGGCCGATGTTGTGGAACTGGTGATCGGTCAGCAGCGCGCCGCTGTGGCAGTTCATGCAGCGGGCCTGGGTACGGAACAGGTGCATGCCCAACAGTTCGGTGTCGTCCAGCGCGTCCTTGCGACCCGCGATGAACGCGTCGAAACGGGTGGGTTCCGGCCGCAGCGAGGCTACGTAGGCCGCCAGCGCACGCGCCATGCGGTCCGCATCCACGGGCGACTGCGATGCTGGGGCCGCGCCAAACGCCTTCAGGAACAGCGGCGGATAGGCCTCGGCCTGTTGCAGCCGCGCCACCGCGCCGGCGGCATCGTGGTTCATCTCGCGCGGGTCATGCAAAGGGCCCAGCACCTGTTCCTTCAGGCTCGCCGCGCGTCCATCCCAGAACAGGCGCGGCGCGAATGGCGCGGCCAGCAACGGCGTGGAGCGCCGCCGGCCCATCAGCTTGTCCTCGCCCACCGCCAGCGCCAGGCCATCGGTGAAGGCGCGCTGCGGCAGGTGACAGGACGCACAGGACACCTGGCCCTTGCGCGACAGCCGGGTGTCGAAGAACAGCGTCTGGCCCAACGCCACGATAGGCGCGCGCGCCACATCGGCGGCCAGCTCCGCCTGGCCGGGATTGACGGCAGTCCAGCTCAGTGGCGGGCTGGTGGCGGGCGGGACGGACGTCCATTCCGTCCAGTGCACGCCGGGATCGATGGTGGGCGCGGGCCACGCCGAGGCGGGCCCGGCATAGCGCGACCGCAGGCAGGCGGCGTCCCAGCCGGTGGCGCCGTGGCATGCGGCGAAGGTGGTCGATGCGGGCGGATGGTTCGCTGGGGCGGGCAAAGTGGCGCTGGTCGGCCGAGCCGATGCCGCGATGCCGGGGGCGACGGCCCGGGGCTTGCTGGCGCCGGTGGCATCAGCACCCCACGCGGCGCCGGCCATCGCCAGCGCCGCGCCTGCGATCAGAAACGGTAGCCGACTTGCAGCCATAGCTCGCGTCCCGATTGGAAGGTGCTGCGGTTGGTCTTCAGGTTCGGATTGCTGGCCGTCACCGCGGGCATGCGGTTCAGCACGTTCAACACCTCGACCGTGAATTCCAGATTGCGCGCGAAGGTGGGTTGCCAGGCCAGCTTGGTATCCCAGGTCCAGTACGACGGCAGCTCGCCGGATTCGTAGCGGTCCAGGTAGTAGGGCTTGGGTCCCACGCCGACATAGATGGTGGCATCGCGTTTGCTGCGCCAGTTCACCATGTTGCTCCACGTCAGCCCGGCGCGCGGCCACGCGCCGATGAGCGTCATCGTGGCGACCTGGGGCTGGTAGAAGGAGCTGGGCGGCAGGTCGATGGCGCGTATCTGCGAGCCGTTGTAGATCACGTAGTCGTCCGGCGCGCGCGCATCGCCGGTGTAGCCTTCGACCAGGTCTGCATTGGTCTTGCGCTTCTGCCAGCTCCACGATGCCTGCAGGTTCCAGCGCGTCTCGCCCAGGCGCCAGGGTTCAAGCATGCGCAGTGTCAGGCTCACGCCGTCGGTGGTGGACAGGCCGTCGTTGGTGTACTGGTAGCCGTCGCGCTCGTTGCCCGTCTTGGTCCATTGATCGCGGCCGTTGCGATGCACGTAGCTCAGTACGCCTTCCACGCCGGCCATGCGCTGGCGCAGCGACACGGCCCATTCGTCGTCATAGGGCATGCGCAGGCCCTTGTATTGAACGAAGTATTCCTTGTCGCCGTTGGCCACCGGCTTGCCCTTGGCATCCAGCACCTGCTTGCGCAGGCGGCTGCGTTCGGCTTCCAACGCAGTCTCCAGGACTTCGGCGCCGTAGTAGCGCGACCAGCCGGCGCTGAGCAGCGTGTCGCCCGATCCGAACATGTCCCAGTCCAGGCGGGTGCGCGGCGAGATATTGTTGTTGCCCAGGAAAATTTCGCGGTCGTAGCGCACGCCGGCATCCAGCGCCAGGCGCTGCCATTCGATGCGGTCGGACAGGTACAGGCCTGCCATGTCGTAGTTCACGTCCACGGTGCCTGGCAGGTAGCGGACCTTGCTGAAGTCCTGGTACTTGCCGTTGGCGCTGTAGGCGCGGCGGTAGGAATAGGATTCCTGATAGCGCTTGAAGCCCGCCTCGATATGCTGGATGTCGGCGCCCGCGTACAGGCTGTGGGTGAAGACGCCGGTGCGCACCGGGTCCAGGTCGATGCGGCCCTTGAGCGTCCAGGTGTCCTGTTGCGTCTGTTCGCGCCCGAAGCCGCCGGCGGTGTACTGCGGCAGCTTGTACGGCTGATAGGTCACCAGCTCGTTGCCCACCGATCGGCGATTGCTCATCGAGCGGTCCCAGCCGGCCTGCAGCGTGAAGCGCCCGCCCTGGAACAGGTGGTCCACATTGCCGCTGACGCCGCGCGCGCCGTGGTTGTTGTCCCAGCGCGTGTTGCGGAACAGGTCGCTGGCCAGTGTTTCGCGGCGGTCGCTGTATTTCAGCGTCAGGTCGGCGATGGTATCGGCGCTGGCGCGCACGCTGAACTTGCCCAGGAAGTTGTCGATGCGGTCCTGATAGCGGTCTTGCCCCGGCAGTGGCTGTCCCTTGTCATCGACGCCCATGTTCCAGCGCGTGATGTCCGATTCGCGGCGCGACATGGCCAACACCGCGCCGGCTTTCTCGCTGAACGCAATGTCGCCCACAGCGGAATAGAAGCGCTTTTTCCATTCCGGCGAATAACCGGGCTTGCCCTTGGCCCAACTGGTCTCGTCGCCTTCGGAGACCTGCTGCTGCGTCATTTTTGAGGTGTTCCAGCGATAGTCCAGATTCAAGTGGTTCTCGCCGGAAAAGCGGCGCAACCGCGCATCGACCACGCCGCCGGTGAAACGCCCATATTCCACCGGCACGAAACTGTCGTGGACGCGCACCTCTTCCAGCAGGCTGGTGTCCACGAAGTACGACTGCGGATTGCTGGGGATGTTGCCGACCTGCAGGTTCAGGTTCTTGCTGGCCGGGTTCACGCGATTGGTCGCGTCCATGCCGTCGATCTGGAACAGGTTCTGGTAGGGGCTGGAGCCGTGGAAGGAGATGTCCTCGACATTGAGCGAACCGCGGTTCTGCGAACCTGCCGCGCCTGGATTGGTGCGTACCGCCGGATGGGTGGCGAGCAGTGTGCTCAGGTCCCGGTTCGACGACGGCGTTTCTGCGATTTCCTCGCGCCCGTAGACGCGCTCGCCGACCTGTTCGCCATAGACCCGCACCGCGTCCAGCCGCAGCGGTGAAAACTGGGTGGTCTTGTCCACGAAGACGATATAGCGGCCCGGGCCGTCGGCCCGCAGCGCCAGGCCGGAGCCGGCCAGCAGCTTGTCCAGCGCCAGCAACGCGGAATACTCGCCTTGCAGCGCGGGTGCGGTCTTGCCTGCGACCGCGGCCGGCGGAAACGAAATCTCCAACCCGGCCTGGCGGCCCAGCGCCAACAGGGCTTCGCCCAGCGGCTGGGCGGGCAGATCATACGTGGCTGCGCGTGCTGGCGGCTGCGCGGCGACGGGCGCTGCCAGCGCCAGCGCGGCGCAGAAAAGGGCGGCTGAAGCGCCTGCCAGGCGCCGGGGGTTGCCGTCGAAGAGGAAAGGCATGGATACGTCCCAAGCGGTGTTGATGTCAGCCGTAGGACGTGGCCACGCAGCGTTCACCTCAGTATCTGCGCGATGAATAATTTATATCGATTCTCATTTACCAATTAATCGCCACTCTTCAGCGCAGGATCAGCAGCCCCGGCAGATCGGTGATCCGCAGCTTGGTCTGGGCGAGCAGCAAGGCCAGCGCCCGCTTGGGGTCCGCGATATTGACCGTGCCGGACACGTGGGTACCCTGTGCCAGTTCCCCCAGCACCAGGATGTGCTTGCCGGTGTAGCGCGACAGTTGCGCGGCGGCGTCTGGCAGCGGGGCATTGTTGAAGGCCAGCACCCCCTCGCTCCAGTCGGGCGCGCTTTCCTTGGGTGCGTGGCCGGGGGTGAAGCCGGCAGCGGACACCGCGGCGCTCTGGCCCGGCTCCAGGATCAGTGCTTGGCCATCGGTGCAGGCCTGGCACTGTACCGCGACGCGATGCTGATAGACGGTGACGCGCGTGCCGTCTGGTCCGCGCGCCACGCTGTAACGCGTACCCAGCGCCGTCGCCGAGGCGTCGGGGGTTGCCACGATAAATGCGGGGCCGCCGGCCACGGAGGGCGCGGCATTGAACAACGCCTGTCCGGCCAGCAGCCGCACCGTGCGTGTATCGGGTCCAAAATCGAGCGCGATGGCCGAGTGCGCATCCAGCACGGCGGTGGATCCATCGGGCAGGGCTACGCGCAGCACTTCGGCGCCGCTGGCGTAGTCCGCGCCAGGATGAACGTCCCGCAGCGCGTGCCACGCCATGCCGGTTACCGCCAGCAGCGCCAGCGCCAAGGCGGCGCGGCGTTTGCGCGCCGGCCGCGGGGCCAGCTTGCCACGGTCGATCTCGCCCAGGCGGCGCCACACCCGCGCCAGGCGATCATAGGCAGCGGCGTGGCTGGCGTCGGCGTGATACCAGGCATCGAATTCCGCCTGGGTCTGCGCATCCAGCGGCTGCCCGCTGGCGCGAACCACCCAGCGCGAGGCTTCTTCATTGGCGGCTTCGGCCCGGCGGGCAGCAGGCGCCATGCTTACGCCAGCGCCTGATCGCAGGCGAGCAGGATGCGCATCATGTGCTTTTCCACCGCGCTGACCGAAATCGCGAAGCGTTCGGCGATGGCGCGATAGGTCAGCCCCTCGTGGCGATGCAGGACGAAGACATCCAGGCTGCGGCGGGGCTGGGCGAGCAGGGCGGCTTCCAGCCGGCGCAGCAATTGATTGGCGGCCGCCACATCCAGTGTGTCGGCTTCAAGGCAGGCAGGCCGGGCCGCCGCGTAGTCGGCAGTCGCGGTCAGTTCGCGGCTGCGGCGGCGGTGCCAGTCGGTGGCGATGTTGGCCGCTACCCGGAAGACATAGGCGCGGTCATTGTCCGGGCGGGTCTTGTCCTTGAACTCGGCCAGTTTGATCCAGGTATCCTGCGCGCAGTCCTGGGCTACATCACGGGACCCGGTGCGCAGCGAAAGAAAGCCCAGCACCTCGCGGTAGTGGCGGAGAAATACATCGGTAAGCGAAGACATGTCGCTGACGCCCAGCGCCAGATAGAGTCAAATTCGCAAGCGAGTATAAATGATAACTATTATTATTACTAGGCGTTACCTGGCGCGAAAACAGGCGGGCGGCCTGGCCGCCCGCCGGGTTCAGGCTTCGCTTTGGTCGATCTCTTCCAGCGAGCCTTGCAGTTCCAGCCACTGCTCTTCCAGCGTTTCCATGCGCTTGCCGTGTTCGCCGTGCTCGGCCATGACCTTCTGGCGTTCGTTGCGGCGTGCGTCCGAATACAGATCGGGGTCGGCGATGATGCCGTCCAATGTGTGCAGCTTGGCACGCAGCTTTTCCATTTCGGATTCCACCTTGGCCAGCTTGGCTTCCAGCGGTTTGCGCAGGGTGGACAGGCGTTGGCGTTGCTCCGCTTCGGCCCGCCGCTGGGCCTTGCGGTCGACGACGGGTTCACCGCTCCCGGCGTTCTCGCGCGCGGCGTCCGCGCGTTCACCCGCGTTGCGGGCGGCCAGCCAGTCCCGGTAGTCTTCCAGGTCGCCGTCGAACTCGCGCACGGCGCCATCGGCGACGATCCAGAAACTGTCCACGGTCGTGCGCAGCAGGTGGCGGTCATGCGAGACCAGCAGCATGCTGCCGCCGAATTCCGCCAGCGCGGCGGCCAGGGCCTCGCGTGTTTCCACGTCCAGATGGTTGCTGGGTTCGTCCAGCAGCAGCAGGTTGGGCTTTTGCCAGACAATCAGCGACAGTGCCAGGCGGGCTTTTTCGCCGCCCGACATGGGGCCGACCTTGCTGCTGACCGTATCGCCCGAGAAACCGAAGCCGCCCAGATAGTTGCGCAGCTCCTGCTCGCGTGTTTCCGGGGCCAGCCGTGCCAGGTGTGCCAGCGGCGTGCTGTCCACATCCAGCATGTCCAACTGGTGCTGGTGGAAGTAGCCGATCGCCAGCCCGCGCGAGGCGCGGCGCTCGCCGGCCTGCACGGGAATTTCCTCGGCCAGCGTCTTGATCAGCGTGCTCTTGCCCGCGCCGTTCGCGCCCAGCACGCCCACGCGGCTGCCCGCGCGCACCATCAAAGTCACGTCGCGCAGGATCGGCACGGCGTTGCCCGCGGCGTCCGTATAGCCTGCCGACAGGTGCTCCAGCGTCAGCAGCGGATCCGGCACCTGCTCGGGCGACGGGATGCGGATGTCGATACCGGCCTCGGCCTGCAGCGGCGCCAGCACCTGCATGCGGGCCAGCGCCTTGACGCGGCTCTGGGCCTGCTTGGCCTTGGACGCCTTGGCCTTGAAACGGTCGATGAAACCCTGCAGGCGGGCCGCTTCGCGCGTCTGCCGTTCGTATGCGATATTGGTCTGGCGCAGACGCTCGGCGCGCTGCGTCAGGAAGTCGCCATAGCCGCCGCGATAGCGCACCAGCTTGGCGTGGTCGAAATGCAGGATGGACTTGGCCACCGCGTCCAGGAACTCGGTGTCGTGCGAGATCAGCATGACGGTGCCCGGATAGGCGGTCAGCCATTTCTCCAGCCACAACATGGCGTCCAGATCCAAGTGGTTGGTGGGCTCATCCAGCAACAGTAGTTCGGACGGCGCCATCAGCGCGCGCGCCAGCGCCAGGCGCATGCGCCAGCCGCCGGAAAAGCTCGCCACCGGCTGGGTCCACTCCGCGGGCTTGAAGCCCAGGCCGGCCAGCAGTTGCTCGGCGCGCGAGGCAGCGCTCCAGGCGCCGGCCTCGACCAGCGCCGCTTCGACCTCGGCGATCTGCGTGCCCTGGTCATCCGTCAGTGTGGCGCGGCGCGCCTGCAAGGCGCGCAGTCCGGTGTCGCCATCGATGACGAATTCGCGGGCAGGGCGGTCGTCGGCATGCAGTTCCTGTTCGACGCTGGCGATGCGCCAGCCGGCTGGCAGCGCCAGGTTGCCGGCGTCCAGGTCCAGCGCGCCGGTCAACAGGGCGAACAGGGACGACTTGCCGGCGCCGTTCTTGCCCACGATGCCGACGCGCTCGCCCGGATGCACCACGAATTCAGCGTCGTCCAGCAGCACCTTCGTGCCGCGGCGCAGGGTCAATCCAGTAGCGCGTATCACGTCGTCAGTTGCTCGCGGGTCAGCAGCAGAAGCTGGTCGGACGCCTCTGCCGTATCCAGCCACACCGGCGACAGCTCGGGGAAGGCGGCTTCGAAGAAATCGCGTTCATGGCCGATTTCCAGCACCAGCACACCATTTTCCGACAGAAAACGCGGTGCGGCTTCCAGAATGCGCCGCACCAGATCCATGCCATCGGCACCGCCGGCCAGGGCCAGTTGGGGCTCATGGCGGTACTCCTGCGGCAGCGCGTCCATGGAGCCGCTGTTCACATAGGGCGGATTGCACACGATCACGTCGTACTGGCGCGCGGGCAGGCTGTCGAACAGATTGCTCTGGTGCAGCGCCAGCCGGTCGGCCAGGCCGTAATCGTCAACGTTGCGGCGGGCCACGTCCAGCGCGTCCGGCGACACGTCCACGGCGTCCACATGGGCGTACGGGAACGCCATGGCCGCCAGGATGGCCAGGCAGCCCGAGCCAGTGCACATGTCCAGCACGTTGTCGACGGCCTGCGCGTCCTGCACCCAGGGCGACAGGCCTTCGTCCAGCAGCTCCGCGATGGGCGAGCGCGGCACGATGACGCGCTTGTCCACGTAGAAGCGATGCCCGCGCAGCCAGGCCTCGTTGGTGAGGTAGGCGGCCGGCACGCGCTCGGTCACGCGGCGGTCGATCAGTTCCAGCACACGGTTGCGCTCTTCGCTGAGCACGCGGGCGTCCAGAAAGGGCTCCAGCGTGTCCAGCGGCAGGTGCAACGCGTGCAGGACCAGGTAGACCACCTCGTCCCAGGCGTTGTCGCTACCGTGACCCAGCGCCACCTCGGCGGCGTTCAGGCGCGATACGCCATAGCGGATCAGGTCGCGCAGGGTCAGCAGTTCTTGGCGGGCGGATTGATACATGAGGGGGCTTTTTACTTGGCGGGCAGGAGGTTTTCCAGCGTGCGCCGATAGATGTTTTTAAGCGGTTCCAGCGAGGCCAGCTCGATACGCTCGTTGACCTTGTGGATCGTGGCGTTGCAGGGGCCGAACTCGATGACTTGCGGGCAGATCTTGGCGATGAAGCGGCCGTCGGACGTGCCGCCCGTGGTGGACAGCTCGGCGGTCACCCCGGTTTCCTCGCGGATCGCCTTGACCAGCGCGTCGGTCAGCGAACCGCGCGGCGTCAGGAAGGGCTCGCCGCCCAGATCCCAATCCAGCGTGTATTCCAGGCCATGCCGGTCCAGCACTTCGTGCACCCGCGCCTGCAGGCTTTCCGGCGTGCTGGCGGTGGAGAAACGGAAGTTGAACAGTGCCACGGCCTCGCCGGGCACCACGTTCGTGGCGCCCGTGCCCGAGTTCAGGTTCGAGACCTGGAACGTGGTCGGCGGGAAATATTCGTTGCCCTGGTCCCATTCGATCTTGACGATCTCGGCCAGCGCCGGCGCCAGCTGGTGCACCGGGTTGCGGGCCAGGTGCGGGTAAGCCACGTGGCCCTGGATACCCTTGACCGTCAGCGTGCCCGACAGCGAGCCGCGGCGGCCGTTCTTGCAGGTATCGCCCAGCACGTCGCCCGACGTCGGCTCGCCGACGATGCAGTAATCCATCTGTTCGCCCCGCGCCTTGAGCGCGTCGCAGACGATGGCGGTGCCGTCGATCGACGGGCCTTCTTCGTCGGACGTGATCAACAGCGCGATCGAACCCCCGTGCTGCGGATTGGCCGCCACGAATTCCTCGGCCGCCACCACGAAGGCGGCGATCGAGCTTTTCATGTCGGCCGCGCCGCGGCCGTACAGGAAACCGTCGCGCTCGGTGGGCACGAACGGATCGCTTTCCCACTTTTCGCGCGGGCCCGGGGGCACCACGTCCGTGTGGCCGGCAAAGACCGCCAGCGGCGCGCTCGTGCCGCGCCGTGCCCACAGATTGGTGACACCGCCCTGGGCGATGGTTTCGCAGGTAAAGCCGATGCGCGCCAGGCGCGCTGCCAGCGTCGCCTGGCAGTCCGCGTCCGCCGGGGTGACCGACGGGCGCGAGATCAGATCTTTGACCAGATCCAGAACAACAGAGCCCGACATTTACGTTACGCCCTCAACAGATCATTGATGCTGGTCTTGGCGCGCGTTTGCGCGTCGACCCGCTTGACGATCACGGCGCAGGCCAGGCTGTGCGTGCCGTCGGCCGACGGCAGCGAGCCCGGGACCACCACCGAACCCGACGGCACGCGGCCGTAGCTGACCTTGCCCGTGGCGCGGTCATAGATCTTGGTGCTTTGCGACAGGTACACGCCCATCGCCAGTACCGAGTTCTCTTCGACGATCACGCCTTCCACGACTTCCGAGCGGGCGCCGATGAAGCAGTTGTCTTCGATGATGGTGGGGTTGGCTTGCAGCGGTTCGAGCACGCCGCCGATACCGACGCCGCCGGACAGGTGGACGTTCTTGCCGATCTGCGCGCACGAACCGACGGTGGCCCAGGTATCGACCATCGTGCCTTCATCGACGTAGGCGCCGATGTTCACGTACGAGGGCATCAACACCACGTTGCGGCCAAGGAAGGCGCCGCGGCGGGCCACGGCGGGCGGCACCACGCGGTAGCCGCCTTGCTTGAACGCGTTGTCGCCGTATTCCGAGAACTTCAGCGGCACCTTGTCGTAGAACTGCAGGGGAGCCTGGCCCATGATGGCGTTGTCGTACAGCCGGAACGACAGCAGCACCGCCTTCTTGATCCACTGGTGCACGACCCAGTCGTCATTGATTTTTTCGGCCACGCGCAGGCGGCCCAGATCCAGCCCGTCGATGGTGTGCTCGACGGCTTCGCGCACTTCGGCGCTGGCGTCGCCAGACGACAGGTTGGCCCGGTCATCCCAGGCTTTTTCGATGGTGGTCTGCAGGTCGAGAGTCATAACGGGTCAGCTTTTCAAAGGTTGATCAAACAGAAGTATTTACAAAATGGGCAATGCGTTCGGCCGCCTGCACGCAATCGGCCAACGGCGCCACCAGCGCCAGCCGGATGCGGCCTTGCCCCGGATTCACGCCGTGCGCGTCGCGGGCCAGGAAACTGCCCGGCAGCACGGTAACACCTGTGCGGCCGTAGAGGTCACGGGCAAACGCCGTATCGGACCCCGGCGTGGCCGCCCACAGGTAAAACGATGCCTGCGGCCGGGACACGTCCAGCACGTTTTGCAAAATGGGCAGCACCGCCTCGAATTTTTCCCGATACAGGCGCCGGTTGTCCTTGACGTGGGCCTCATCCGTCCATGCCGCGACACTGGCCGCCGACACGATCGGGCTCATGGCGCTGCCATGATACGTGCGATACAGCAGGAAGCGGCCGATCAGCGCGGCGTCGCCCGCCACGAAACCCGACCGCAGCCCCGGCACATTGGAGCGCTTGGACAGGCTGGAGAACGCCACCAGGTTGCGGTAGTCGTTGCGGCCCAGGCGCCGCGCCGCCTGCAGACCGCCCAGCGGCGGATTGCCTTCGTCCAGGTAGATCTCGGAATAGCACTCGTCCGACGCGATCACGAAGCCATGACGGTCCGACAGGGCGAACAGGTCCTCCCATTCGTCCAGCGTCATCACATTGCCGGCCGGGTTCCCCGGCGAGCACACGAACACCAGCCGCGTCTTCTTCCAGACCTCGTCCGGCACCTGGTTCCAGTCGCAGGCGAAATTGCGCAGCGCGTCGGCATTGACGTAGTAGGGCGTGGCCCCGGCCAGCAGCGTCGCGCCTTCGTAGATCTGGTAGAACGGGTTGGGACAGATCACCACCGACCCGGCCGATGGGTCGATCACCGTCTGCGTAAAGGCGAACAGCGCCTCGCGCGATCCCAGCGCCGGCAGCACCTGGGTCTCGGGATCCGGCGCCGGAATGCTGTAGCGCCGCGCCAGCCACTCGGAGATCGCGCGGCGCAGGGCAGGGTCGCCCTTGGTCGACGGGTACACCGACAACCCGCCCAGATGGTCGCAGATCGCCTGCCCGACGCGCGCCGGCGCGGCGTGCTTGGGCTCGCCAATCGACAGATTGATGGGCGTCAGGCCGTCCGGCTGCGAGCGGGCCGAGGCCAGCAACGCCCGCAATTTTTCGAACGGGTAGGGGTGTAAAGCATCGAGGCGCGGATTCATGACGCAAGATTTTAACAAGCAAGCTACAATAGCGGGCTTGGCTTTGCGAAGGTGGCGAAATTGGTAGACGCACCAGGTTTAGGTCCTGACGCCGTAACAGGTGTAGGGGTTCGAGTCCCCTCCTTCGCACCACGTATTACCTGACACTGTTTTGGCGTTACGCCAACAATGTCATACAACCCCCGAGGATTCGAGTGCCTCGGGGGTTTTCTTTTGCCAACAGCTTTGACATCCACCCATTAAATCGCCTACTTTGCTACGCCAAATCCACGCCAGGATTTACGCCAAAGAGGACGAAATTGGGTACTTTTCGCAAGCGCGGGGACACATGGCGCGCCGAGGTCAGCAAAGGCGGCACTAGGGAGAGCAAGACGTTTGCCACCAAGCGGGAGGCCCAGGAATGGGCAGCCAGCCGGGAAACCGAGCTGGCAACCACCGCCGTGGGCGGGATCGTCGTCAAGACGCTGGCCCAGGTCCTGGAGCGTTTCCGGGATGAGGTGTCGCCCAAGAACAAGGGCCACCGCTGGGAACGCGTGCGAATCGATCGCTTCCTGAAGGACGAGCCGGAACTGTGCGCCAAACCTATCCACGCCGTCACCACGGTGGATCTGGCGGCCTGGCGCGACAAACGGCTGGCCCAGGTGCAGCCCACATCCTGCCGGCGCGATATCGCCCTCCTGCGCGCGGCCTGGGGCTACGCCAGGAAGGAATGGCACAACGTCAAGGATGACGCTTGGCTGGCGCTGACCATGCCGTCCAAGGGGCGCCACCGCGAGCGCATTTATACCCAGGAAGAAATAGACCGGATCGTGCTGGCACTGGGGTGGGAAGAAGGCAAGCCCGTCGAAGACAAGCGCCACCAGACCGCGGTGGCGTTCCTCCTTTCCCTGGAGACGGCGATGCGGTCCGGCGAGCTGCTGTCCCTGGAGCGGGCCCAGGTTGACCTGAAAAAGCAGGTGGCCCAGTTGGACCAGACCAAGAACGGAGACCGGCGCGCTGTGCCGCTGTCGAAGCGGGCAGTTGCGCTGTTCAAGGCGCTGAAGGATGTGGACAAGGAGCGGATGTTCACTCTGACCGGCGCGCTACGTGACGTGTACTTCCGGCATGCCAAGGCCCTGGCCGAGGTGGAGGGCGCAACCTTCCATGACGCCCGGGCCACGGCGCTGACGCGGCTGGCCAAGAAGCTGAGCATCCTGGAACTGGCGCGGATGGTGGGTCACCGGGATCCGCGCAGCCTCATGATTTATTACAGAGAAAGCGCGTCGGACATCGCGCGAAAACTAGACTGAGGTTTGGCATGATCATTCTGCGCTTTGTAGCTCTGTTCTGGCATGGTGGCATCAAACAGAGATGGGGCATGGCTCTCGAAGCGGCTCGGCTTTCGCTCATTCATAAGCAACGGGTGGCTGAAGTCGGGCGCCATTGGAACGAGGTCGCGAAACTGCAACGACAAGGGCTGACGCAGGACGATGGTCCGTTGCTTGACGCGGTCGCCGACGCCTATATGGCCCAAGATCTTGCGCGCGTCATCGAAACAGAAAGACTACTGCTGAAGGCCACCATATGCCAGGCAAATGGTATCCCGCCCAAAAGGACGGGCGAGTTCTATTCGCGCATGGATTGGGACGATGACCAAGACCAGCCGTTCTACCTGACCGACAGTGGCATCCTGAAGGTGCGCGCAGCAATCTCAGAAGCCGAAAGGCGCAAGCGCGAGCGCCTCAGCTTTTGGGCGGCGATCTTGTTTGGCCTGGTTGGATCGACAACAGGATTGGTCAGTGCATTCGTGTCGCGCAGCAATCAAGACACCTCAAAAATTGAAGTTGTGCTACGAGACGCGGTTCAATCACAGCCGTTGTCGCCGGCCATCTGGCGCAACCCGGCGACTTTCGATCCAATCCAGCACTTCTTCCTCTTTCCATCGGCGGGCGCCTCCAAACAAGAATGGACGGGGGAAGTCCGCACGCTTCGTTAGACGATCACGAACATGGTCAGGGTTGAGATGCAGGCGTTCCGCGATCTCGGCGTGGCTTACGAATCGGTCTTGCATCACATCTCCTTCTTATCGGTGTCGGCTGGCTTTATGAAGGTCAGCCAGTGGGTCTTTTCGCGCTTGCCGGACTTGTGGCCAAACAGCGGCCGGTGATCGGTAAGGGCCAGGATCTGGCTGACCGGGATTTGGACCTCGGCCCACTTGAAGATCAGCACGCCGGCCGGCTTGAGCACGCGGAAGCATTCGGTCAAGCCGCGCCGCAGGTCGTCCTGCCAGTCGTCGCCGAGGATTCCGTACTTGGCACGCAGCCAGGAATCCCGGCCAGCGCGGCGAAGGTGGGGAGGGTCGAACACCACCAAGCTGAACGTGTCCGCGGCGAAGGGAATCGCGCGGAAGTCCATATTCAGGTCCGGCGTGATGTTGAAGGCCCGGCCGTCGCACAGGGTGTGTTCCTCGCTGCGAATGTCGCCGAACAGGGCGCGCTGATCCTGGCGGTCGAACCACATCATGCGGCCGCCACAGCAGGGATCCAGAATCGTCGCTTCAGCCATGGGCGCCTCCTTCCTCGGTGGGCTGGGTGGGCAGATCAAGGCTTGCCGTATGCGGGCATGGCGGCTCCGGCAGGCGTTCGCCCTTCGGCACGTAAGCCATGCAGAAGCAACCATCTGCCTCCGTCCGGCGCCATTCGACGGCCTCGCCACGGAATGACCGCGCCAGGATGTCGCAGTCCTCGTCCTGATCGCGCTCGCAGTTGCCGCAGACGTCAGCGACGAACGAGTAGCCCACGGTTCCATTGCTCGGCTTCCACTGTTCGCCCGGAAGTTCTGCCGGCAGGATGAAAGCGGTTATCTGGCTGCCCATCAGCGTTCCCCTTGTTCGGTCTGGGTGGCAGAAAGGGCGGCGCGGATAATCTCAACGACCTTCTGTCGACGGTGGTCATTGAGCCCCGGCAGCCCGAAGTCGTAGATGTCAATGCCGCTGCCGAATTCGTCAAGCGCCTGGTAGACAGCGACGCACTGCGCCTCCGTCACTTCGGCGCGCTGCTGGCCGCCGTCCTTGTCCGCCTGGGGAAGACAGTCAGCGAATTCGGGGCGCTGGGCCAACTGCGCAAAGAGCGTATCGGCGGTCAGGCCAAGGCGATCCGCTTCGGCGCAGAACTCGGCCACCGACATGACCGGCTTGCGCACCGGCTCCCCGGCTACAGGGGCGCTTGCCAGGGCGGCGTGGCGAGACCATTCAGCAAGCGCGGCCTTGAAGTGCTCGGCGTACCCTTTTTCATCTGCGCCCCAGCGCAGCAGGCTTTCTTCGCCCCATATCCCATCATCGTCAGGCTCAGGCGTTGTCGGCACGGACAATACAAGCTCGACTTGGCTTAGGCAGTTTGCGCGGCGAATTACGTTACCGAGGCACACCATCAAAGTGCTGGGGTTACGCGCCAAGACACCGATACCGAACCGGTCATAGACCTGCGTGAGCGTATCGGCCGTCCGCTCGCCGGCCACAGGGGCGCGCAGCTTGGACAGCACGGCGGCTTCAATCTCACGAATGCAAAGCTCGGCGCTGCCGGCATTCACGCCGAAGATGCAGAACCAATCTTTATAGAGTTCGCCCACTTCTTCGCGGGTGAGGACGGAGTGGCGATGTGCCGCTTGGGCGGCTGTGCGGTTGGTCATGGTCGGAGTCCTGCTGTATGGAGTACGATCGCGATGCCCACAAGAGGGCCGTGGCGAGGATGGCAATGAACGAAATCAAGTTTCAAGATTGGCGCCTTACCGTCTTTTGGATAGCGGTCGCAGCGGGTGCAGCGATTGCAGGTTTTGTTTTCGGCTGGCAGTGGCGCGACAGACCCGGCGCATTGGCAAATGTGAGTTTGCTCAATGCGATGACTGCATTTGGGACCGTGGGCGCTGCCTGCGGCGCAGTCGGGATTGCTTATTGGCAGCATCGAACCAATCAGAGGGAGAGATTGATTCGGGCTGTCCATGAGGCGGCCGGGGCCTACCTGCAACTGGCGGCGATGGCCAGCGAATTGGATGAACTTGTGCCGCGGCTTGAGAAAGCAGGGGCGTTCGGCACGAGCATGAGAGTGTTTGAGGATATCCGGAATCGGCTTCAGGCTATTCGCAGTTTCTATGTGCTGCCAGAGCCTTCCTCGCTCGGGCCGCTAGATGGAAACTGTGGACCTAAACTCGCATCGGCGTTGGGACAGCTTCGACTTGTTGACAAGATGCTAGAACGTGCGCGTGTCCACTTTACTGGGTCGACCGATGACCCGGATTCGCGAAAGAAGGACCTGGAGTTTGTGGTCGGTACTCTGGTTCCTGTGGTCCTGCTTTTGCAGAGGGTTTCCACGGAATGTCAGAAGGTAGCTTTGGCGGTAGACAGCCCCTATAGCTGAGCTTCGCTGGGCTGGGGCGCCACATTACTGCGCGCGAAGCTCGTCTATGTACGGGCTGTGGAAGCATCCAAATTGCGTGCCTTGCAGGACTTCGAGCAGAAGCGCGCCCAGCCGCGGGCACGGTCTGCGGTCCTGGCGGAGAACGTGCCGCCGCACTGCTGGCACTTGTATTGGCCGGTGGATGCCATGCTCATTTCCCCGCGCCCTGTTGTGCTGGCTGGGCGGCGTTGTTCTGGTTCTGGTTGGTCATGCCGGAATCCTTTGGAGTTTGGCGTCCTGGCGGGACCAGGCGGCCATTTCGGGGAGATTCGCGCGAACCAGCGCCGCAGCCAGCGGCGGGCAGACGCTGTTACCGCACATACGGACCTGCGCATGCTTCGGCAGGCGTCGGCCGTTGATGGTGGGGGCGATCACGTAGTCGGCGGGGAAGCCCTGGGCTGCATAGAGTTCGTGCGGCTCCAGCATGCGCATTCCGATATCGGCGATCTGGTATTCCTGGCCGGCGACAGTGACCAAGCCCATGCGATCCTTGGTCGGGACGGTGTGCATGGGATCTTGGATGTTTTGGTCCTGGCCGCCTTGCCCGTAGTACTTCACCAGGAAGGCGCGGACTTCGCCGATGTGCGTGCCGCTTGCCGTGACCGTAGCCACGGGTTCAGCTGCGCCGCTGCCCGTGCATTCGCCGCGCAGTTTGACTAGGTTGGAAGTCACCAGGCAGGTGTCTGCTTTGGCCGTCAGCGTCTGAGCCGGCTCATCGATCCCGCGGGGGCGGCTTTGTGCCGCGCGGCCACCGCAGCCGACCAGCTGCGCGGTCACCAAGCCTTGCTGTCCACCCGTGGTGAGTGTGGGAACGGGGGCGTCGGCGGCTGCGCCGGGGTGCCCAGTCGTGTTGGTCATCAGTTGCGCCGTGACGAGGGCGTGATGGTCTGCGGTCGTGATGGTGTGGCTGGGGCCATCCAGCGGAGCGCCTGCGCCGTCGTAGTGGCCGCCGTAGTGCTTCGCCATGAACGCGCCTACCAGGGCGTGCTTGCCGCCTTGTGCGGTCACGGTGCCCAGGGGGCGGCCCAGATCCAGGGCGCGCGGGGCTTGTCCGGGACGTTCGCCGTAGCCCATCTGAACCATGGTCGGCGCCACGACCGCGAAGTGCCCGCCCTTGACCTCGGCGCATTGGGTGCGCAGTGGCTCATCTGCCGGGAAGTTGCGTTGCGTAGATCCGTTGGCATGCTCCGTCAGGTAGGGTACGACGAACCCCATTGCGTTCCCTGTGCCGGGGCGGGCCTGGTCCCCGCCCGCAGTGACGGTGTGCAAGGGTTCATTGATCGCGGAGCCAGTGGCGCCGGCCCGGAACTTGGTGACATGCGGCACCGCGACGCCAAAGCCCAGCTTGGAAGTCAGAGTTTGCATGGGGGCGGATAATTCCTGCCCTCGAAACTCTTCGCCACCGTGGTTCACCTTGACGATGAACGGGTCTGCGGACTCGATTACATAGCGGCGAATGCCGCGGGCGATGCGGCGCATCGTTGCCTCCGCCAGAGGGCGAGTGCGTTCGAAGATTGACGGGCAAGGTATGGACCAGTCGATGCATTCGGCAGCCGTGCGCCAGGGCTTGCGCAGCCCCATGGACACTTCGGGGGAGTCCGGCGCGCCGTGGGTCGGCGCCGGCCAGACAATGGGGTTGCCGTCGCATCTGGCGATCAGGAACAGGCGCTTTCGGATCGTGGGGGCGCCATAGTCGCAGGCGCGCAACTCGCGCGTTTCGACGGCGTACCCCTGCTCCTGCAACTGATGGACGAAAGAGCGGAACGTTGCGCCCTTGCGTTTGGGGCAAGGCTGGCCGCTTTCGAGCAGCGGCCCCCAGGTTTTGAACTCTTCGACGTTCTCCAGCATGATGACCCGGGGGCGCGCCCAATAGACCCAGCGCAGCACTACCCAAGCCAGCCCGCGAATCCGCTTTTCGCGCGGTTTGCCGCCCTTGGCCTTGCTGAAGTGCTTGCAGTCGGGGGAGAACCACGCCAAGCCCACGGGGCGGCTCTGGACCGCCTGGGAGGGGTGAATGTCCCACACCGACTCGCAATAGTGCTTGGTCTGCGGGTGGTTCATCTGGTGGAGGGCGACCGCTTCCGGGTCATGGTTGATGGCGATATCGACGCAGCGGCCTAGGGCCATTTCAATGCCGGTGGAGGCACCTCCGCCGCCGGCGAAGTTGTCTACGATGATTTCTTGGTTGAGGTCCAGGACGAACTGGTCGCGGATCATGATGACACTTCCTTTGGACAGAGGTACGATCGCCGACTCAAGAAGGGGTGGCGATGAAATGGATGATTGAGGTAGTCAAGGCGAACAGTTGCTGGCAGAACGCGTTTGCGTTTGTTCTGCTGTGCCTTGCCGCCATCGGCAGCGTTTTTCTCGCCGTAGTCATGCTTGGTTGGACGGGACTGTTAAGTTCCGGTGTCGCAAACTGGGTACAAGCCATTGGCTCCATAGCTGCAATCATTGGAGCGGCGCGATTGGCCGACCGAGCACGTAAAGAAGGGATTCAAGCCCGGAACCGCGAGGTGCTTTACAAGGAGATAAAAGCAGTCAACCGAGTAATCTCCTCGGTAGCCCTTTCTGATCATCGGGTCGGAAACCTTCGGCTATTGCTTGAGGGTGAACCAGCCGCTCCAACCATAGATTCCATTGAGAAGGTGAAGGATTGCTTGCCAATGTTGACCAAGGCATTTGACGGACTGGACGAGGCAGGAGGGATATGGGCCCAAGGCCAGATGTTGCTACAGCAGCTATCCCAGGTCGCTCGTGCTGCGGAGGCTGTTCGGCAAATTCCCACTCCGAACCCCGAGTCCAATGACTCTGAGTTCGTTGTGGGCGTTGAAATGAGAAAGGACCGTATCAAAAAGGCTCGTTACGCAATTCAAAGCGCCTCTGTGGCCTTGCAGACAGGGCAAACGCTGGATGCGGCTTGCCGCGCCTTTATCGCGAGCCCTTCCATCTATGAGGCCAAATAGCGTTTTCATAAGACGAGCGGCGGCTGCATATCTGGCCTTAGGATATTTGAGCGGTTTCCTCTCCGCTCTTTCCTAGAACCCAGCGCAACGCGGCTGCGTAATCCCCTTTTGCCTGCGCCAAGGCTGCGCGAATTTCTTTTTGAGATTTGACGCGGGGGCGCTCGCCCATGACGGCGGCCTGCTTGCGGCTGCGCTCATGCGGCTTGGCATCCTTGCCCGCTTCGACCAGTTCGGCCACCTTGGCGCGCTGCTCGTCGGGCTGCATCTTCACCAGGGTTTTGACGTGTGTCAGCGTGATGTCGCTCGCTTCGAGCGCGTTCTTCACGGCGGCGGTGCAGTCCAGAATTGCCAGGGTGTCGCGCACGGTGGCCGGTCCGCAGCCGAAGATCAGCGCCAGTTCATCTTCCGAGTAGCCCTGGTTCATCATGGATGCCATCTTGTTGGCTCGGCCGAGCGGGGTATCCGGCCTGCGCAGTTCGTTTTCGATGACCATGCCGGCGGCGACTTCGCGCGCGGTGCGACCCCTGCGCGGGACGGCTGGCACGAGCCAGGGCTTTTTGCCTTCGGCAATTCGGCGCCTGTTGGCTTCCTCCGTGTGCTTTACTCGCTGTCGCCCGGCGACAACCAGCGTCTTGCCCGATTCAGGGTCCTTCCACACCAGGATGGATTGCAGGACGCCGAACTGCTTGATGTTCAGCACCATCGCTTCGTCCAGGGGCAGGAACACCCGCTCATCGAACAGGGGATGTTCCGGGTCGGTAACCAGATGGAGTTGTTCGGGTAGGAACGTCAGGATGTTGGTTTTCCCGGTCGATCCGTACACGTCGATGCTGTTCTTTGCCATGTCGTTTCCGTAGTGGTCTGATGAAATTCGATTTCGTTAGCGCGTATGGGGAACCCAGCCGATCATTTCCCGCTTGGTCGTCTTGCTGATCCTGGGCGTGCCGTGCTTGTCCAGAACCGGGCCGCGACACATGAGACACAGGCGCGAGGTCCGGCCAGTGGAAGCGGCAAGCTTTATAAAGTCCCGGGCGAATTGCGGGGCGTCGAACGGGGCCGAAAGATGTACCGGCTTGCCTTTCGCCAACAGGTATTCCGTCTTGACCTTGACCCAGTCGGCCTGGTCGGATGGCCGCAGACACGCGCGAACCTCGGCGGTCATGGATTCAAGGTGCTTTTGCCAAGCGCGCTCAGCAGCCTTCTTCGCGAGCGGCTCGGTCATTCCGAAAACGCAAAATGCACTCATGGGGAAATCTCCAGAAGTGGGGATGGGCCGGCCTGCCTGGCGGGGCGGCTGACACCTTGGGAGGGTTGGGATACGATGCGCTCCACCAAGTGGGGAGACTTGCATGCGTAAAAAGCGAGGATTCGAAGTGAGTCGAGACTTCGATTACCGGCCTGCGCCGGTCCTGCTGCACGGGGCTAAATCGTTGCTTTCTAGAGCCCGGGAGGAGCCCATAGGGGCGCTGTGGAAGCGGATGGGCGCGTTGCTGCTGGCCGCGTTCACAATTGAGGGATTTATCAACACAGCCGGCCCCTTTCTGTTCGAAGACCGCTGGAATTGCGGCGAAGTTAAGAGGCGGCTCGAACGGAAAAGTTGGAGTTGCAAGCTCAAACTCATTGCAAAGGAAAGTGGGGCCTCGATAGATTTTGGCGAGCGCCCTTGGTCTTCGGTCAAAAGGGTCTTCGAGGCGCGAGACCATCTGGCTCATCCTAAGCCTCGCAGCGACCACCTACCGCCGACCGTGGTGGAGTGTCACGAGGACGAGGTCGATGCCCTCGTTGACGAATTGACTATGACGACGTTTGACCGACTATTACGAGCGGAAGACCTTGAGTTTGTTGTTGCAGACATCGAGGCCGCACTAAAGCAACTTAGCCATTCTGTTTACGGCAGTGAATGGGAGGCGCTGCTGAATGGCCTGAAACTCACATCCATTCGGGATCTAGACCCACTGTAGATCGGCGAGTCGGCTTTCTATTAAGTGCCCTGGCTATCTGTTCATACAGCAACACGAAGCAACCAGCCCAGAATTTCGGCACCAAAGAGGAAAAATCCAGCTAGGGCGACGGCAGCTGGCCAAGCCCACAGCGGGATATCTGCGTCCTTGTTCCAGTTGCCTTTACCTGCATGGTCACGCGGGGCAATCAGGTCGCCCAGCTTGCGGGCTGCCTTGGCGATGATGGGATGCGTGCCGGGGGCGCGCTTGCGCTGATGGTGTTCATTGGGTGGCGCTCCAGGGATCGGTGGCGACGTGTCGCCGTGCGAAGTGGTCAACCAGGGGTGCCAGCACCAGCCGCGCGAAGGCGAGCAGGCTCAGGCCCCAGGCGAGGGTTTCGAGAAAGGTCATGGGGATTTGCGCGGATGCGCGGTGTTGAGGCTTCGGAGAGCAGGCCGGGAGGCCCGATCAGTTCACTTCCAGTATGAAAGTCACTTTTTGCGCCGGTGATGAAGCGGCGCCGGCCCGCTCTCCGAAGCCGCCCCGGCGTACGGGGCAGGATGCGGGAGAGCTACAGCTTTCCGTTGCGGTCCAGCACGTTGAGGATGGGCGCGAGGATATCGAGCAGGGCTTCGATGAACTTGATCATGTGGCTTTCCTTTTGGGAGTGAATTGACGGCTTGGGCTACGATGCCCGCCAGCACTCGGATGGACTGGGTGTGGCTGGCAACTAAATCGCTTTGCAGCATTCGTGACTGTCAAAGCGTGATGGAGAACTGTCGATGCAGAACCAATCGAGCAAGGCTGAACAACAGCGTATTTGCCCTTGTGATTCCCAGATGGTGGTTGCGCTGACTATCGGGGTAATCGCTGGAAGCCTGATTGGCTTTGTGCTTGGCTGGCTTTGGGTGAACCACTGGCGCGCGTGGGCAGGGGTTCGGCTACTGGAACTTCTCACCGCGCTCGGTACTTGCGGGGCGGTGATTGTGGCTGTAGGCCTCCACCGCGAGAGCGTCAATAGGTCGACGAAGGAACAGCAGCGACGAGCGCGTCTGTACGCGGTGGAGACGCGTGTAAGCCTTCAGTACTTTCAAAATCTCGCCAAGGCATTGAAGGAACTCAATTTCAAAATTGTGTCTTCGCCAGCGACCAAGGAGGACATCCGCGCCATTGAGTATTTCGTGGGTGAGATCGTTGGATTTGATCAGGTTCGAAACATGGACATCGCGCGGTTTGACTGCCTCTCAAAGAAAATCCCGACCAATCTGGCGATCGGGATCGGTCAGTTAGTGCAGGGTGCACTGGCCGCTCGGGCGAATTTGAAGCTCATTCCTCTGATGTCAGACAATTTAGGCGCTCTTCAAAATTCAATCCTAGGGGCCCACCTATGGCTGCAAGGAGGTTTTGATATTTTGGGTTCGGCAATTGAAGCCTTGAAGCCTGAAATCGACATTTGTCTGGCTGAGCGAGCCTAGTTTTCGTGTGACGGCTTTGGTAAGCGCTGACTCGCAGCGCTGGCCGAAACCCGCTTTTCAGCGGAATCGGGTTGCCGGCATTCCATCCGGCGTGACCGTTGCTTGTCTTGGCCGTCTACGCCTCACCCTGTTGACCGTGGACCGCGCATTGGCGGGCTGGATACGGTGGGGACACCGCGCAGAGCTACGGCCATGCCCGTAGGTGCGATTGAGCCGGGGAACACCCCACAGGCGGGGTGAGCAACATCGGCGGCAGGTTGTTAAGGAGCAGTGCAGCTGATAAATATTAGTCCGACTGATAAAATAAATCAACAGTTGGACTGATAAATTTGTTGCGAGCCCTGCGATATGATCAAACTCCAAGTTACAAACCGGAGCAATTCATGAGTGTGGCGGATGAGTTGGACAAGCTGGCGTCACTGAAAGAACGTGGCCTGCTCTCGCGAGAAGAATTTGAAAGCCAGAAGCGTCGAGTACTCTCGGGCGGTGCCCCCTCTCAAACTTCCAACCAGGTTGAAGCGCCGGTCGCGGAGCAGAAAAAAGGCGGGGGAGTCTTGAAAGTCTTCCTTGTCCTGGCTGCGCTTGTCGCCGCGTTTTTGATCTATGGAGCTACGGTGGCAAACACGCCCGAGGCAAAGGCGCGAATGGCGGCTCAAGATGCTATCAGCCTGTGCTGGAAGGAGCAGGAGCGGAAGTCACTTACGCCCGGCGCGCAAAGGTTCGTGGCTGGGGCGTGCGAAAAGATGGAAGCTGACTACCGAGCAAAGTATGGACGCAACCCTTAGGCGGCCGGGGAGAGGTCCGCGTACTAGAGTTTGAACCCCACCCAGAATGCGCGTCCGATGATTTCAATCTGCGGATCGTCAAACGAGAGGTGCATGTCGGGGTATCCGCCGGCAGGGTTCTCTGGGCGTGCGATGAATCCGCCGTTGCCTCTGTAGAGCCTCTTCACGAGCACTTCGCCGTGGTGGCGAAAAGCGTACACCTTGCCGTTGATGATGGTGGTGGCGCCTCGATTGACAAGCAGCACTGCACCGTCAGGGATAAGTGGCTCCATGCTGTCGCCCTTTACCGATACCGACACCGTGTCGTCTGGGTTGGCACCAGCATTGCGAAGGAAGTCCGCGCGGAATGACAAGCGGCCCTTGTCGTCCTCGGACATGACCAGCTCCCCGTGCCCAGCTGAAAGCCGGACATCCAGTCGGCGGACTGAAACGAACTCAAGCGTATCTTCTTCTGGTGCAGCATCGGCAATGCGCTGGATCTCCTTTGCTAGATCCATGCTGATGTCTTCCGGGGCACAGCCAAAGAGCGCAGCGAATTTGACGACTGCGTTGACATTCAGCGGTATCTTCCCGTTGACGTATTGGCTAACCGAGCTTTGACTGTTGAATCCAAGCAAGGCGGCGACGGTTTCCTGCGATGCGGATTCTTTCGCCGCGCGGCGGCGCTCCTTCCATTCTTCATAGAGGGATTTCAAGCGCGAAGCGTCAGCAAGTTGAGCTGGAGTCAGGGGCAAAGCAGGCATAGGCGCAACGGTATTAGGCAGGCTGATATTTAGCAATCAGTCAGACTGTTGACGTAAATAATCAGTCAGACTAATATTTGTGAATGAACTCCATTCGCCAAATCCGCAAAGCGGCTGCACTTTCACAGGCATAGCTTGCTGCCGCCC
>NZ_JAELTJ010000871.1 GCF_016428805.1 Achromobacter sp. ASV32
TACCAAAACAGAGGGCGGGTATGCAGGACGCCGAGATGCTTCACAACACACCAAACTCAATTAGTCGACTTCGGCACGTCGTTATGGTGTCATGGATAGCTCGAAAGAGAAACAAAGCCAAATACGTCGTAGCATGCATGAAGATGCTAAGAACTAGCCTGAAAACACCTGCTGTTTCCAATGAGGAGCTTGGTTCGATGTCTCCTGCACTCCACATCCGTTCCGCAGCCTGTCTCTCCAGGATTATAAAGGAAGCGCTGGCCACCCTTTCGCCCGTTCATTTGTCAATCGCAACAGCTTCGACTGCTCCTCTTTTTTTCGTGCCTCAATAGCACCTCAGATATCCTTATTTTGCGCTTTGTTTTTGGGTAAACGTTGACGACAATGTACAAGCC
>NZ_JAELTJ010000872.1 GCF_016428805.1 Achromobacter sp. ASV32
CCCCCCCCCCCCCCCCCCCCCCCCCCCCCCCCCCCCCCCCCCCCCCCCCCCCCCCCCCCCCCCCCCCCTTTACCTCATCCGCCCACCCCCTCTAACTACACAACCGCATCGTCGTCGGCAGCGTCAGATGTGTATAAGAGACAGGTACTCAGGTTTCCATTGCTCGATATCGTTCATCATTTCTTCACTGAGATGCCCCCATCGCTTGGTGGCTCGCCGCACAATTTGCTTGGCTTCATCAACTCTTATATCTGTCTCTTATACACATCTCCGAGCCCACGAGACCTAATAACCGATCTCGTATGACGTCTTCAGCTTGAAAAAGAGGGGGGGGGGGGGGGGGGGGGGGGGGGGGGGGGGGGGGGGGGGGGGGGGGGGGGGGGGGGGGGGGGGGG
>NZ_JAELTJ010000873.1 GCF_016428805.1 Achromobacter sp. ASV32
CCCCCCCCCCCCCCCCCCCCCCCCCCCCCCCCCCCCCCCCCCCCCCCCCCCCCCCCCCCCCCCCCCCTTTTTCCCCCCCCCCCCCCCTCTACACAACCGCATCGTCGTCGGCAGCGTCAGATGTGTATAAGAGACAGTGCCGGTGGCGTGGTGTTCCACGCCACCGGCACGGGCGGCCAATCGATGGAAAAGCTGCTGGACAGCCATCTGCTGGCCGGCGTGCTGGACCTGACCACCACCGAAGCTGTCTCTTATACACATCTCCGAGCCCACGAGACCTAATAACCGATCGCGTATGCCGTCTTCGGGGTGGAAAGGGGGGGGGGGGGGGGGGGGGGGGGGGGGGGGGGGGGGGGGGGGGGGGGGGGGGGGGGGGGGGGGGGGGGGG
>NZ_JAELTJ010000874.1 GCF_016428805.1 Achromobacter sp. ASV32
CCCCCCCCCCCCCCCCCCCCCCCCCCCCCCCCCCCCCCCCCCCCCCCCCCCCCCCCCCCCCCCCCCCCCCTCCCCCCCCCCCCCCCCCCCGCCCTCCCCACAACCGCATCGTCGTCGGCAGCGTCAGATGTGTATAAGAGACAGGGACGATTTTCCGGTGGTGCTGGCCGACTCGGCCGACAATGCCGGCGGCGGCGCACCCAGCGACGCGACCTTCATTCTGGAACGGGTGCTGGCGCGCGGTATCCGCGCTGTCTCTTATACACATCTCCGAGCCCACGAGACCTAATAACCGATCGCGGTTTCCGTCTACTGCTTGGAAATGGGGGGGGGGGGGGGGGGGGGGGGGGGGGGGGGGGGGGGGGGGGGGGGGGGGGGGGGGGGGGGGGGGGGGG
>NZ_JAELTJ010000875.1 GCF_016428805.1 Achromobacter sp. ASV32
ACCTTGCAGCCTCTACATTTTGTTTGTTGTGTTGTTATTGTTATCGGCAGATTATACTGCCTCTGTTTTCGGAAAATGATACCTGGACAGCACTCCTTTTGTATTTCATTTCAAGCTTTGTTTTCAACACATTGGCCATGGCGGTGCAAGGTACCGTGTAATGTCGTCTACACATTGCGCAGCTACTGAAACATCTGCATTGAGAGGGAAGGCCTATTGGTCTTGTAGCGGGTCGACAGTCTGGGACTCAATGGCTTTCTAGGGCTTGTTTTGCTTTCTTTTACCCCGGGCGTTTGGATGATCAATTTATGGGCTCAGGAGCGGTTCAGTGCTATATAGCACGAGAAAAGGGAAAGGCGTTGTCAATTTAATGTGCGTATGTATTTTGTTGGTTC
>NZ_JAELTJ010000876.1 GCF_016428805.1 Achromobacter sp. ASV32
GGATGCTGACAGGAGAATTATACTAGGCTTCGACGAGTTCCATCCCGTCTCGAGAAAAGGCAAGAATATGGCGCCGCAAGGATTGGGTTGGATCATTGTTGACTCCCTGGACACAATGATGCTGATGAACCTAACCAGTCGTCTGCAACATGCAAGAGAATGGCTGTCAACATCGTTGACGTATGATCAAGAGCAAGATGTTAACACATTTGAAACAACAATTCGAATGCTAGGTGGTTTGCTGTCTGCCCATTACCTCTCGACAGAGTTCCCCGAGCTCGCGCCGCTATCTGAAGACGACCCTGGGAAAGCTGGTGAGGACCTATACCTGGAAAAAGCCACCGATCTTGCAGATAGGCTCCTTGGAGCCTTTGATTCCGATTCTGGTGTTCCAT
>NZ_JAELTJ010000877.1 GCF_016428805.1 Achromobacter sp. ASV32
TGCCAGGGGCGCGTCAACGCCACGCCAAAAAGGGCAAAGTGTACCTTTTTCCCTGACAGCTGCATGAGCCGCACCCAGGTTTCACACCTCTGCGACACGAACACGCCGCAAAAGAAGGGCGCAAACAAAACCCAATCGTCCCGCCTCCCGTCTTGTCTTTCTCCTATCCCTTTTCGCAAAACTCTTCCTAGGAACCGACGACTTCATCAACTTTACTTTGTTTCTGTGCCTTTGCCATCCCTTTGCTTGAGCTGCAGCACGGCGCATTTCGTCGCATTCGCGTTTAGATCGCAGAGATTCGCGGTTTTTCGGTGACTTGGGTGATCGACACGGCTGCGTTGTCTATGCCTGACTACTTTACGCGCTGGACACGCGCTGTCTCTTATACACATCT
>NZ_JAELTJ010000878.1 GCF_016428805.1 Achromobacter sp. ASV32
CCCCCCCCCCCCCCCCCCCCCCCCCCCCCCCCCCCCCCCCCCCCCCCCCCCCCCCCCCCCCCCCCCTTTTCATGCCCCGCCCCCCACCGAGACCCACACAACCGCATCGTCGTCGGCAGCGTCAGATGTGTATAAGAGACAGGGTACAGGTGGCGCAGATACTCGCCATGCATCCGCGCGGGCATGCGGGTGGTGTCGGCGTTCCAGGCCTGCAGATCAATCATGGGCTGGCGCTGGCCAAGCCAGTAATCTGTCTCTTATACACATCTCCGAGCCCACGAGACCTAATAACCGATCTCGTATTCCGTCATCTGCTTGAAAAATGGGGGGGGGGGGGGGGGGGGGGGGGGGGGGGGGGGGGGGGGGGGGGGGGGGGGGGGGGGGGGGGGGGGG
>NZ_JAELTJ010000879.1 GCF_016428805.1 Achromobacter sp. ASV32
CCCCCCCCCCCCCCCCCCCCCCCCCCCCCCCCCCCCCCCCCCCCCCCCCCCCCCCCCCCCCCCCCCTTTCTAATGATCCGCCCACCACCGACAACTACACAACCGCATCGTCGTCGGCAGCGTCAGATGTGTATAAGAGACAGATAATATATAACGTATAATAACTAGGCGCGGAGTATTAACACCCTTTAGTGCGTTTTTAGTCGGCGTAACCGCTTTAGTTAGCGTAATAATAGTAGTAGTAGTAGTAACTGTCTCTTATACACATCTCCGAGCCCACGAGACCTAATAACCGATCTCGGATGGCGTCTTCTGCTGGGAAAGGGGGGGGGGGGGGGGGGGGGGGGGGGGGGGGGGGGGGGGGGGGGGGGGGGGGGGGGGGGGGGGGGGGGGG
>NZ_JAELTJ010000880.1 GCF_016428805.1 Achromobacter sp. ASV32
GGGCAGTGGCTGGTGTCAGGTTGCAGGGATCGAGACCAAAAACCCAGCAACATTTGAGGACATTCAAGAGGCAGCCATTCAAGGAGAGTGACTGAAATAAATATGCAATAAAGTTGGTAATTGAAATTTCGATCTTAGAATTGGAAATTGATATGGGATGGCTTATTATTGTCCCAGAATGTGCTGCTACGCTTTCTCATCTAAGGTGTCGTAGAAGAAAACGGCAGACTCGCTGCTGTTTTCCGGAATAGCTCGAAACAGGTATTCATCATAGCCCCCGAAGACAAGTCCAGCCTTTTTGTAAAAACGGCACGCCGACACATTGTTACTCTGCCCTTCGATCCGAATATGTTTGAGCCCAATCTCCCGCGTCCATTCCCGCACCGCGTTGAGC
>NZ_JAELTJ010000090.1 GCF_016428805.1 Achromobacter sp. ASV32
CTGACTGTATTTGGACATGGAAAAGCAGAAGACGAAGTAGATCAGCGAGATGAACAGGTACGCCTCGACCCCGAACCCGCGCCATGCCGCATCGGACAGCGCCGCCTTGGCCGCCAGCGTCAGGTCGAAGATGCCGATGATGACCACCAGCGAGGTGTCCTTGAACAGCGCGATGAAGATGCTGACCAGCGGCGGGATGACGATCTTCAGGGCCTGCGGCAGGATGATCTTGCGCATCTGCTGCCAGTAGTTCAGCCCCAGCGAATCGGCGCCCTCGTACTGCCCCTTCGGAATCGCCTGCAGGCCGCCGCGCACCGTTTCGGCGATGTACGCGGCCGCGAACATGATGATCGCGATCTGCGCGCGCAACAGCTTGTCGATGGAAAAGCCTTCGGGCAGGAACAGCGGCAGCATCACCGAGGACATGAACAGCAGGCTGATCAGCGGCACGCCGCGGATCAGCTCGATGTACACGACGCACAGCGCCTTGATGGCCGGCATCTTCGAGCGCCGGCCCAGGGCCAGCAGCACGCCGATCGGGAAGGCAAAGGCGATGCCGAACGTGGACAGGATGAGCGTGAGCGGCAGGCCGCCCCAGCGCGCGTTTTCCACGTAGGTCAGGCCGAACACGCCGCCCCACATCAACAGGGCCACGGCGGTCAGGCCGACGGTCCAGATGATGGCGAGCTTCCAGTTCCAGAAGCGGCGGATGCCGCTGCAGACGATGACCGCGACCAGGATGATCGTGGCGATCAGCGGACGCCATTGCTCGTCGTACGGATACGTGCCGAACAGGATCAGGCGATGCTTCTCGATGATGAAGGCCCAGCAGGCGCCGCCGACCGAGGCGCGGCATTCCTGCGCATTGGCGGCGGTGTAGTTGGCCTTGATGAAGGCCCATTCCACCAGCGCCGGCACCGACATCAACAGGAACCAGGCCACCAGCACCGTGATCAGGATGTTCAGCGGGGAAGAGAACAGGCGCTCGCACAGCCAGGCCCAGGCGCCAACGTGGGTCTTGGGCGGGGGCAGCCCTTCGGTGGGGAGTTGCGCGGGCGGGCTCATATGACTGCTCATATCAACGCTCCACCAGCGCGATGCGCTTGTTGTACCAGTTCATGAATATCGAAATCGACAGGCTGACCGTCAGGTAGGCGCCCATGATGATGAGGATGCCCTCGATGGCCTGGCCGGTCTGGTTCAGTGTGGTGTTCACCACCGATACGATGTCCGGATAGCCGATCGCCACCGCCAGCGAGCTGTTCTTCAGCAGATTCAGGTATTGGCTGGTCATGGGCGGGATGATCACGCGCAGCGCTTGGGGCAATACCACCAGGCGCAGCGCGAGGGGCCGGCGCAGGCCCAGGGCCCCCGCGGCTTCCCACTGGCCGGTGCCGACCGCCTGGATGCCCGAACGCACGACCTCGGCAATGAAGGCCGCCGTATAGATCACCAGGCCCAGCAGCAGGGCGGCGAACTCGGGCGTCAGGGTCAGGCCGCCGCTGAAGTTAAAGCCCTTGAGTTGCGGCATGTCCAGCGTCAGCGACGCACCGCTGGCGAGCCAGCCCACCAGCGGCAGGCCAATGAGCAAGCCGATGGCCGCGCGGCCCAGCGGCAATGGCCGGCCCGTCGCTTGCTGGCGCTGCCTGCCCCAGTGGCCCAGCAACAGGATGGCCATGATGGCCAGGCCCAGCCCGGCCAGGACCCAGTCGAGCGACGCGCCTTCCAGCGCCGGCACCTTCAGGCCGCGGTTGGAAATGAAGACGCCCGGCAAGGGGTTGTGCGCCTGGCGCGGACCGGGCATGTTCTCGGTGATCAGCGCATACCAGAAGAACAGTTGCAGCAAGAGCGGCACGTTGCGCATCACTTCGACGTAGATCGAGGCCAGGCGCGCAATCAGCCAGTTCCTGGACAGCCGGCCCACGCCGATCAGCACGCCCAGCACGGTGGCCGCGACCAAGGCGATCAGGCCGACGCGCAGCGTGTTCAGGATGCCGACGGCGATGGCGCGGCCATAGGTGTCGGCCGGTCCGTAGGCGATGGGCGATTCGCCGATGGCGAAGCCCGCTTCGCGCGACAGAAAGCCAAAGCCCGTGGCGATGTTGCGCAGGGCCAGGTTCTGCAGGGTGTTGTGGACCAGGAACCCGATGGCCGAGCCCGCCAGCGCCAGTGCCAGGGCCTGGTAGGCCAGGGCGCGGGTGGCGGGATCGCTCCAGGACCAGCGGCGCGGCGGACGCCGCGCGGTGGCGGTGCTTTCTTTTCCCACGGCTCAGCCCGCCATCAACGCCTTGACCGCGACGGCCAGGCGGTCCATGCCCTGTTCGATCACCTCGGTGGCGGTGGCGAACGAGAAGCGCACGTATGGCGACAGGCCGTACGAGCCGCCGTCGATCACCGCCACGCCGGCTTGGCGCAGGAAGAACAGGCTGACGTCCAGATCGGTCTTCAGTTCGCCGTCGGGCCCCTTGCGGCCGATGAGACCGCTGACGTTGGCGTAGACGTAGAAGGCGCCATCCGGCGTGGCGCAGGAGATGCCCGGAATCTCGTTCAGGCGGCGCACGATCAGGTCGCGGCGGGCCTTGAAAATGGCGACCATGTCGGTGACGCTGCTCTGGTCGCCTTCCAGGGCGGCCTGGGCGGCGGCCTGCGAGATGGCGCTGGGGCAACTGGTGCTTTGCGACATCACGGTGCTCATGGCCTTGATCAGGTCGGCCGGGCCCGCGCCGTAACCCACGCGCCAGCCGGTCATGGCGTAGGACTTGGACATGCCGTTGACGATCAGGGTACGGTCGGCCAGCTGCGGTTCGATCTGCACCGGCGAGACGTGCGGCTCGGCGCCGTAGCAGAACGGCGCGTAGATCTCGTCGCTCAGGATCCAGACGCGCGGATGACGCAGCAGCACATCGGTCAGGGCGCGCATTTCGGCGCGGCTGTACACGGCGCCGCTGGGATTGCTGGGCGAATTCAGGATCAGCCAGCGGGTGCGCGGCGTGATGGCCGCTTCCAGGGTGGCCGCGTCCAGCTTGAAACCCCGGGATTCCGGGCCGGCCGCGACGACGGGCTTGCCTTCATTGAGCAGCACCATGTCCGGGTACGACACCCAGTAGGGCGCGCAGACGATCACTTCGTCGCCGGGCTCCAGGCTGGCGGTGAGCGCCGCGCTGATGATCTGTTTGGCGCCGGCGCCCACGGCGATCTGGTCCAGGCCGTACTTGGCGCCCAGCGTCAGCTCCAGGCTGTTGGCGATGGCGCGGCGCAGGCCCGGCGTACCGTTGGGGCTGGTGTAGCGGATGTCGCCGCCCGCGATGGCGGCCTGGCCGGCGCGCGCGATGTGGGCGGGCGTGGGCATGTCGGGCTCGCCCAGGGTGAAGTCGGCGATCTCGCGGCCGGCGCGGCGCAGTTCGTCGACGACGATCTTGGCGGCCATGCTGGGAGAGGGTTTGATCTGCTTGAGACGGGCGTTGACGATACTGTTCATGGTGACTGCTTTTAAGAATGAGCGGTGGCCGGCACACCCGCCGGCCCCACGGAAATCAAGGAAATCGGTTCTCGCGGCCTGGCGTCGGAACCGGCCAGGCCGCGTCATGGTCCGCTGGCACGGCAGCGTTGCGCTTTGCCGCGCGCGGACCGTGGCCTTAGCGCACCGGCCAGCCGTACATCAGGCCGCCTTGCGTCCACAGCTTGTTCAGGCCGCGATCCAGCTTGAGCGGGCTGTCCTTGCCCATGGCACGGTCGTAGCTTTCGCCGTAGTTGCCCACTTGCTTGATGATGTTGTAGGCCCACTTGTCGTCCAGCCCCAGGTTCTTGCCCATGCCGGGCGTCACGCCCAGGATGCGCTGCACATTGGGGTTGGTGCTTTTGAGCATGTCATCGACGTTCTTGGACGTAATGCCGTATTCCTCGGCTTCCAGCATGACGTTCAGCGACCAGCGCACCACGTTGAACCACTGCTCGTCGCCTTGGCGCACCATGGGGCCCAGCGGTTCCTTGGACAGGTTCTCCGGCAGGATTTCCCAGTCGTCCGGCTTGGCCAGGCGCGTGCGCATGTTGGCGGCGGTATTGGACTTGTCGTTGGTGTAGGCGTCGCAGCGGCCCGATTCCAGCAGGCGGAAATTCTCGTCGTAGTTCTCGACCAGCACCGGCTTGAAGGTGATGCCGCGGGCGCGGAAGTAGTCGGCCAGGTTCAGTTCGGTGGTGGTGCCGGGCTGCACGCAGATGGTGGCGCCGTCCAGTTCCTTGACCGTCTTCACGTTCATGGACTTTTTCACGATCAGGCCCTGGGCGTCATAGAAATTGACGCCCACGCCGATCAGGCCCAGCGTGGTGTCACGCGTCAGGGTCTGGGTGGTGTTGCGCGACAGCATGTCGATCTCGCCCGATTGCAGTGCGGTGAACTTGGCCTGGGCGGTCAGCACATTGCCCTTGACCTTGGACGCATCGCCGAACATCGCAGCGGCGACGGCGCGGCACATGTCCACGTCCAGGCCGGTCCATTCGCCCTTGCTGTCCAGCACCGAGAAACCGGGGATGCCGGCAAAGCCGCATTGCAGAAACCCTTTTTTCTTGACGGCCTCGAAGGTAACGCCGGCTTGGGCGCCGGACGCCACGCACAGCATAGTCGCCGCGATGGCGGTGGTCAGGAACTTGCGCATGAAAGTGTTCTCCAGGGGAGGGGTGGAAAAGGCGAAAAGGCAAAGACCGGACGCGCGGCAACGCCCCCGATGCTGGCGGGGCAGACGGCGGTGTGCGGGTTCGGACGGGGAGGGGAAAACGGGGCGCAGCGCGGAATCAGCGCGGCCACGCCGGCGGCTTTCCGAACGGACGGCTACCGGTGGATACGGGCGGCGTAGCGTTGGAAAGTCGGGCGGGGGGCAGGCAACGGACTCATCGGCGGCACTTGGACGGCAGGTCTTGCGTAACTGATCCCGCGAGGCGGGTTTAACGGTGGGGCTTGATAACGCTTGCTGAACGGATAAGACGTATGATGGCAGCCATCATACAAGTGAGCAAGTCAGGGGATTCCCGTAATTTGCAACACGGGGCGGGTGAGAGGCGGGGGCAGGCCGCCGGATGGTTCGTTGACGAGGCCGTCGCGCTTGGCAGCGGGGGATGGGCCGGCCCGCCTGGGCGGGCGGGCCAGGCAAGGCGTCAGGCCGCCGGCGGGTTGGACAGCAGCTTGCGGTAGCGGGCGATGCTGTCGCCCAGGTGGCGGGCCATGGCGGCGCGCGCGGCGCCGGGGTCGCGCCGCATGATGGCCGTAAGGATGGCCTCGTGCTCCTGCACGTTGCGGGTTTCGTAGGTTTCGAGCTCGTCGGGCGTCTTGCCGCCGTGCTTGATGTTCAGGTCCAGCATCACGTCGCGCACCGCCGCTTGCAGCAGCGCGGGAAAGTGCGGGTTGTTGGACGCGCGGGCGATGGACAGGTGGAATTCATAGTCGGCCTTGACGGCGGCTTCCATGTCGCGGGTGGCGCGGTTGAACGCGTCGAAGGCCTCGACGATGCCGCTCAGGTCGGCGGCACTGCGGCGTTCTGCCGCCAGCCCACAGGCCTCGACCTCGAGCCCGGCGCGCAATTCCATGATGTGCAGCGCCCAGCGTGGATCGGCGGCCGGGGCCACGACGAAGTCGATGGGCTTTTCGCGGTCTTCGGTGACGAAGACACCGATGCCGGCCTTGCTGACCAGCCGGCCGCTCAGGCGCATCGAGGCCACAGCCTCGCGGATCACGGTGCGGCTGACGTCGAATTCGGCGCACAGCGCGTGTTCGGATGGCAGCTTGTCGCCGGGGCGGTATTGCCGGGCGTCGAGCCGCTTGGTCAGTTCGTCGATCACGACGTCGGTCAGGCGCGAACGCTGGCGGGGCCGGGGAGTTTCCATTGTCTCTTTTGTGGTTGCGGTGCCGGGAAGCGAAGTCCCTATGATAAACGGGCGGGGCCGTATGACAGCATACAGGACAGGAATCGGCGGCGGCCAGGTGGCGCTATCATGCCCGCCATGTCAAACACCTGGTCAATGGAACACCGCGATATGCCGAAAAGCGATCTGTATTTTGACGACGAAGACGAGGGCCTGGCCCGGGAGACCAGCCATCCCGGCTTCGTGGCCCTGGCGGCGGACGACTTCTACTATGACGTCACCGACGACTTCAGCCCGTTCGGCAGCGACGATGGTCATGACGCGCTGAGCGCGCTGCAGCAGTGGTATCGCCGGAACAAGAGCGGTCGCGGCATCGTCAGGTTCATGAACGGATTCCTGGCCGATTGGGGGCTGGACGTGCCCTGGGATCGCATTCGCAGCGACCTGGACGCCAGGACAGAGTGGCTGGACGAAGACGGCCTGCACGAGCGCTTCTTCCAAGGTGAATGCCGGGCGATCGTGGCCACGGCGTTCGGGCAATTGAAGATTGCCGGGCGTATCGATGCGCAGTTGCTGGGGCTGGCCAAAGCGGCTCTTGCGGATCAGCTCTGGCTGAACGCGCGGGCACGCGTCAAGCATCCCGACTGGGAATACGCGGATCAGGAGCGGGCGCGGCTTGAGCAGATGCTGGCGGTACTGAACCAGCCGGCGTTGGCATAAGCATCAAAGAACCGGGCCGCATAGTGCGGCCCGGTTCTTTTCCTGCGGCGCAGGCCTGGTCAATCAACGGCGGCCGCGTGGCTGCGGGCGCTGCGGATTGCGGGCGGACGCTTACTGCGGCCCAAGCTTCCTGATCAGCGCGTTCAGCATCTCGAGTTCGTCGGGCTTCAGGTCGGTCAGCGGCGCGCGCACGGGGCCGGCGTCGTGGCCGACCAGCTTGGCGCCGGCCTTGACGATGCTGACGGCGTAGCCGGCGCAGCGATTGCGGATTTCCAGGTAAGGCAGGAAGAACTCGTCAAGCAGGCGGTTGGTGGTGTCGTGGTCATGCGCGGCGACGGCGCGATAGAAGTCCATCGCGGTCTTGGGCACGAAGTTGAAGACGGCCGACGAATACACCGGTACGCCCAGCGCCTTGTAGGCGGCGGCATAGACCTCGGCCGTGGGCAGCCCGCCCAGGTACGAGAAGCGGTCGCCCAGCTTGCGACGGATGCGCACCATGGCTTCGATGTCGCCGATGCCGTCCTTGAAGCCGACCAGATTGGGGCAGCGGTCTGCCAGTATGGCCAGGCTGTCGGCCGACAGGCGCGACTGGGCGCGGTTGTAGACGATGACGCCGATCTTGACGGACTTGCAGACCTGTTCGACGTGGTCGAGGATGCCTTGCTGCGAGGCCTCGGTCAGGTAGTGCGGCAAGAGCAGCACACCCTTGGCGCCCAGGCGTTCGGCTTCCTGTGCGTAGGCGATGGCCACGCGGGTGGGGCCGCCGGCACCGGCCAGGATCGGCACCTTGCCGGCGCAGGTGTTGACGGCGGTGCGGATGACGTCGGCGTACTCGGAAGGGGCCAGGGAGAAGAACTCGCCGGTGCCGCCGGCCGCGAACAGAGCCGTGGCGCCATAGGGCGCCAGCCATTCCAGGCGCTGGGCGTAGGTCTTGGCGTTGAAATCACCGTTCTGGTCGAAGTCGGTGACGGGGAAGGAGAGCAAGCCTTCCGAGACGATCGCCTTGAGTTCCTGGGGAGTAGTCATACCTGAGTCCGTGAGTGCGTAAAGGGAGCCGCCGAGGCAGGGACCAGGCGGCTGGGAGGGAAATTCAGTAGATGTATGTCATCGTACAACATACAGGATGAACGATCAACGGACAAAATAAGCTGGCAGATGTTGTCGTACAACATGAGCTACCACGACATGAGGATCCCAAAAAAACGGGCGGCCTATCGCCGCCCGCCCGGGTCGAACGCGCGGCGCGTCAGACGGCCAGGACGCCGTCCGTCATGCGCGGCAGACCCAGCGGGTTGGCCCGCTTGATACCGTCGGGCAGCAACGCATCGGGCAGGTCCTGGTAGCAGACCGGGCGCAGGAAGCGGCGGATGGCGGTGGCGCCGACCGAGGTCGATGCGGGGTTGGACGTGGCCGGGAAGGGGCCGCCGTGGACCATGGCGTGGCTGACTTCGACGCCAGTGGGGTAGCCGTTGGCCAGAATGCGGCCGGCCTTGCGTTCCAGCACGGGCAACAGGCTGCGCGCCACATCGGTGTCGGCGTCGTCGACGAATAGCGTGGCGGTCAACTGGCCTTCCAGGTGCTCGGCGACGTCGCGCATTTCGGCTGCGTCGCGGCAGGAGACGACCAGCGACGCGGGGCCGAAGACTTCGGCTTCCAGTTCGGGCGACGCCAGGAAGCGCGCGGCCTCGGTGCCGAAGACGGCGGGGCCGGCGGCGTGGGCGGCGGGCCGGGAGGCTTCGCCGCGCCCCAGCGTGGCGACGCTGGCGTGGCCGGCCAGGGCCTGCTCGCCCTCGGTGTAGGCCGAGAAGATGCCGGGGGTCAGCATGGTGGCCGCGGGCTTGGCCTGGACGGCTTGCGCGGCGGCCTGGCGAAAGCGCTCCAGCGCCGGGCCTTCGATGCCGATAACCAGGCCCGGGTTGGTGCAGAACTGGCCCACGCCCATGACCAGCGAGTCGACAAAGCCCTTGGCGATGGCTTCGGCGCGTGCTTGCAGGGCGGCGGGCAGGAGAAACACGGGGTTGATGCTGGACATCTCGGCGTACACGGGGATCGGCACGGGGCGGGCGTTGGCGGCCGCGACCAGGGCCAGGCCGCCGCGGCGCGAGCCGGTGAAGCCGACGGCCGTGATGGCCGGATGGGTCGCGAGCGCGGTGCCGATTTCATTGCCGGCGCCGAACAGCAGCGAGAAGGTGCCTTCGGGCAGGCCGTGCTTGGCCACGGCTTGCTGGATCACCCGGCCGACCATTTCCGAGGTGCCGGGGTGGGCGTTGTGCGCCTTGACGATGACCGGGCAGCCGGCGGCGAGCGCCGACGCGGTGTCGCCGCCGGCAACGGAGAAGGCAAGCGGGAAGTTGCTGGCGCCGAACACGGCCACGGGGCCGAGCGGCACATTGGCCAGGCGCAGGTCGGCGCGCGGCAGCGGTTGGCGTTCGGGTTGGGCGGGGTCGATGGTGGCGTCCAGGAAGTAGCCGTCGCGCACCACGCGGGCAAACAGGCGCAGCTGGCCGACAGTGCGGCCGCGTTCGCCTTGCAGGCGCGCCAGCGGCAGGCCGGTTTCCAGATGGGTGCGTTCGATCAGCGCGTCACCAAGCTGCAGGATGCCGTCGGCGATGCTTTCCAGGAACCGGGCACGGGTTTCCAGGGGCGTGGCGCGGTAGGGGTCGAAGGCGGCCTGCGCCAGGTCGGCGGCGCGCGCCACGTCCTGGGCGGTGCCGGCGGGAAAGCCCGGCGCCAGGGGTTCGCCATTGGCGGGATTGATCGCGTGTTGCGGGGCGCCGGAGCCCTTGACGGCGCTGGCGCCGATCAACATGTTGCCGGTCAAAGTCATGCGTGATTCTCCGAAAGAAAACGCCCCCGATGCGGGGGCGGGCAGGCGTTGCTGCAAGGCGGGCTTATTGAGGCCCAAGCTTGCGGATCAGGGCGTTCAGCGCTTCGAGTTCGTCGGGCTTCAGGTCGGTCAGCGGCGCGCGCACGGGGCCGGCGTCGTGGCCGACCAGCTTGGCGCCGGCCTTGACGATGCTGACGGCGTAGCCGGCGCAGCGGTTGCGGATTTCCAGATAGGGCAGGAAGAACTCGTCGAGCAGGCGGTTGGTGGTGTCGTGGTCATGCGCGGCGACGGCGCGATAGAAGTCCATCGCGGTCTTGGGCACGAAGTTGAAGACGGCCGACGAATACACCGGTACGCCCAGCGCCTTGTAGGCGGCGGCATAGACCTCGGCCGTGGGCAGCCCGCCCAGGTACGAGAAGCGGTCGCCCAGCTTGCGACGGATGCGCACCATGGCTTCGATGTCGCCGATGCCGTCCTTGAAGCCGACCAGATTGGGGCAGCGGTCTGCCAGTATGGCCAGGCTGTCGGCCGACAGGCGCGACTGGGCGCGGTTGTAGACGATGACGCCGATCTTGACGGACTTGCAGACCTGTTCGACGTGGTCGAGGATGCCTTGCTGCGAGGCCTCGGTCAGGTAGTGCGGCAAGAGCAGCACACCCTTGGCGCCCAGGCGTTCGGCTTCCTGTGCGTAGGCGATGGCCACGCGGGTGGGGCCGCCGGCACCGGCCAGGATCGGCACCTTGCCGGCGCAGGTGTTGACGGCGGTGCGGATGACGTCGGCGTACTCGGAAGGGGCCAGGGAGAAGAACTCGCCGGTGCCGCCAGCCGCGAACAGAGCCGTGGCGCCATAGGGCGCCAGCCATTCCAGGCGCTGGGCGTAGGTCTTGGCGTTGAAATCGCCGTTCCGGTCGAAATCGGTGACGGGGAAGGAGAGCAGGCCTTCCGAGACGATTTCCTTGAGTTCCTGCGGCGTGGTCATGGGCGGGGGTTCCTGTGAGGCGGGCGACGCGCCGGCGGGTGGTTTGCCGAGTCCGTCGCGATGAATAGGTATGTCATCGTACAACATGATTTTTTCGGCTTCAAGGCGAATTTCCCTATGACAGGCAAGACTAACCTGGGGAAATCCGCAATTCATCTAAGTAATCGGCAGCAACTATTCTGTTGGTTGTACGATAACGTACCGGAGGCCGCGGTAGCCGGCGCCGACAATAATCAGGAGACCCGAATGCAGCTCGCGGCAGGCCAAGCGCCCGTGCTTATCCAGATCCACCCCCAGGACAACGTTGCCATCGTGGCCAACGACGGTGGTTTGCCGGCAGGCACTGTGCTGCCGGGCGGCCTGACGCTGGCCGAGGCGGTGCCGCAGGGGCACAAGGTCGCCCTGCAGGACCTGGCGCAGGGCGACGCGGTGCGGCGCTACAACGTGGTGGTGGGTTATGCGGCGCAGGCCTTGCCGCGCGGCAGCTGGGTCAACGAACGCGTGACCACCATGCCTGCCGCGCGCACGCTGCAGGACCTGCCGGTGGGCACGCGCCGGATCGCGCCGCTGCCACCACTGGAAGGCTATACGTTCCAGGGTTACCGCAATGCCGACGGCACGGTAGGCACGCGCAACATCCTGGCCATCAGCACCACGGTGCAGTGCGTGCAGGGCGTGGTGGAACACGCGGTGGCGCGGATCCGGCGCGAGCTGCTGCCGCGCTATCCCAATGTGGATGACGTGGTGGGGCTGGAACACACCTACGGCTGCGGCGTGGCGATTGACGCGCCGGGCGCGGCGATCCCGGTGCGCACGCTGCACAACATTGCCCGCAATCCCAATTTCGGCGGCACCACCATGGTGGTGAGCCTGGGCTGCGAGAAGCTGCAACCCGAGCGCCTTCTCGCGCCCGGAGCCATTCCTATCCGGGCGGGCCAGGGCATGGCGGGCGAGGGCGGCGTGGACACGATCGTGTTGCAGGACGACGAGCACGTGGGTTTTGAATCCATGATCGACAACATCCTGCGCACCGCCGAACGGCACCTGGAAAAGCTGAACCGGCGCCGTCGCGAGACCTGTCCGGCATCCGAGCTGGTGGTGGGCGTGCAATGCGGCGGCAGCGATGCGTTTTCGGGGGTGACGGCGAATCCGGCGGTGGGTTTCGCGGCCGACCTGCTGGTGCGCGCGGGCGCCACGGTGATGTTTTCGGAAAACACCGAAGTGCGCGACGGTATCGACCAGTTGACCGCACGCGCGGCCACGCCCGAAGTGGCGCAGGCGCTGGTGCGCGAGATGGCCTGGTATGACGATTACCTGCAACGCGGCAGCGCCGACCGCAGCGCCAATACCAGCCCGGGCAACAAGAAAGGCGGGCTGTCCAACATCGTGGAAAAAGCGATGGGCTCGATCGTGAAATCCGGCTCGTCCAACATCGACGGCGTGCTGTCGCCGGGCGACCGGCTGACGCGCAAGGGCTTGATCTTCGCGGCCACGCCGGCCAGCGATTTCATCTGCGGCACCTTGCAATTGGCCGCCGGCATGAACCTGCACATCTTCACCACCGGCCGCGGCACGCCCTATGGGCTGGCGCAGGTGCCAGTGATCAAGGTCGCCACGCGCAGCGACCTGGCCCGGCGCTGGCACGACCTGATGGACGTGGACGCCGGCCGCATCGCCACCGGCCAGGCCAGCATCGAGGACGTGGGCTGGGAGCTGTTCCGCCTGATGCTGGAAGTGGCCAGCGGCCGCCGCCAGACCTGTGCGGAAAAGCTCAAGCTGCATAACGCGCTGGCGCTGTTCAACCCGGGGCCGGTGACCTAACGCGTCATCGGGCCCAAGGGTTTCTGGCGAAGCATTCGGTTAACCCAGGCGGTTTCATCGGGCATGCCGCGGGGCAGGCCCGTCATCACCCGGCACCGGCCCTCCGAGGCCCGGGCCTGTATCGACAACGACAACGGAGACAACATGGATTCAAACAGAAGGCATCTGCTGGCCGGCGCCGCCGCCCTGGGTCTGACGCGGTTTACCCCGGCCTGGGCCCAGGCCGATGCCTGGCCGACCCGACCCGTGCGCATCGTGGTGCCGTACCCGCCTGGCGGCTCGTCGGACATCATCGCGCGGATCATCGCCCCGCGGCTGGCCGAGGCGCTGAAACAGACCGTGGTGGTGGAGAACAAGCCGGGCGCCAACGGCAACCTGGGCGCGGGCATCGTGGTGCAATCGGCGCAAGAGGGCCATACCGTGCTGTTGTGCGACGTCGGCGCGCTGGCGATCAGCCCGTCGGTCTACACCAAGCTGTCGTTCGATCCGTCCAAGGACCTGCGAGCGGTCGGCATGCTGGCCTATTCGCCGCATGTGCTGGCGGTGCATCCGGACGTGCCGGCCAAGACCGTGCCCGAGCTGGTGGCGCTGTCCAGGAAGCAGCGCCTGAACTTCGCGGTCACCGCCATCGGCAGCGCGCCGCATCTGGCCGCGGTGGCCGTGCAGCAGGCGACCGGCGCGCAGTGGGAATACGTGCCGTACAAGGGCGGTTCGCAGGCGGTGACCGACACCATCGGCGGGCAGACGCAAGTCATCATGAACGGTCTGCTGGCAACGCTGCCGCACATCAAGGGCGGCAAGCTGCGCGCGATTGCGATTTCCAAGAAAGAACGCATGCAGCTGGTGGCCGACATTCCGACCATTTCCGAGCAGGGGGTGGCCGGCTTTGAATCCGGTACCTGGCAGGGCGTGATGGCGCCGGTGACGGCCACGGACAAGACCGCGAATCTGTTGGCCACGCTGATGGGCCAGATCGTCAACCAACCGGACGTGAAGTCGCAGCTGAACGAGCAGGGCGCCGAGATCGTGGTGCGCAATCCGGCGGAATTGGCGCAATTTTTCAGCAGCGAGCGGGCGCGGTGGGCCAAGGTGGTGGCCAGCGCGGATATCAGGTTGGATTAGGCACTGCCCACCAGGCTTCGCGGAAAAAAATGGACCGCGCGGCGCCTGGCAAGGCGCTGCACGGTCCATCGTTCTTTCTGGTTTGTCGGGGGTCAGTCCGCGGCGGGCTTGTCCGCGGGGGTTTCCGCCGGGGTGTCCACCGGAGCAACGGCCTGCACCGGCTTGGCGGCGTCGTCGGCCACGGGCGCGGCGGGGGCCTGGACCGGCTGGACGCCGGCCTCGGCGGCGACGGCCTCAGCCGCAGCACCGGCTGCCGCAGCGCCGGCTGCCGCAGCATCGGCTGCCGCAGCATCGGCTGCCGCAGCCTCGGCTTGCGGCTTGGCCTTGTTGGCGTTGCCCTTGCCGCGGGCGGCAGCGCCCTTGGCATGACGGCGCGAGGCCATGCGCTTGGCGTGCTGCGCCTCGTTGGCGGTGACGGCACCGGCAGGTTCGCCGTTCAGGTCAACGCGCGGGGCGGCTTCGACCATGCTGTCCCAGTAGCGACGGCCATCGCACCAGGTCTTGACGGCCACCTTGATTTCATCGGCGGTCAGTTGCAAGGCCTTGGCGTGCTGCTGCAGATCTTCCAGCACGCCCAGCTTCAGCGGCACCTTGGCGGCCGGCTTCTTGGGGAAGGCCTTGGGAAACTGGCGTTGCAACCGCGAAATGGCGATCAGGACCGGATCGACGTCGGTCTCGCGTTTTTCACGCGGCGCCTGACGCTGGCCAGCCTGCTGCCCGTCGCGCTGTCCTTCACGCTTGCCGTTCCGGTTGCCGCCGCGCTTTTCATCGCGCTTGCCGTCGCCTTTGGCGGCGGCGGGGCGCGCAGGTTTGGGGGAAGCCGTTACTTCGGGATCCTGCTTGAAAAGCAGTCCTCGGATGGCGGCGAGCTGTTCTAGACCCATAGTGTGTGCTGCACGTTCTGATGTTGAAAGCAGGGAGCATAACAGTTGTTACCCGACAGATTGAAGTTGCGGGGGCCCCAACGGGCGTCGTAAGCTCCTTGGCACCATGCATCTGCCCCCGTCTGTTACGTTTATGCGCCTCGCCGCCGCCCGCCGGCGCGGGGTGGCGTGGCTGACGGCGGTGCTGCTGGTTTTTCAATCCCTGGTGGCGTCGGCGGCCTTGGTCGCCGCGCCCGCAATCGGCGGGCAGGGCGCCGCCGTCGTCCTGTGCACGGCCAGCGGGCCGCGCATGTTGGTGCTGGATGCGGTGCCGGCCGGGTCGTCCACCCATGGGCATGGCGGTTGGGACGCGGCGGGCGGCACGCTGCCGCACTGCTGCGCGTCGACGTGCGCCATGCTGGGCGGGGCTTGCCCGCCCGCGCCGGCCGGCCTGGCCTGGCGCTTGCCCGCGCGGGGACCGGCGCTGCCCGCGCCCGTGCGGGAAGCGACACCGCTGTGGCGCAACGCGCCGGATTGGCGGCCCCAGCAATCACGCGCACCGCCGCTCGCGGCCTGATCGCTTCATCACGATTCTTGCCCGCGACCCGCGGCTCAATTCCCTTACGCGTGACCTAATGCGCGGCCTTGCGCCGCCGATTCATCAGGAGTCCCACTATGTTCAAGCCCGTTCTCATCGCCGCCGCCACGCTGGCCCTGGCCCCGCAGTTCGCTTGGGCGCACGCCCATCTGAAGCAGGCCACGCCCGCAGACAAAGCCGTGGTGGCCGCCCCGGCCTCGGTGACGGCCAGTTTTTCCGAAGGCCTGGAGCCCGCGTTTTCGTCCCTGACCTTGCTGGACGCCGCGGGCAAGCCGGCGTCGACGGCCAAGGCCGCGCCCGCGCCGGGCGATGACAAGACGCTGGTGCTGCCCGTACCCAAGGACTTGCCGGCCGGCGCCTACACGGTGAAGTGGCAGGCCTTGTCCAAGGACGGCCACAAGACCGACGGCGCATGGACCTTCACGGTCAAGCCTTGAGATGAGCCTGCTGTTCGCCGCGTTCGCGCTGTGCCGCGCGGTGAGCGCGGCGGCGATGGTGTTGCTGTTCGGGGCCGCGGCGATGCTGGCCCTGGCCGGCTCGCCGCGCCTGGCGCTGGAAGCGGAAACCGCCTTGCGGCGCACCCTGCGCGGCGCGGCGGCGATCGGCCTGGTGGCCACGCTGTGCCTGCTGCCGCTGCAGACCGTCAGCATCGCGGGTGACTGGGGCGCGCTGGGCAATGGCGACATGCTGGGCACGGTGGCGCTGCAAACCCGCTACGGCCAGGCGTGGATGCCGCGTGTGCTGGGCGCGCTGCTGGCGCTGGCGGTGGTGGTGACCGTGCGCCCCGGCCGCCCCTGGGTGCTGGCCGGGGTGGCGGCGCTGGCCCTGGCGCCCTGGAGTTTCAGCGGCCATGCGGCCATGCACGAGGGCGGGCTGGGCGTGGCGCACGCGCTCAATGATTACCTGCACGGCCTGTCCGCGGCCTTCTGGCTGGGGTCATTGCCGGTGTTTCTGCTGTGGCTGGCGGCGTGGCGGCTTCCGGGCAGGCGCGCCGAGGCGACGCGCGCGCTGCTGCGCTTTTCCACCTGGGGGCACGTCGCCGTGGCGCTGCTGCTGTTGACGGGTATCGGCAATGCGCTCTTGATCCTGGGCGCCGCCAGCGTGGACCCCGGCTCGGACTATCAACGCCTGCTGGCTGTGAAGATCGCGCTGGCGCTGGTCATGACGGGCCTGGCGGTCGTGAACCGCTACCGCTGGATTCCGCGTATCGGCACGCGGCGCGCGGATGCCTTGCACGCCATTCACCGCAATACGATCGGGGAGCTGCTCCTGGGAGCGGCGGTGCTGACGGCCGTGGGCTTTCTGGGGCTGATGTCGCCGTTGTAGGACGCAGCGAGACGTCGCAGGGTTGCGGCCCTGCGGCTTGCCCCGCGCGCTATCCGGCCAGCACCAGCAGCACCGCCAGCGCCAGCAAGATCGCAAAGGCGGCCAGCGCGAACGGCAGCAATTGCGCGTAGACCGCGCGCTCCTGTCCCCGGCCATGGGCCAGGCCCGCGGCAATGGACATGCGTACGGGCGAGAAAAATCCCATCGAGGTGCCGGACACGTGCAGCAGCGCGGCGGCGGCGGGCACGCTCAGCCCGGCATGCAGCGCCAGCGACAGCTGCGACGGCATGAACAGGCTGTTCGGGGCGTTGCCGCTGTTGGCCAGGATGCCGAAGGCGCCGGCCATGAGCGGCGTCATCAGCAAGGTCCAGTCCTGCATGGTGCGGAACAGACCGTCGGCGAAGGCCTGCGAGATGCCGGCACCGGCCAGCACTTCGGCCATCATCGCGAACAGGAATACCGACATCACCGCGTGTTTTCCGGTGGTCCAGGCGTGGCGCGCGTTGGTGCCCAGCAGCCCGGGCTGGCGACGCACGGCTGCCATCAGCAGCGCGCCGCCGATGAGCCAACTGCCTGCGTGCAGGAACGGGGTCCAGCTCGGCAGGTCGGGGTAGGGGCTGAAACGGGCCAGGCCCGCCAGGCCCTGGTTCAGGCTGGGCGCAAGGCGGGTCGCGACCAGGCAGGCGATGAGCAGAATGTAGGGTAGCGCGCCGCGCGCGGCGTCTTGCATCTGGGCCCGGCCGGGGCGGCGGTCCAGCACGAAGCGCAGCACGATCAGCGGACCGTAGGCGGCCAGCAGCGCGGTTTCCGGGCCGAGCAGGGCGGTGGCCGCGGTCAGCAGCGCCAGGCTGGCCAGCATCCAGAGGGCTTCGCGTCCGCGTTCGGCGGCCGGGGCGGGCAGGCCCGCGCGGCGCGCGGTGAACCAGAACAGCGTCATCCAGACAATCATCAACAGGGCCACCGGCACCATGCCGTACAAGGCCAGCTGCGACGGCGGCACGCGGGCGTAGGCGGATGCCAGCAGCGTGCCGCTGCCCATCGCGCCCCAGGGGATCAGCGTCTGGCTGAGCAGGGCAAACACCATCAGTTCGCGCGGCTTGAACCCCAGCGGCCGGATCAGCAGCACCGTGCCGAGCATGCCGACGCCAAAACCGGTGGCGGCCTCGGCAAACGGACCCACCAGGAAGCAGGCGAAAAACAGCAGACGGCGGCGCGTCAGTGCGTCGGTGGCCGAGGCGTCAGCAGCCGGACCGTGGGTCGGAAGCGAAGTCGACGCCGGCTCCGGCGCGCCGCGGGCAGCCATCTGCCAGAACAGCAGGCCGCCCAGGATGTAGGGCGTGATGATGCCGCCGATCCACAACCCGCGCGCCAGCGCATGGCCCAGCGACGCCGCGCCGAACGCGCCGGGGGCCGCGAACCATGCCACCGGCACGGCGGCAAGCAGCCCCAGCACGGCGGCCAGGGTGGTATTGAGCCGGCCGCTGGCGATGGCGCCGATGACGATCAGCGCAGGCAGGGACCACAGCAGGTACGTCATGGAAAGGTCCGGACAGGGAAAGCGGAGGGAAGCGCCGACGCGCGTTCGCGGCCAGGCGTTGCTCGCGGCCCGCCCATCATCGGGCGCAAGCCGTGGCGAAACCACGCAGGATCTGTCGGGCGTGCGGGGTGGGCGCCAGAGCGGCGCGCAGGGCAGCGACGTCGTGGCCTTCGCCGGCAAAGACATCCTGGCGCCGGGCCAGGCAGGCATCCATGACGGCTGGCGTGAATTCGGGGTGGAACTGCATCGACAGCGCTTGCGGGCCGTAGCGCAGGATCTGGTGCGGATCGTGCGCGGTGCCGGCCAGCACGACCGCCGACGCGGGCGGTTGCAGCACACTTTGTTCGTGGGTCAGGTTGGCGGCAAAGCGGTCGGGCAGACCGGTCAACAGGGGATCGTCCGCCGAGGCCGCTACGCGTTGCACGGTGTGCAGGCCGATTTCGCGGCCTTGCGGGTGATAGCCGACCACGCCGCCAAAGGCATGGGCCATCAACTGGTGGCCGTAGCAGATGCCCAGCAGCGGCAATTGGGCTCGGAGCGCATCGCGCAGCCATTGCGCGGTGCGCTCGCTCCACGGTTCGCGATCGGTGACCATGGCCCACGACCCCGTCAGCACGGCGCCGCGCAGGCAGGCGGGATCGGGCAGGGCGTCGCTGTCTGCGGGATACACGACCGTCAACGGCACGTCGATGCCGGCCAGCGCGGCCTTGACCCAGTCGGCCTGTTCGCCATGCGTGGCGCGCAGGTCTTCGGGCGGACGGCCCATTTGCAGGATGGCCAGGGGTCTGTCGGTCATGGCGGTGGCGAGATCAGTGACGGCGGCCCGGGCGGGCCGAGCGCCATGATGAACCGGCCGCGTGTATTCATCAATATGAAAAACCGTCTATCTGCTATGAGCGGCGTTGATATCGCCACTCCCCACCCCCGCCGCACACCGCGCGCCAACCGCCAGTTTGATCCTGGCCGCGTCAGACGGCGGCGGGGGCCTCCTGCGGGAGCGGTTGGGCCGTCGTCCGTCCTTGCACGCGATGCGCCGGCCGCGCCAGCCCCAGGTGCTGGCGCAGCGTATTGCCTTCGTACTCTGTGCGAAATAGCCCACGGCGGCGCAATTCGGGCAGCGCCAGTTCAATGAAATCGTCCAGCCCGCCCGGCAGCCACGGCGCCATGATGTTGAAGCCGTCGGCGCCGTCTTCCTCGAACCATTGCTGCAACTGGTCCGCCACGCTTTGCGGCGTGCCGACCACCTGCTGGTGGCCGCGGGCCCCGGCGATGCGCAGGTACAGCTGGCGGATCGTCAGGCCGTCGCGGCGGGCCAGGTCGATCAACAACTGCTGGCGGCTCTTGCCGCCGTTGGTTTCGGGGATCTCGGGCAGCGGTCCGTCCACCGGGTAGCGCGACAGGTCGAAGCCGCCGATCATGTTGGACAGCAGTTGCACGCCGACCACCGGGTGGATCAGGTCTTGCAGGCGGGCGAACTTCTCTTCGGCTTCGGCCTGGGTGCGGCCGATGACGGGGAAGATGCCGGGCATGATCTTGATGCTGTCGGGATCGCGGCCGTAGGCGCTGGCGCGGCCCTTGATGTCGCGATAGAAGGCCTGAGCCTCGTCGAAGGTCTGGTGCGCCACGAAGATCACCTCGGCGGTGCGCGCGGCCAGGTCGCGCCCCGCGGGCGACGCGCCGGCCTGCACCACCACCGGCCGGCCTTGCGGCGAGCGCGACACGTTCAGCGGCCCGCGCACCGAGAAATGCTCGCCGCGGTGGTTCAGCGGATGCAGCTTGTCCGGATCGAAATACTGGCCGCTGGCCTGGTCGCGCACAAAGGCGTCGTCTTCCCAGCTGTCCCACAGGCCCAGCACCACGTCGTGGAACTCGGTGGCGCGGGCGTAGCGGCGGGCGTGTTCGACGTGTTCATCCAGGTTGAAATTCTGCGCCTCGCCCTGGCCGCTGGAGGTGACCAGGTTCCAGCCCGAGCGGCCGCCGCTGATGTGGTCCAGCGACGCGAACTTGCGCGCCACGTGATAAGGCTCGTTGTAGGTGGTGGAGACGGTGGCGATCAGGCCGATCTTCTCGGTGACGGCGGCCAGCGCGGACAGCAGCGTCAGGGGCTCGAAGTGGTCGCTGCGGGCCGTGCGCGACAGCGACGGCAGGTCGGTATTGCGCACGCCGACCGAGTCGGCCAGGAACACCGCGTCGAATTTGGCGGCTTCGGCGCGGCGGGCCAGGTCGGCGTAATGGCGGAAATTGACGGGCGCGTCGGCCTGCGCGTCGGGGTGACGCCAGGCGGCAATGTGATGGCCGGTCTGCATCAGGAAGGCGCCTAGCTTGATCTGGCGGGAAGGGCGGGACATGGGGGCAGGCTCCAGGAAAATGGGAAAGGCGATCCACGGGCAGGGGCGTTCGGGGATCGCGGGCAGTGCCGATGGCAAGGTGGATGAGGGGCGCCGGCGCTACCAGGCCATCCGCAGCGACGCCAGGGATGGCAGCGCGGGCACCCCGGCGTCGGCATCCACGCCCAGCGGCGGGCCGGCGTCGGCCGGTGCACCGTCCGGCTCCAGGAAATCGGACAGCACGTCGTCGCGCAGGCGGATGAAGCGCGGGTCGCTGCGATGGCGGGCGTGCGCCAGCGGCACGTCGACAATGCGGCGGATGCGGCCCGGGCGCGGTTGCATGATCACCACCCGGTCGCCCAGGTAGACGGCTTCTTCCACGTCGTGCGTCACCAGGATCATGGTGATGCGTTCTTTCTGCCAGATGCGCTGCAGTTCGGTCTGCAGGCGGGCGCGGGTCAGCGCGTCCAGCGCGCCAAAGGGCTCGTCCAGCAGCAGCACGCGCGGCCGGTTGACCAGACCTCGGGCAATGGCAACACGTTGCGCCATGCCGCCCGAGATCTGGTGCGGATACGACTGCTCGAAGCCTTCCAGCCCGACCAAGGCGATGTGCTCGGCCACGCGGTCGCGTTTCGCGGCGGCGGGCAGGTCGGCGTTGCGCAGCCCCACGCCGATGTTCTGCGCCACATTCAGCCACGGAAACAGGCGGTGGTCCTGGAACACGATGCCGCGTTCCGGGCTGGTGCCGCGCACGGGTTGCCCGCCCAGGGTGATGGCGCCTTCGTAGCTGTCGTCCAGCCCCAGGATCAGGCGCAGCAAGGTGGACTTGCCGCAGCCGCTGGCGCCGACGATGGACACGAATTGGCCGGCTGGGATGGCCAGGTCCACCCCCGTCAGCACTTGCAGCACGCCGCCCTCGGCCTGGGCGCTGGGATAGCGCTTGCCGACGGATTGCAGTTCCAGGTCCAGCGAATTGTCTTGAGCCATGCTTGAGGGTTCCCGCGGTTAGAGGTCCTGGCCGCGCAAGCGCGCGAGCCGGCGTTCGGCCAGGCGAGCCAGGGTGTTCATCAGCCAGCCCACCAGGCCCACCACGAACATGCCGAAGATCACCAGGTCCATCTGAAAGTGTTCGCTGCCTTCGATCAGCAGATTGCCGATGCCCACGCCCGCCACCAGCAGGTATTCGGCGCCGATGGTGGCCAGCCAGGAATAGATCAGCGCCAGGTAGATGCCGGTGAAAATGGCCGGCGCGGCGGACGGCAGCACGACCCGCGTGAAGGTCTGCCAGCGGGTGTACTGATAGACCCGCGCCACCTCCAGCAACTTGGGCGGCGCGTTGCGCACGCCGTCGCAGGTGTTGACCACCACGGGCACCAGGGCGGCCAGCGACAGGAACACCACCTTGGCCGTGTCGCCCAGGCCGAACCACACCGAGATCAGTGGAATCCAGGCAAACAGCGAGATCTGCTTGAAGGTATTGAAGCTGGGGCCGACCAGCCGGTTGAACGCCGGCGACAGGCCCAGCAGCACGCCCAGCGCCAGCCCTGATACGGTGCCGATGGCAAAGCCGGTCAGCTCGCGGCCCAGGCTGGCGCCCAGGGCGCGCCACAGCTTGCCGCCCAGGATCTGGTCGACGGCAGTGGCCAGCACTTTTTCGGGCGATACCAGCAACGCCGAGTTGACCAGATCGGCACGCGACAGCAGCCACCACAGGGCAATGGCCGCCACGGGCAATACCAGCCCGCGCCAACGGCCCGCGCCGCGCACGGCCAGGGGTTGGGAGACGGCCAGTTCGGCGGCGTCGCGCGACGCGGCGGCAGGCAGGGATGCGGTCATGAGCGGGCCTCCGTGGCCACCTGGCGGGCCGCGCGCCGGCCATGGATCAGGCGGGTTTCGGCCCAGTCCAGCAAACGGTCGATGACGTAGCCGATGGCGCCCACCACGATGACCGCGGCCATCACCAGGTCCAACTGGAACAATTGGCGGCCGTAGACGATCAGGTAGCCCAGGCCTTCGCTGGAGGCCACCAGCTCCACCACTACCAGCGACAGCCAGGCCTTGGTAAAGCCCAGGCGCAGCCCGGTGAACAGCGTGGGCAGGGCCAGCGGCAGCACGATTTCCAGCACTTCCTGGCGGCGGCTGTAGCCGTAGACCTGGCCCACTTCGCGCAGCGCCGGGCTGGCCTGGCGAAAGCCCTGCAGCGTGTTCAGCGTCACGGGCACCAGCGCGGCCTTGCCGATCAGGATGTACTTCAGCGGTTCGCCGATGCCCACGATCAGCAGCACGAAGGGCAGCCAGGCCAGCACGGGAATCTGCACCAGCGCATTGAAGGTGGGCAGCACGTAGGCTTCCAGCCGGCGCGACAGGCCCATGGCGGTGCCCAGCAGCAAGCCGAGCGCGCTGCCCAGGGCAAAACCGACCAGCACCCGTTGCAGACTGGCGCGGGTGTTCAGCCACAGGTCGCCACTGGTGGCCAGGTCGCGCAGGGTGTCCCAGCCGTAGGCGGGCGGGGGCAGCACCTGGGGCGAGATCCAGCCCTGGCTGGCGCCGGTCTGCCACAGCACGAGCAGGGTCAGAGGCAGCAGCCAGGGCGCGGCGGTCCAGGCGGCGTGGCGGGCCCAGGCCGGCCAGGTGACGGCGCCTGGCGGGGTGGCGCCGGAGAGGAGGGAGTAGGACATAGTGGCCGCCAGGGTCAGCGCGCGGCGGCGACCGGCTTGCCCGAAGCCAGGTCGGCCTTGGCCGCGTTGCCCGCCACGGGGTTGCCCGCCGCATCGAACGCCGTCCAGTATGTCTCCAGCCCTTGCGCCTTCAGCGCGTTCTGCAAGTAACGCGGCTCGAACCAGCCGTCCAGCGAGACTTCCCGGCGAATCAGCTTGAGCTTGACCGCGTCGGCCACCACCGCCTGGTAACGGGCGATGATGAAGTCGTCGATCAGGGGCGAATTGCGCGAGGCCAGATCCTGCTTGTCGAACTCGGCCACCCAGGACGCGTAGGGCACGCCGCTCTTTTCCCAGATCCTGAACAGCGCATCGCGGTTCTTTTCATCGGAGGACCACTGCGCGGCGCGCACGAACACATCCACCAGTTTCTGCACCTGGGCGGGGTTGTCGCGTTCGAAGTCCTCGCGCACCAGCAAGGAGGCCTGGCGGGTATAGGCGGGGTCCTGCCCCTGGGTGCTGTAGATGACCTTGGCCAGGCCCTGGTCGCGCACCTTGAACCACTCGTAGCCGCCGAAAGCGGCGTCCACGCCGTTGGACACCAGCGCGGCCTGGGCGCTGCCCGCGTCCAGGTTCACGCCCTTGATGTCGCGCTCGGCCAGGCCATGGGCCGCCAGCACGTTGATCGCCACCAGATGGCCGTTGGTGCCGCGGAAGATCGACACCTTGCGGTCCTTGAGGTCCTCGATTGATGTGAGTGGCGAGTTGGGCGGAGCTACCAGGTACAGGTTGTTGCGCGCGCCGCTGACCAGCAGCAGCTTGGTCTTCAGGCCATTGGCGCGGCCCACGACCTGGGGCAGGTCGCCCTGGTAGGCAAAGTCGATCTGCTTGTTGGACAACGCTTCGTTGACCGCCGGGCCGGCGCCCTTGAAGAACAGCCATTCGACCTTGACGCCGTCGGCGGCGAAGGCCTGTTCCAGCCATTGGTTCACGCGCACCACGCCGCCGGGCGAACCGCCCCAGGTGATCGGGTCGCCGCCGCCCGCGGTGGCCACGCCGACGCGGATGACGTCGGCCGCCTGCGCGGCGCCGCCGAATGCGGCGCTGGCGGCCAGGCCCAGCGCCGCAACGCCCTTGGCCAGGTTGAACAATTTCAAGCGTTTCAATGACTTCATGGGGAGGCTCTTGTCGGGAATGGAATCAGGCGGCACGGGCGGCAGGGCTGGCCAGCTTGCGTTCGATGGCGGTGCCGCGGAAGAAATCGGGATTGGCCTCGGTATAGAAGCGATAGGGGTTGCCGAACACCAGCGCCTTGAAATCCTGTGCGCTGATCACGCCTTGCTCGACCAGGTCCCAGCTTTCGGCCAGCGGTTCGGTCAGGTCCGGCACGTCCCAGTGGCCGATGTCCGAGGACCAGATGGCATTGATCTTGGCGCCCAGCGGGTTGACCTTGTCGTTGAAGGCGGCGGCCACCGTGCGGTCGTCGGCTTCGGAGCCGAAGTAGAAGCTGTCCACCCAGCGGGTGCGGATGTCCTGGACCGATTCGATGCCGGCAGCGGCAAAGTCGTCCAGCTCGTCGGGATGCGGGTCGCGGCTGTGGGGCAGCGCCGAGATGCCCAGGCTGTCGCGCAACAGTTGCTGCGGGTCGATGTCGCGGCCGCGGATGAAGTCGGCGCCGTAGCGCTGGAACAATTCGTGCAGCAACGCCACGTCGGCGTGCGCGGGGTTGTAGTTCTGCACCGCATGGCGGTTGCGCTTTTCCCAGCGGTCCACCAGATGGGTGTAGACGTGCGAGCCCCAATCGGCACCGCCTTCCAGCAGCGCCACGCGCAGGGCCGGGAAGCGCCGCGTCACCCCGCCAAAGAACAACGCCTTGGCAAAGGCCTGCGAGCCATCGGCGAAGTGGCCGATGTGGTTGAACATGTAGTTGCTGATCGAATGGCGCCCGGTCCAGCCCTGGCTGCCATAGTGCGTCGTCACGGGCACGCCCAGCTCGACCACCTTGGCCCAGAACGGGTCATAGTCGTATTCGCTGTCGATGCCGTAGAAGTCGATGTAGCTGGCGTGCCTGGCCACCTCGGGGTGGTCGGCGGCCGGATACTTGTCGGCCACCGCCTTGATCGGGCGCTTC
>NZ_JAELTJ010000881.1 GCF_016428805.1 Achromobacter sp. ASV32
TGCCGGTGAGCTACAAATTTTGCCGCGACAGCTTATTCCAAGCTGCAGTGGCAGACACGGGGATGACCACCAGTACTGGCTTTCATGACATATTGGGTCGGCCAAGTAGTATAAGTGAACAGGCAAAATAGCTACATGAGACCATACAATATAAATGAAAGTAAGGAAGGCGCATGATTGATGTTACTTGATAGGTCTAGCATTTGCACGTTGGTAAGCCATAGGATGAGCAGCCATATAGATGTGACTTACACCGTTAGCCAGTCGACTTGGAAGAACAACAGCAGTTTTATGCGACCAAAAAATAAAATTAAGGTACGGCCCTCTTCGAGAAAACATTTTCGCTGCCTTGATTAGTCCTCTACGAGGAAGAAAGAATTGTGTTCATCTGCCC
>NZ_JAELTJ010000882.1 GCF_016428805.1 Achromobacter sp. ASV32
CCCCCCCCCCCCCCCCCCCCCCCCCCCCCCCCCCCCCCCCCCCCCCCCCCCCCCCCCCCCCCCCCCCTCTCACTCCCCCCCCCCCCCCCCCCCCCCCCACAACCGCATCGTCGTCGGCAGCGTCAGATGTGTATAAGAGACAGGTTCCTGAGCAGTGCCGGACCGTCAGGATTCAACTTCTTTTCTTTGAAGAGTGAATGGCGTTCTTTGGCCAGCAAAGCACGATCTTTCTTGGTTATCTGTTTCCAGACCTGTCTCTTATACACATCTCCGAGCCCACGAGACCTAATAACCGATCGCGTATGACGTCTTCGGGGTTAAAAAGGGGGGGGGGGGGGGGGGGGGGGGGGGGGGGGGGGGGGGGGGGGGGGGGGGGGGGGGGGGGGGGGGGGGG
>NZ_JAELTJ010000883.1 GCF_016428805.1 Achromobacter sp. ASV32
CCCCCCCCCCCCCCCCCCCCCCCCCCCCCCCCCCCCCCCCCCCCCCCCCCCCCCCCCCCCCCCCCCCTTTTTTTTAATGATTATGTGGGATTACGAGATCGGTTTTTTGGTCTCGTGGGCTCGGTTATGTTTATTAGTGACAGGGTAAGGATCGTTTGTGGTTAGTGCTTAAAGCTGACCAGCGCTTACTCGTCAAACACATGCGAAGAGGGCAAATCATTGGATGCCATGGCCGCTAGCTGGCTGAGTACCTGTCTCTTAAAAAAAACTGACGCTGCCGACGACAATGCGGTTGTGTATAAAAAAGTTGTCACCCAAAAAAAAAAAAAAAATTTTTTAAAAAAAAAAAAAAAAAAAAAAAAAGGGTAAATAGGAGAAGTGGAGAGGGGAGTTT
>NZ_JAELTJ010000884.1 GCF_016428805.1 Achromobacter sp. ASV32
ATAAGCACCCTGCTGGGGCTCTGGGGCGGCTCCAGCAATTATTTCCTCCATGACCAGCCATCTTCCTTCCGTAATGAGAGTTTCAATGACAGCACATCTGCCAAAGGCAGCCTTTCTCTCGCCAGTCTCCTCAGGAGCAAGGCTGCTCATCCAGACCCACCAGAAGGCGTCATCCAGTTCGAACGGACTTATGCTAGCCAGCTCACCAGGCTCCAACTCTCGGTCAGACTCAAGACGAGGGTGGTGTGATTGAGAGCTGTTATTCTGCCTAGGCTGCGTATCGATAGGCGGGAGTACTTTGTCAGGGGGGAGAAGCATGTTGGATTGGCAAGCCGTATCATCTACGAAGCCAGTGGACAAGAAATCAGCCCAGGACGGCGTAGTTGGCCTGGCG
>NZ_JAELTJ010000885.1 GCF_016428805.1 Achromobacter sp. ASV32
TACGCAACATGCACTCCCCTGGGCCCAAACTCGCGCGCAAGAGACTGCGCAAGCGCCCTCTGCGCAAACTTGCCAGCTGCAAACGTCGCAAAGCGCGCCGAACCCTTGAGCGAGGCTGTGGCGCCAGTAACGATGAGTGTTGGTGGATGAGGCGGCTTAGTTTCTTCCACAGTCTCTAGTAGCTGCGGGATGGTTTTCTGAGCAAAGTAAAAGAAGCCGTTTCTATTTCATATTCAAGTCAGCTTAGCTTTTTTTGACTTTTACAATTTCAAGCTTTTTAAGTTAGATCTTTGATCTGAGAAAAACATACGCAGCCGTCCCCAAGGAATTCTCCAAATCAGACGCCTTGAGCTCCAAAAACGGCTTCACCGCAAACCCGGCATTGGCATTATAC
>NZ_JAELTJ010000886.1 GCF_016428805.1 Achromobacter sp. ASV32
GATGTGTGCCGATTCCCCAAAAGAGGAATTGGATGGGCAGGCGAGGATAGACGCACGCCCCTTTCGGGTCTGTTCGGTACGCCCAACCTGGGTTTGCGCGATACGATGCGACATGCAGCGCAACAACAAAGGCATGCGCGTTTTGTTGGTATTACACTGGCCTGTGGTGCCTGTCTTTGTGTGAAAGAGAGTATGTTAGGGGACCTTTTAAGTCTGAGGTGTAAGTGGTGGCAGCGGTTGAAGGGCTTTTAAAGTTGTTTTTCCTATCTACGACGTATGGGTATGCTGTAAGCCTATCACGCCGATCCTGATAACGCTGAGGCTTCTGCCATCAAGCAATGATGTATGCAGCTCCGTAGAAATAGTTGAATTGAGATTATGTCCTGCTGAATAA
>NZ_JAELTJ010000887.1 GCF_016428805.1 Achromobacter sp. ASV32
GGGAGAAACGAGGGGGAGGAAAAAGGGGAAGTAGCCTTTTGACTACGTCGATGTGACAAGGCGCAGGTGCCCAACAAGTCAAAGTTGTTGATGAGACCGACTTGGGGCTACCAGACCTGCTCCTTCACAACACACCGGAGCGATGTCAGAACCTTTCGTGATGTAACATGTGGTGCGCCTCCCCCGTGTGGCTGCTCGCCTTTTATAACTCCTGGGCACCCTTTATTATTAATATATATATTGACCCTTATTTAATAAAGTAAAAAATTGGGGCTGTGGTTGTCGTTTTTTCTGTCCGCTTGTCTTTAATTGCTGACCCGCCGGTTGTCCCCCGCTCTAAAAAAAAAAAAAAAAAAAAAAAGAACCAAGCTTTACTGCATTACATACTTGGCAC
>NZ_JAELTJ010000888.1 GCF_016428805.1 Achromobacter sp. ASV32
GGTTTCAACAGACCAGACCTCAACAGACCAGGCTTCAACAGACCAGACCTCAGCACACCCGGCTTCAACAGACCCGCAGACTCCTGCGACTCCTGGGTGTCACGCTTGTCAGCCAAGTTATGCTTGTGGAAAGCATCGTGAGTTGACTCGACGATAGCATCTGTCAGGTCATGGAAGCTTTCGTTGAAGTCGTTGGAAGAAGAGCGGGGGGCGGCAATGTCGTTGGGGGAAGCCTGGTAGGAGCCAACTGGTGCGGCCAAGCCACCAATCAGGTAGGTAAAGAGAGATGCAACAATAGCGGTCTTCATGTTGAAGTGTGTAAGAGGTTTAAAAAGAGGGATGTGTTAGATAGGACGAATTTGGTACAAGTTTGGACAGGTTGGACACTGTAAT
>NZ_JAELTJ010000889.1 GCF_016428805.1 Achromobacter sp. ASV32
TCGGTTATTAGGTCTCGTGGGCTCGGAGATGTGTATAAGAGACAGGACAATAGACTCGAACGTTCCCTCTTACGGGGAAATTCACAGAAGAGTCTCGCAGCATCTATGACATTGTGCACAAGATGACTGTCGACACTACAGAGCGTCTCAAAGCTGGAGTTGTTTACGATGACTTGCACATTCAGGCTCACAAGATTGCCATTGACGGTCTTTTGGCTCTAGGTATCCTGCAAGGCGACAGAGATGAAATCTTTGCAGCCCGCACAAGCACTGCTTTTTTTCCCTGTGGCCTCGGTCATCATCTTGGATTGGATTGTCATGATACTGGCGGAAATCAGAATCGCCAGGACCAAGACAAGCTGTTCCCTAACCTGCGGTTGCGTGGAACAGTGC
>NZ_JAELTJ010000890.1 GCF_016428805.1 Achromobacter sp. ASV32
TCGGTTATTAGGTCTCGTGGGCTCGGAGATGTGTATAAGAGACAGGCTTACGATTTGGCAACACCACGTATTTTGGGCAGTTGCAAACACTCGGCCTTTCTTTTCTTTAGGTAATACATAAATGGTTACAAATAATTTGGCCAGGCTTTGCGCGAAATGACAGACTAATAACGGTCTTGTGTAGAAATGACCCGAGCTTTTCTCGGAAAATTCGAGGCTCGCCCGAACTTTCAGGCTAGTAAGGCTTACACCCGAACTTGCCGGGCTTTAACACCTCATATATAAACCTTGATTCACTTTATGTCTAATGATGTTGATTCTGTATCTCGAATTAATGATGAATCAGAATTTGAACAGCAACAGCAACATGTCTGACCACAAAGCGGACATCCT
>NZ_JAELTJ010000091.1 GCF_016428805.1 Achromobacter sp. ASV32
TCGGAATGGCGCTGGCGGCGCTGGGCGCGGCCTGGGGCGCATGGATCGTCCTGCGGCCCTTGCTGCTGGATGAGCCTGCCGTGGCGCAGGCCATGCCCTGGTGGTGGCGCATGGCGTGGCCCTGGATTGCGGCGGTCGCGCCGCTGGTTGCGCCATTGTGTACCTGGCGCTGGCGGCGCCGTCTGGCCCGCGCGATTGAGCAGGCGGCCTTGCCCGCCGACATCCGCTATGAGCACATGGCGGCCTTGGGGGTGACCGCCGCCTTCGGGGGCGGGGCACTGGCCGCCATGGTCGCGCTGGTGTTGCTGGGCGGCGGTGGTATGGCCTGGGCTCCTTGGGCCGGGGCGGGCGCGGCGGCCGGCGCACTGCCGGGAATATGGCTGCGGGGGCTGGGCGCCAAACGACGCCGCAGCATCGAACGTGATCTGCCGTTCGTGTTCGACATGATGACGCTGTGCGTCGAGGCGGGGCTGAGCGTGCATGGCGCCTTGCAGTTGGCCGCGACCAGCGGCCCCAAGGGGCCGTTGCGCGATGCGGTGGCCGGCGCGTTGGCGGATATGCGGGCAGGCGTTTCGCGTTCGGCCGCCATCAAGGCGCTGGCTGACCGCTGCGATAGCCCGCTGGCCCGCAATTGGGCCGCGGCGCTGGCGCAGGCGGAAGCGCTGGGCATCAGCCTGGGGCCGGTGCTGCGCGCCCAGGCGGTCCAATGCCGCAGCGATCGTCATGTGCGTGCCGAGCAACTGGCCATGCAGGCGCCGGTCAAGATGCTGTTGCCGTTGATCGCCTGCATCTTTCCCTGCACCTTCATCGTCCTGGGGTTTCCCATCGCGATCCAGTTGCTCGAGGGGGCGCAATGAGCGGCGCGCCGCCATTGCCGCGCAGCCGCGTCAGGCTGTTACGGGTCACGGACTGGCGGGGGCGAATGCGAGGCCTGCTGCGCCGGCGTCCGCCGGGTCGGCGGTCAGGTATCTTGCTCGCGCCTTGCTGGGCGGTGCACACCTTCGGCATGCGTTACGCGATCGACGTGGTGTTCGTGTCGCGCGATTTTCGGGTGATGAAGGTGAGCAGGGCGCTTGCGCCCTGCCGGGTGGCGTTATGCCTGGGCGCCGTGGCCGTTGTCGAGGTTCGGGCTGGTGTTGTTGATGCCGAACACGGCGGTATAGGACGGATAGAAGCTGCAATAGAACACGCCGGCCGCCGCGATCGTGAACGGAATCTGCAGCGTGCTGGCAAATTGCGGCGATAGCCCCATATACACCAGCAGGCCCGAGCACAGGTCCAGGAACAGGGCGATCAAGACCCAGGTCGCGGCATAGACCAGGAAAGCCCATTTATTGCGCCAGCAGGCAATGCCAGAGAAAAACAAGGCTTGCGTCAAGCGCAGTCCGTGCCAGGCCACCAGCACGGGCGCGTACCAGAACAGCGCCGCAATCACGACGTAAATGATCGTGAAGATGATGAGCGGTGTGCGGATCGCCAGCAGGATCGGCTCCATCGTGTTTTCAATGGAGGCGATGCGCATGCCTTCCGCGAAAGCGGCGGAGAACGGCAGGAAGGTGGCCAACCCCGCGATCAGGCTGACGGCCGCATACAGCAGACCCATCAGGAATAGCTTTCTGAAGACGCCGGGCTGCTTGAGGGGCTTGCCCCACATGGAAGGCAGCATCACCCGGTCTGCTTCGACGTGCTTGCAGGCCGCCAGGCTCATCAGCGTGACGGACGGCATCAACGCGATGAACAGAATCGGGCCGACAATTTGTGCGGCGAAGGCGAAAATGACCAGGAGACTGTTGACCAGCGCCCAGGTGTACATGGCCAGCGGTTGCTTGCGGAACAGACGGAAGCCGTCTCGAACCCATTGCCAGCCGGAAGACGCGGGAAGGAATGCTGCTTGCATGGCTCTCTTGGGGAGTGATCTCTCAATAAGGGACGTGCTCCCCCCATTATGGGGGGAGCAACGATTACGGCAATACCGGCAGGCCAGGGCGGTGGCGCGCCCGCAACACTCTTTCGAAGTGCCGGGGATCGTGCGGTTTCAGCGTCTGGGCCGGGCGTGGCAGGAAAAAGTCGTACAGGCGCGACAACCAGAAGCGCAGGGCGGCGGCGCGCAGCATCAGCGGCCAGGCCTGGCGTTCGGCATCGGTGAACGGCCGTACGCTGGCATAGGCTGCGAGCCAGGAGTCGACCAATTCGGGGATGAATTCGCCCGTGTCGCGCTCGATGCACCAGTCGTTGACGCTGACCGCCACGTCGAACAGCCAGGTGTCGCAGCCGGCGAAATAGAAGTCGATGATGCCGCCCATGAGCGGGTCTTCGAAGGTGCCGGCGAACAGCACGTTGTCGCGGAACAGGTCGCAGTGGGCCGGGCCGGCGGGAAGGGTGGCCCAGGCAGGCGTGCCGGCCGCGGCTTGCTGGGCTGCCAGTTCGGACTGCAGCAGCTGCGCCTGGCCGGCATCCAGGAAGGGCAGGACCTTGGGTGCGGTATCGACCCACCAGGACAGGCCGCGCAGGTTGGGCTGCTGGATCGGGAAATCCTGGCCGGCAAGGTGGGCGCGGGCCAGCGTGGCGCCGATCAGGCGGCAGTGGGCGGCGCCGGGCGCGGGTTCGTAGCCGCCGGGCAGGCGCGAGACGATGGCGCAGGGCTTGCCGTGCAGCGTGGTCAGGCGGGTGCCGTCGCGCAGGGTCTGCGGCTGCGGCACCGGGATGCCGCGGCTGGCCAGGTGATACATCAGCTCGATGTAGAACGGCAATTGGGCCTGCGTCAGCACCTCGAACAGCGTCAGGACGTACTCGCCGCGGCTGGTGTACAGGAAATAGTTGGTGTTTTCGATGCCCGCCGTGATCCCTCGCAGCGAGACGAACTCGCCCAGGTCGAAATGCGCCAACAGGGCGCGCGCGTCGTCGTCGGATACGGGGGTGAATACGGCCATTGATGTACGGAAAGAGGGGAGTTAACGGGCGGGCGGACATGGCTGTACGCGGCGGCGGCGCAATTTTAGACCACATGGCGGGCAGGGGTTCGCCGGCCGGGTATCACGCTTGCCAAACATAATCTGGCCAAGCACCGTAAAATACCGCATCCCCTTGTTTTACTGAGCGATTCTTGGACTCCCCCGACTGGCGGCTGTGCGTCGCCCCAATGATTGACGTAACCGACCGGCACTGCCGCTATTTTCATCGGCTGCTGGCGCCGCGCGCCCGTCTGTACACCGAAATGATCACCACCGGTGCGCTGTTGTACGGCAACGTGGCGCGTCACCTGGACTTCGACGAAGCCGAGCACCCGGTTGCCCTGCAGCTGGGCGGCAGCGAGCCGGACGCGCTGGCGCAGTCGGCCAAGCTGGGGCGGCAGTGGGGCTACGACGAAATCAACCTGAATTGCGGCTGTCCGTCGGAACGCGTGCAAAAAGGCGCTTTTGGCGCCTGCCTGATGGCCGAGCCTGACCTGGTTGCTGACTGCATCAAGGCGATGCAGGACGCCGTGGACATCCCCGTCACCGTCAAGCACCGGTTGGGGCTGGACTACGACGAGTCCTATGCTTTCGTGCGCGATTTCGTCGGCAAGATCTACGACACCGGTTGCCGCGTGTTTATCGCCCACGCCCGCAATGCGGTGCTCAAGGGGCTGTCGCCCAAAGATAACCGTGAGATCCCGCCGCTGCGCTACGACGTGGTGCGCCATCTCAAGCAGGATTTCCCGGACTGTGTGTTCGTGCTGAACGGCGGGCTGGCCGATGCGGCCCAGTCGGTGGCGGCTGCCGCGGATTTCGACGGTGTCATGTTGGGCCGTGCGGCCTGGCACACGCCGCGGGTGCTGTCCGAGGTGTCGCTGCGGCTATGGCCGTCGGTCCGGCTGCCCAGCGATGCGCAGGTGGTTGACGCCATGATGGAATACGCCACGCGCCAGGTGGCGCAGGGCGTGCCGCTGCGCGTCATGACGCGGCCGATGCTGGGGCTGGTGAACGGTCAGTCAGGGGCGCGGCGCTGGCGCCGCATGCTGTCGGATCCGGCGCTGCTGGCCGCGAACGACCCGGCGCTGATCTATGACGCCTGGCGCAGCCAGCGGCATGCGCCCGATATGCGTGGGGCCGCGTTGGCCGAGGCGCAAGCGGGCGTCTGAGCCCGGGGGGGGCTCAGGTGCCCGCGAACACCGTCCGCGGGCACGGACTCAGGACTTGGCGGGTTCCGCGCTTTCGGTGGGCCAGTCGCGGATGTAGGCCTTGAGCATGTTGTTTTCGAACTGCTGGGCCGCCACGATGGCCTGCGCCATGTCATAGAACGAAATCACGCCCATCAGGGTCGGGCCGTCCATGACGGGGATGTAGCGCGCATGCTTTTCGAGCATCAGGCGCTGCACTTCGTCGGCGCTGGTGTTGGGCGACACGCTGACCGGCGCGTCGTCCATGATGGAACGGATGGTGGTTTCGCCCGCCCCGCCATGCGTATGCATGTGGCGGATGATCTCGCGGAACGTCAGCATGCCGGTCAGGGTGCCGAATTCCATGATGACGAGCGAGCCGATATCCTGCTCGCTCATGGTTTGCACGGCCTGGGACACGGGCATGTCCGGCGATGCCGTGTAAAGCGTGTCTCCTTTGACGCGCAGAATCTCGCTGACCTTCAACATCGGTTTCTCCTGGGCGGCTGGCGCCCTGATGCTATTTGCTATTTCTTGTTCGCTTCCAGTTGCAGGACCGGGGCGATGCCATTTTCGGTATTTTGCGCTTCTCTGCCGAGTTCTTCCAGCGTAGGCGCATTTTGTTCGGAAATCACGGCGGAGGCGACCCGCAGGATTTCGGCGTCGTTACGCACCCGCGGCTGGCCCCGGTCCAGCAGGAACCGGTCCACCACGGGCGCCAGCGAGGTCTCACGGGCGTCGCAGGTCAGTACCCATAGGTCGTCCGGACTGCGCGTGACCAGGCCCATTTCGCCCAGGGTTTCCAGCACGTCGTTCAGTTCGTCCTGATGCAGTTTCAGGCCGGAAGCCAGCACGTTGGCCGGCAGGCCGGGGGGGCTTTCGGCCTGCGCGCGGCGCAGCACCCGCAGCACGTCCAGCGCATCCACGAACGGGGCGCCCGGGTACCGGTTGAACTCCCAGCGTCCCAGCCGGATGATCGGGGCGCTGGCGGCCAATGTGGCGCCCAGCAGCACGGCCAGCCAGGACAGGTAGATCCACAACAGAAAGATCGGCAGCGTGGCGAACGCCCCGTAGATGACGGTATAGGTGGGAAAGCGCGTCAGGTAGTAGGCGAACGCCGATTTCATGACTTCCAGCGCCACCGCGGTGACGCAACCGCCGACCAGCGCGTCGCGCCACAGCACGTCGCGGTTGGGCACCACCACGAACAGGGCGGCAAAGCCCAGGCCAGTCAGCACCAGCGGGATGAACGAGACCGCCACGCTGACGATTTCGGGCACGTCGCGCACCAGCCCCAGCGATTCACGGGCCACGAACGAGGTCGCCCACAGGCTGGCGCCGGCCACCACCGGGCCCAGGGTGATCACTGCCCAATAGACCAGGGCCCGCTGCGGCAGGGGGCGCTGGCGGGTCACGTGCCAGATATCGTTGAAGGCCTTGTCGATGGTCATGATCAGCAACAGGGACGTGACCAGCAGGAAGCCGCCACCGATCGCCGTCAGGCGCGAGGCCTGGCGGGCGAACTGGTTCAGGTATTCCATGATGTTGTCCGAGACGGACGGCGGCATCAGGCTGTTGGTCAGGAAGTCTTCGAGCGCGACCCGGAATTCCTGGAAGACGGGAAAAGCGGTGAACAGCGACAGCACCACGGCCAGCATGGGCACGATGGCCAGCACCGTGGTGAAGGTGAGGCTGGAAGCCACCTGCAGCAGCTTTTCTTCGTCGGCGCGCTGGGCGGTGAACAGGAAGGCGCGCCCGGCGCGTCTGGTCCATGAAGAGCGCTGGGGCTGGGGCGCGGTGGCCGCCGGCGCGGCGGCGGCAGGCTCGGCGGGGCGGTTCATCAGGCGATAATAGCAGCATGAACCCTGAACTCAACCCCCGCTTGCGGCTGGCGGCGTCAGTGTCGCTGTTCGCCTTGATCGTGTTGTGCGTGACCTGGGAAACGGTCGTGGCGCCGCTGCGTCCGGGCGGTTCCTGGATGCTGCTCAAGGCATTGCCGCTGGTGTTGCCGCTACGCGGCATCCTGCGCGGCAACCTCTATACCTACCAGTGGGCCTCGATGCTGTCGCTGCTGTACCTGATGGAGGGGGCGGTGCGCGCCATGTCGGATCCGGCGCCGATGTCGGTCCTGATGGCCTGGGGCGAGATCCTGCTGTCCACGGCGTTCTTTCTTAGCGCCATTTTCTACGTGCGGCCGGCCAAGCGGGCCGCCAGGAGCCAACGCGCATGAGCGCCCATTCCCTGTCCGAATTGCAAGCCGTCAACTCGTTCGCGGCGCTGCCGGACGCGTTCTATACACGCCTGTCGCCGCAGCCGCTGAATAATCCGCGCCTGTTGCATGCCAATGCCGAGGCGGCCGCCCTGATCGGGCTGGATCCGGCCGCGCTGGACACGCCCGAATTCCTGCGCGTCTTCTCGGGCGCCGACCCGCTGCCGGGCGGCGATACCCTGGCCGCGGTGTACAGCGGGCACCAGTTCGGAGTCTGGGCCGGTCAGTTGGGCGATGGCCGGGCGCATCTGCTGGGCGAAATCCAGGGACCCGCAGGCGCCTGGGAATTGCAGCTCAAGGGGGCGGGCATGACGCCTTACTCCCGCATGGGGGACGGCCGTGCCGTGCTGCGCTCGTCGGTGCGCGAATACCTGGCCAGCGAGGCCATGCACGGCCTGGGCGTGCCGACCACCCGCGCGCTGGCGCTGGTGGCCTCGGACGATCCGGTTTGGCGTGAAACCGTGGAAACCGCGGCGATCGTGACCCGTATGTCGCCCAGTTTCGTGCGCTTCGGTTCCTTCGAGCATTGGTCCTCGCGCCGTCAGCCGGACATGCTCAAGACGCTGGCGGACTACGTGATCGACCGCTATTACCCTGAATGCCGGGCCGCGTCCGCCGGCGAACCGCAGGACGCCACCGCGCCCTACATCGGGCTGCTGCGCGAAGTGACCCGGCGCACGGCGCTGCTGATGGCGGATTGGCAAGCGGTGGGCTTTTGCCATGGGGTCATGAACACCGACAACATGTCGATCCTGGGACTGACGCTGGATTACGGCCCCTATGGCTTCATGGACGGCTTCCGGCTGGGCCACGTCTGCAACCATTCCGATTCCGAAGGCCGCTATTCCTGGAACCGCCAGCCTTCCGTGGCCCTGTGGAACCTGTACCGGCTGGGCGGCAGCCTGCATACGCTGGTGCAGGACGTGGACGGCCTGCGCGCCGTGCTGGATGAATACGAAGGTGTGTTCACCCGCGCCTTCCATGACCGCATGGGGGCCAAGCTGGGCCTGGCGGCGTGGCGTCCGGCCGACGAGCCCTTGCTGGACGACCTGCTCAAGCTGATGGATGCGAACCAGGCCGATTTCACGCTCACCTGGCGTCGCCTGGCCGATGCGGTATCGGGCCGCCGTGCGCCCTTCGAAGACCTGTTCATCGACCGTCCGGCCGCTGCCGCCTGGCTGGACCGCCTGCTGGCGCGCCATGCCCAGGACGGCCGGCCTGCCGCCGACGTGGCCGACGCCATGAACCGGGTCAATCCGCTCTATGTATTGCGCAATCATCTGGCTGAAGAAGCGATCCGCGCCGCCAAGACCGGCGACGCCGGTGAAATCGACACGTTGATGAAGCTGTTGCGGGCGCCCTTTACAGCGCAGGTTGGCTACGAAAAGTACGCCAGCCTGCCGCCGGATTGGGCCAATGGGATTGAAGTCAGTTGTTCGTCTTGATGTTCGTTTTGACCGATTGTCGAGGGAAAAACCGCCTTTTATGAAGGGATGCGGCAGGAAATTGGCGCATTACGTCGAAAAATCGCGGTTTTTTTCCGTGCAATCATTCGTTTCCATTGTAAAAGTCGTAAGATTGTCGCCTGCGGGACACTCAGGACGGCATGCTCGTCCTTGGGGCATTTGTCGACAATTTTCAATATAAAGCACTCTAAATATGCCTGGCGCAGATGGTTTGCTGTGTATCGGCTTGCTTGAGGATGATGCGGACTTCCGGGAGGAGTTGGCGTTGGGCCTGGGCGGGTACGGTTTCCGTGTGGCGTTTGCCTGTGATAATGCCGCGGCGTTCTACCGCCGCCTGCAGGAGCAGCCCTGCGATATCGTCATTCTTGACGCCCATCTTCCCGGAGAAGATGGATTCTCCGTGGCGACGCGCCTGCGTGCACTGAGTCCGGTAGGCATTGTGATGCTGACCGGCCGCAGCGCACTGGAAGACCGGGTGCGCGGCCTCGAAGGCGGCGCCGACGTCTATATGACCAAGCCGGTGGATCTGCTGGAACTCAGTTCGGTCATCCGCAGTTTGGCTCGGCGCATGCGCCTGGCCAAGGCGCCGCGGCCGGCCGATGCTGAAACCCGTGCATCCGCCGATACGGCATGGTCGCTGCAGGACGGCGGCTGGATCCTGGTGGCGCCCGACGGCGCGTCGTTGCATCTGAGCGCCCAGGAACGCACGTTTCTCGTGGCCTTGATGGATGCGGCGGGCTCCGCCGTCAGCCGCCAGGCACTGGCCGAATTGTTCCTGCCCGATAGTCCCGGCGGATTCGAACTGCGCCGCATCGACGTGCTGGTCAGCCGTCTGCGCGCCAAGGCCCAAAGCGCGGGCCTGAAGCTGCCCGTGCTGTCCGTGCGCGGCCAGGGCTACGTGTTCGCCGCCTGATCGCGGCTGTCCGTCTCGCGCGGCTGGGCGGGCAGCGTGATCATGAACCGCGTGCCCACGCCGACCTTGCTCTGCATGGTCAGCGAGCCGCCCTGGTTCTGGCAGATGCGCCGGGCCAGGTATAGGCCGATACCCATTCCTTGCGTCTCGCGGTGCGCCGTGCGGCGAAAGTGCGGCTCGAAGATGCGGGCCTGTTCTTCTTCGCCGATGCCGGGCCCGCTGTCGCTGACCGACATCCAGGCCATCTGCACGCCGTTTTGCTCGGTTTGTCCGGTTTCGATCCGGATGGGTTCGCTGGCGGGCGAGTACTTGATGGCGTTGTGGATCAGGTTGCGCACCACCACGCTGGTGAGCGGACGGTCGCAATAGACGGGCAGCCTTTCCGCACCGGTCTGCAGCAGCAAGGCATGTGCGGTATCTGGCTGCATGGCGGCGACGACGTCGCCGACCAGTGCGGCCATGTCGGTCATCTCGCCGCGCGGGGTCCACGCCGGCTCGCCCAGCCTGTCCTGGTTCAGCAACTGCTCCATCAGTTCGGTCATGCGGCTGACCGAACGGTGGATGCGCGCCAGCCGGTTGTCGACCGCTTCGCCGCTCCCCGACAGGATCATGTCCAGCGATTGGGCCGCAGCGCTGATGGTGGCCAGCGGGGCGCGCAACTCATGCGAGATCAGGGCATTCATCTGGCGCTGGGTGTCCAGGGCGCCGGCCATTTCCGCCAGGCGTAATTCGTCCTGCACCTGATGGCCGGCGGCGTTCAGGTCGTGACTGGCCTGGTCCTGGTGCGGCCCGCGCGCCAGGCCGGCCAGTAGCAGGGCAGCCAGGACCAGAAGCAGCCGCGCAATTTCGGGCGCCGAGGCGGCGCTGCCCGGGGTGGACCAGGCATCCTGGCCCAGGACCCAGGCCGATAGCGCGTACGCCGTGGCCAGCGCCAGCGCGGCGGGGCGCAGGGGCCCTGGCCTGGCCGCGGCAGCCAGGAACCACGCCGCCAACGCCGCGCTGGCGGCCGCGCATACGATGGCGACCAGGCCGGGCAGCATGCCGCCATCGGCGTCATAGACAAAGATCAAGGCCAGCGCCGCCAGGCCGGTCAACCCGATACATGCCCAGCGGCAGGCCGTGGCGAGCCGGGCGGCCATGGGGCTGCCGCAGATCAACGGGACCGACAGGGCCAGCAATGCGGCGAACGAGCCCGCTTGCAGGGCGCCGGCGGGAAACAGCGAGGGCTGGGCGCGCAACACGCCTTCCACCAGCACGAACGCCATGCCGGCGCCGTAGATTGCGCTGCGCGTGTAGGCCCAGGCGGCGGCGAACGCGGCTGCGCACGCCAGGGCGATACCGGCGACGAGGCCAGTTTGAAGATCCGGATAGGAAGAACCCGGGCCCGCCGCCAGCAGGGGGCCGGGCCAGAGCAGGGCAACTGCCAGCCATCGTGGCCAGGCCGGGTGGGAGCGGATCGCGCGGCCGGTGCGGCGATGGCGAAAGCGCCAGAGGGTGCGAAGAAACAATCCTTCCGTCAACTAGGAACCCATTGGTGGTCAGGCGCGAGGTCTCGCGTGCGGGCGAAGTTTACGACAGCGCCGCGAATCGCGCGTACGCCGATGGTCTCCAGAATGGCGCGGGTGGCGGCGTCGGGCACGTCTTCCGCGTAGACCGCCATGTTCAGCGATACCGCGGTGGCCACGACCGTGGCGGCCAGATGCTGGCTGCCGGGGCTGTGCAGGATACCGGTGATAAAGCTGCCGCACAGTTTCACGTACGACAGGGAATATTCATGCAGGTGTTCCATCGCGCCAAACTGCTGCGACAGGCGCGACAGGCCGACACGGCCGCCGGCCTGGCCCACGATGCGGCACAACTGATGCATGTCGGCCTCGTGCTCGACCAGCGCGGCGGCGTCCACTTCGATGATCAGCCGCGCAGTCAAGGCCGGACGGTCGGCCAGCATGCGGTCCAGCCGCGACAGGAACGTGGCCTGGGTCAGCGATGCCTGGGATATGTGCACCGTCAGTGCATCCGCGTGGGTGTACAGCCAGTCCAGCCCCAGGCGGATGGCCTGAATGTCGCATTCGGCCGACAGCCCCAGGCGTACCGCGGGCGGCATGAAGATCGAGGCCGGCACGGGATCGGCGCCCGCGGCATCGTGCAGGGTCAGGCTGGCCTCCTGGTGCAGCAGGGCGCCAGACACGTCGGCCAGGGGCTGTACCGTCAGCGAGAAGCGGTGCTGCTCCAATGCGGTGGACAGGGCGTCGTGCCAGCTGTATTCGCCGATGCGGGTGCTGTCTGCCGCCTGGCTGGCGGGGGCGATCTGGTCGTCGTCGACACTTTCCGCACACATCAGCGCGTGATCCAGCCGCGCCAGCGTGTCGCTCATGTTGTCGCCGGGGGCGTAGGCGGCCATCGCCAGCGCCCAGCGGCACCAGCCGCGCTTGTCCATCGGCACGCGCAAGGAGCGCAGCTCGCGCCGCACCCGTTCGGCCAAGAGGCCTGCTTGGGGCGCCGATGTGCGGGGCATCAGCAGGGCGAAGTCCGAGCCGCCGATGCGCGCCAGCACCGCGCCCGGCCCGCCCGAGCCGTCGACCAGCTTGCGCAGGCGGTCGGACGAGGACCGCAGCCATTGATCCGTGAAGGCGCGCGACAGGTGCCGATTGATCTGCGCCAGGTCGCGCTGGCGGAACATCAGGATGTGGCCGCCGGCGTCGGGTTCCGGGCTGGTCAGCGCCTGGCGGAAATGGTCGATGAAGTACTTGCGGTTGGGCAGGCGGGTGACCGCGTCACGCGAGATCTCGCTTTGCAGGGATTCGATCCGGGCGTTTTGTTCCTGGACGGTGGCGGCCACCTTGCGCTGGGCGTCGACCAGGGCCTCATCCACTCCCGCCAGTTCGCAGGTGCCATTGGCCGTCGAGTCGCCGCCGGGGGCCAGCGCGCGCACCCGCTCACAGATGTCCCGCGAGGTGCGCGCTTCGATCCAGCGCAGCAGATTGACGGCGAACAGCATCCAGAAGACGCCGGCGGCCAGCACCAGCCCGATGACGCGGACGCCGCCTTGCCACAAGGTGTCGCGCGCCAGCCGGGAATCCGCCTGGACCGTGACCGCGCCCCGTTGGCGCCCGTCGGCGGACAGGATCGGCCGGGTGGCGGCGGGCGCGTCCATCTTCAGCCAGCTATCGCGCCAATCCCGCACCCGGTCGGGCGAGCCGACCGACGCGGGGTGCCGCTCCACCAGGGTGTCCCCGTTTTCTGCAGTGATACGCACCAGCGAATACAGGCCGGAGTCATAGAGATCATCGGCCAGCTTGCCCTTGTCCTGCGCGCCGCCTGCGTCGTGTGACAGGGCCCATGCCAGGGCGCTGGCGCCGGCCTGGCTTTGCTGGGCCAGCTGGGTGTTCAGGTAGCGGTGGGCAGCCAGCATGCCCAGCGCCTGCGCACCGAGCAAGATGAAGGCAATCAGGAGGGCAGTGCAGAGGATCAGCCGGCGTAATGTGGACATGTAGTAGGGGTTCCCTTCGTGGCCCGCAGCGTTGCCGGTGCCGCGCAATGCCGGCCTGCCAGTAAAAGGGGGAACGTCAGGCAGCGAAAGTGCCCGATCGGGAAAAATGCTGGATAAGAAACGTGACACACGTTACTAATACCTCAGTGTTGTCGCGTACGCTGTAATTCCGCATGTCACAGAACATACAGAATATTACGAAATCACCAGCGACATCAGACAACCTGTGCAATTATTTCGTTCGTGATAATTGCCCGGATGATAACTATTGAGACAGGCCGTATTAATTTTCCGGCTCTGGCTGTCGTAGTAAGGGCACGGCATGGCGCAAAGGACCGGCCAGCGACTGCTATCCAAGGACCGTCATGACCCCTCGCGAGCAACCAGATCAGTGCAGGAATCGAAGGAAAGGGAGCGCGTTGCTCCTGAAGTGTGGCGTTTTTTTGCGAAAATAATGCATAATTTAAAAAATGTTACAGCCCTTGGGTTTCTTTCCGGACCACAACGCCAAGGGTTTCTAGATAGGGGGCTCCGTGCGTGAGAGTTACCTGCTCGCACTGTGCCTGACGCTCGCGGGCGCACTTGCAGCGATATGTTTGTTTTTCGTGCGCAGGGAACGTGTACTGCGCGATCGGCTGACGCGTGACGAATTGACCGGTGTCCTGAGCCAGCGGGAGCTGCATCGCCGCGCGCGCGCCTGGCTGAACCAGGCTGAACATCAGTCCGGCAGGGGCGCGTTCGGACCCGGTGGCGCGGCGCATGGCGAACGCGAATCCCTGGGCATTGCGCGCGCTCGCACGGGTGCGCGCGGCATTGGCGCGTTTTTCCTGGTCAGCTTTGACCAGTACGCCGAGATCAGCGCCATGCTGCGCGCTGGCGAAGACCAGACCTTGCTGGTGATGGTGGCCGACCGGTTGCGTCTGCTGACCCGCGCGCTGGGCGGCATGGTCGCCCGCAGCGGTACCGACACGTTTACGGTGTGCATTCCCGAGGTTGATGAGGTGGGCGCGGCCCAGGTGTCGGCCAAACTGCTGGAAGACTTGTCGGTGCCCTACGAATTGGGCGGCCGGACGCTGATCGCAGTGTTCCGCGTGGGGGCGGCGTTGTATCCGGACCACGGTCGCAGTGTGGAAGAATTGCAACGCTGCGTGCAGGTCGCCATGGTCCCGCTGAAAGAGCGCGGCGGCCCCGGCTGGAACATGTTCGACTTTCGCATGCTGGCGCGCCAGCGCGATCAGCAAGGGCTGGAAAACGATCTGCGGCTCGCGCTGACGACGGCGTCCATGGACCAGTTCGAGCTGTACTACCAGCCGGTCTGCGATAGCGGGACCGGGGTGGTGCAGGGCTGCGAGGCGCTGTTGCGTTGGCACCATCCGGAATTGGGCAGTGTCTCTCCCGCCGTGACCATCGAGCTGGCCGAACGCAGCGGCCTGATCGTGCCGCTGGGCGCCTGGATCCTGGAACGCGCCTGCTCGCAGGCCGCGCTGTGGCCTGCGGCCTGGCGGGTGCATGTGAATCTGTCGGTCAAGCAGATGAACGAGGACAGTCTGGTCCAGCTGGTCTCCGACGTGCTGGCCTCGACCCGCCTGGCGCCGCGCAAACTGGTGCTGGAGATCACCGAATCGATCTTCATCCTGCACTATGAGCGCCACGTGAAGATTCTGAACACCCTGCGCGCCAAGGGAATCGGCGTGGCGCTGGACGACTTCGGTTGCGGCTATTCCAGCCTGAACCACCTGCGCCACCTGCCCATCGACTGGGTCAAGATCGATCGCAGTTTCATTTCCGCACTGGAGTCCGACGCCGGCAGCCGCGAGGTGGTGTCGGCTCTGTTCGGACTGTGCCAGGCGATGCATCTGCCTGTGGTGGCCGAAGGCGTCGAAACCGAAGGACAGCGCGAAATCCTCAAGTCCCTGGGCTGCCGCGTGATGCAGGGTTTCCTGCTGGGCCGGCCCGCGCCGGCCGCCGAGATTCAGGCTTTGGCCTCGGCGGTGTCATAATCGGGGTTGCTCGCAAACCCGACCTGTTGACTTCCTATGCCCGGCAATACCCTTGGTACCTTGTTCACCGTCACGAATTTTGGCGAATCCCACGGGCCGGCCATCGGTTGCGTCATCGATGGCTGTCCGCCGGGACTGTCCCTGGATGCCGCCGATATCCAGCTTGAACTGGACCGCCGCCGTCCCGGCACCTCGCGCCACGTCACCCAGCGCCAGGAAGCCGATCAGGTCGAAATCCTTTCCGGCGTGTACGAAGGCCTGACCACCGGCACGCCCATCGGCCTGTTGATCCGCAACACCGATGCGCGTAGCAAAGACTATTCCAACATCACCGACACGTTCCGTCCGGGCCATGCCGATTACGCCTACTGGCGCAAATTCGGCCTGCGCGATCCGCGCGGCGGCGGCCGCTCGTCGGCCCGCCTGACGGCGCCCACGGTGGCCGCGGGCGCCGTGGCCAAGAAGTGGCTGTCCGAACAATACGGCGTGAAAGTGCGCGGCTACATGAGCCAGCTGGGCCCGATCTCGATTCCGTTCGTCTCGTGGGACGACGTGCCGAACAACCCGTTCTATGCGCCCAACGCCGACATCGTGCCCGAGCTGGAGGCCTATATGGACCAGCTGCGCCGCGACGGCGATTCGGTCGGCGCCCGCATCGAGGTCGTGGCCGAAAACCTGCCGGCTGGGTGGGGCGAGCCCATCTATGACCGTCTGGATGCCGACATTGCGCACGTGATGATGGGCTTGAACGCCGTCAAGGGCGTGTCCATCGGCGCCGGCTTTGACTGCATCGCGCAGCGCGGCTCCGAACATGGCGATGAAATCACCCCCGATGGGTTCCTGACCAACCATGCCGGCGGCGTGCTGGGCGGCATTTCCACCGGCCAGCCGGTGACGGTGTCGCTGGCCATCAAGCCTACCTCCAGCATCCGGGTCGAGCGCCGGTCGGTCAACCGCGCCAACGAACCCGTCATGGTGCAGACGCTGGGGCGCCACGATCCGTGCGTCGGCATTCGCGCCACGCCCATCGCCGAAGCCATGCTGGCCCTGGTGCTGATCGACCACGCCTTGCGCGATCGCGGGCAGTGCGGCGACCGGACTTGAGATCCCGCAGGTCCCCGATATGCGTAACCATTGGAGGCCGACATGAGCCGTAACCGCTATCCGTTGCGCCGCCTGGCGGCCGTCCTGGGCCTGGCCGCGCTGGCCGGCTGCACGGGCATGAATACCACGCAGTCGGGCGCCATCGGCGTCAATCGCACCCAATACATGTCCAGCATGGTGCCGTCGCAGGCGCTGGAGCAGGAAGCCAACCAGCAGTATGCCGACATCCTCAAGCAGGCCCAGGCCAAGAACCTGCTGGACCGCGACGCGCAGCAGGTGGCCCGGGTACGCAGCATCTCGCAGCGCCTGATCGCGCAGGCGGGCGTGTTCCGCCCGGATGCTTCGGGCTGGAAATGGGAAGTGCACGTGCTGACCAGCGACGAGATCAACGCCTGGTGCATGCCGGGCGGCAAGATCGCCGTCTACACGGGCCTGATCAACAAGATCAAGCCGACCGACGATGAGCTGGCAGCGGTGCTGGGGCACGAAATCTCGCACGCCCTGCGTGAACATGCGCGCGAGCGCGTGTCGCAGCAGATGGCCACCAGTCTGGGTTTGCAGGTGCTGTCCATCGCCACGGGGTCCAGCGCCGCCTCGGACCTGGGCGGGCAGCTCACCAGCGTGATGTTCACGCTGCCCAATAGCCGTACCCACGAAACCGAAGCCGACCGCATGGGCGTGGAGCTGGCCGCGCGGGCGGGGTTTGACCCGCGCGCCGCCGTCACGCTGTGGCAGAAGATGGGCGCGGCCGACAGCGGCAATGCACCGCCCGAAATCCTGTCCACTCACCCGTCGGCAGCCTCGCGCATCACCGACCTGCAGGCCGCCGCCCAGCAGGTGCTGCCGTTGTACGAGCAGTCCAAGGGCCGCGCGGCGCGTTAAGCCTGAGGGCATGTGCAAAGGGCATCCGCGGTGACGCGGATGCCCTTTTTGCTTGCGGGTGCCGGGTCGTTCTAGGCGGGCAGTTTGACGCCCGGGCCGCGCATTACGGTGATGCCCAGGTCGGCCAGAATGCGGCGCGTTTCGGTGTCCGGCACGTCTTCCGCATACACGGCGATGTTCAGCTTGCGGGCCGTTTCCAGGACCGAGGCAGTCAGTTGCTGGCTGCCCGGGCTTTGCGACATGCCCCCTACGAAGCCGCCGCCCAGTTTCACGTAGGACAGCGGCAGGGTGTGCAACTGCGCCACCGCGCCGAACTGCTGTGCCAGGCGGCGCACGCCGATATGGGCGCCGAATTCGGACGTCACGCGCGCCAGCGCGGCGATCTGTTCATGGCATTCCACCAGGCCGTGCGCGTCGATTTCCAGGAACAGGCGGTGCGCCAGCGCACGGCGTTCGGTCAGGAGCAGCGCGAGCTGGCGCAGGTATTTCTGGCCACGCAGCGAGGGCAGGGCGACGCGCAGGGTCAGCTCGCCTTCGTGGGCGGCCAGCCAGTCCAGCCCCAGCGCCACGGCCTGCAGATCGCAATCGGCCACCAGGTCCAGCCGTACCGCCGGAGGAATGAACAGGGTGGCGGGGATGGGGGCCTGGTTGGCGGCCGTGCGCAGCATCAGCATGGCTTCGGTGCGGACGTGGCTGCCGTCCGCGCGGCGCAGGGGCTCGGTGGCCAGTTCAAAGCGGTGGCCTTCCAGCGCCGACAGGATGGCGTCCTTCCAGGCGCGTTCGCCGGATTCGGACGGCGACAGTGCGTCCGCGGCACCGGCGATCACCACTTGGTCATTGCCGGCGCTTTCCGCCCGCATCAGGCCGAAGTCCAGGCGCGCCAGCACCGGGCCGGCCTGGTTGCCCTGGCTGTAGTCGGCCATGGCTTGAGCCCAGCGGCACAGGTGGCCTTCGCCGACGGGAAGGCGCGAGGCGTGCAGGTCGGCCCGCAACTGTTCGGCGATCATCATCGCCTGCGGGGCGGCGCAGCCCGGCAGCAGCAGGGCGAAGTCCGAACCGTTCAGGCGCGCGAGCAGCGGATTGGCCACGTGCAGCGACTTGAGCGATGCCTGGATGCGTTCGCAGGCGGCGCGCAGCCACTGGTCGATGAATTCGCGCGGCATGTGGCGGTTCAGGTCGGCCAGGTCGCGCTGGCGGAATACCAGTACATGGCCGCCGTCGATGGGGGGACGGGCGGGCGAGCCACCCTGGACCGGCCCGGCTTCGAGGGCGCGGCGGAATTCGTTGACGAAATACTTGCGATTGGGCAGTCGGGTGACCGGGTCCTGGTTCAGTTCCAGCTCCAGGGATTCGATCTTGGCGTTCTGTTCCTCGACGCTGGCGTAGACGCGTTCGCGGGTCTGGTTCAGCGCCTGGACGACGTCGGAAAGCTCGGGCACGCGCGCCTGCATCTGCTGGGGCGGTGTGTCCTGGCCGATGCTGCGGACGTGGTCGCTGATCTCGCGCAGCAGCCGGTTCTTGATCCAGCCGACCAGCGCAAAGGCGAACAGCGCCCAGATCAGGCCGGCGCCCACCACCAGCGCGATCATCCGCAGGCTGCTGCGCCACAGGGCTTCCCAGGCGTAGGCGTCGTTGGCGACCAGCGTCACTTCGCCGATCTGGCGCCAGCCGTCGCTGACCGCGTGCGAGGCCGCTTGGGCGTCGAGCGGCGCCAGCGCCTGGAACCAGCGCGGCACGGACGCGCCGCTGGCGGCGGCCCGGCGCTCGATCAGCACCTTGCCTTCCGGGTCGGTCAGGCGCACCAGCGAAAAATGGCCACCGTCGAACAGCGCGGACACCAGCAGTTCCTGCACGACCGGGTCGTTGTTGGCCGGTTGCGACAGCGACAGCGCCAGCGACACGGCGGCATCGGTGCTCTGCACCTGCAGTTGGCCCGACAGGTATTCGCGCGCGGCGTTGACGCTGAGCGCCAGGGTGCCCAGCAGGATCACGCCGATCGCGAGAGTGACGCTGAGCAGGAGCTGTCGAAGTATGGACATAGTCTTGGTTCCGGACATCAGGGGCGTATGCCTTCCCGTTCCATGCGTTGGAGTAGATCGCGCCAGCGGCTAAGGCGGTCAACCGGTGCGGCGGGTTTGCCGTCGACGTACACGCCGTCGGCGTTGAAGCTGAATACCGGCGTCAGGTCGCGCCGTTGCGACGCCGGCAGAATCGTGGAAATCAGGCTGTCCAGCACCAGCGGCACCGCGTTCGGCGTTTCGTAGTAGCCCAGCACCATGTGGGCGATCTGGCTGCTGCTGGCCGGGCCGCCGATGCGCGCGCGCACGTAGATGAAACGCAGCTTGTTGGCCGGCACGCCCATGGACAGCAACGTGAAATATTTGCCGATGACATAGTCTTCGCAGTCGCCTGCGCCCTTGCCCAACGATTCGAGCGGGGTGGCCCAGTAGTCGTCCTTGCCCCAGATCGTGATGTCGTCGCCGGACAGCAGCGCGCGGTTCCAGAAATCGTTCGCCACCGCCAGCTTGTCTTTTTCCAGCGCCGGGGGCGGGCTGTGCAGCAATTGCAACCAATTCGATACCGCTTTCGCGCCTTTGGCGCCATAGCGGCTGGCCGACAGGCTTTGCAGCTTGTCGGCGTTGATCTCCAGGGCGAAACTGCCGCCCCAGCCGCAAGCCAGACAGAGCAAAACCCATCGGCACAGGTTCAGCGTGACGCGGAAACGGCGGGTTGATGGCATGAAACGGATTTTCACATTTTTCCGGACGATTCAGGCGTCGTCCGGAAAAAATCCCCGCGCCCGCAACGGGTTGCCACGCTTTGTGTGCATCGATCCGGGAAGGGCCGCGAACGGCCCCTCCCTGGCACGGCTTAGCTGTGGTCGACGTTCAGCTTCCCCTTCTGCAGCAGGTCGTTGATGATGGCCTGGTTGTTCATCTGCCCGCCCTGGGTCAGGTCGATGTTCTCCAGCACGATCTTCTGGTCCGCGCCCTGCGAGCCCAGCTTGCCCTGCGTGTTGACGTCGATGACCGTGTTGTTGCCTTCCTTGTGGAAGTTCAGGTACTGGGTCAGGGTGCCGTCCTTTTCGCCGACCAGCAGGTCCTTCAGGTCCAGGATGTCGCCGCCATCCGACGGCTTGGCCAGCGAGAAGTCCTTGATGGTGTCGACGGCGGGCTTGGCCAGGGTGCCCTGGTCGCCCAGTTCCCATTTGAAGGTATCGCTGCCGGCGCCGCCGATGAGGGTGTCATCGCCCTTGCCGCCGATCAGCAGATCGTTGCCATTGCCGCCTTCCAGCGTGTCGTTGCCCGAACCGCCGTGCAGTACGTCATTGCCGTCGCCGCCATACAGCTTGTCGTCGCCGGCGCCGCCGTAGATGATGTCATCGCCATCGTCGCCGTACAGGGTGTCGTTGCCGCCCTGGCCGTAGATGATGTCGTTGCCCGTGCCGCCATGAATGGTGTCATCGCCGCCGCGCGGGTCATCGGCCAGGTTGAAGTCGGCGTGATAGTCCTTGATGTACTGGTACAGGTCGCCGCTGCTCGGCGCGTGCCCGTCACGCATCTCCAGGAACACCTGCAGCGCCTTCAGGCCCGAACCCTGCACCAGGTCGCTGGGGCGGCCGCCCACGGCGCTCCAGTTCAGGACATTGCCGTCGGTGTTGAGCGTGTCGCCAAAGATGATGTCGTTGCCGGCGCCACCGTTGATGATGTCATTGCCGACCGCAGCGGGATCCGTGCTGGACGAGCCGCCTTGCAGCGCGGCGGCCAGGTCCTTGGCGGTGTTGACGATCTGCGGTTGACCAACCGAGCCCGTGACGGTCTGGTTGGGGCTCCACCAGTAGTCGCCCGGGAACGAGACGGTGCCCGACCCGGTGACGCTGGAGTTGTCGAAGAACTTCAAGTAGCCCTCGTTCACGCCCGACCCGATGCCGATGGCGTGCACCGTGCTCTTGCCGCTCAGGCCCTTGAACGCGTCAACGGCATCCTTCATGTCACGGTAGTCGGTGGAGTTGCCGCTGCCGTTGCTGCCGTTGTTGCTGAACGTGGGGTCGCCGTCGGTCAGGAAGTACGTGACGTTCTCGAACGTCTTGCCGTTGGACGACGTGGGCTGCTTATTGAACCAGGTCAGCGCTTCCTTGAAGGCGCCCTCGTAGTTGGTGCCGCCGCTGGCGCTCAGTTTCTCGATGGCCTTGATCAGGTCATTGACGTTGGTCGAGTTCAGGCCATTGATCGTGTACTTGGTGCTGGCCGTCGACTCGAAACCGATCAGCGCCACGTTGACGATACCGTCGTGGCCCTTCAGGCTGTTGGCCAGATTCTTCAGGGCGTCGATAGTCAGTTGCATCCGCGACAGGCCCTTGGTGCCCGACGCATCCGCCATACTGCCCGACGTATCGACGACGATCGCGATGTTGTAGTTCTTGCCCGGCTCGACCGTCGTGACGGTGCCGCCCTTGTCGCCAAGGATGACGTCGTCGCCGCTGCCGCCGTTGATCGGCGGCTTGGTGCCGGTGCCGCTGCCGTCGTTGTCGCCCGAGATGAAGTTGTTGGTCTTGATCGCGAAGTTGTAGTCGCCCGACGTGTCCTTGCCGCCGTTGGCGGTGCCGCCATTGTCGCGCACCTGGAAGCCGAACGAGGTGTCCTGGCCCGCGGCCGACGGCGTGTAGACCAGCTTGCCCGCGGCGATATCCGCGGCGGAGATCACGGCGTTCACCGAGACCGCCTGGCCGTTCAGGGTCAGCGTGCCGTCGGTCGGCAAACGCGTGATGATCACGCTTTGCAGCTGGTCGCCTTCGGCGCCGTCGTTGAAGTTGAACTCGGCGGTGGTGAACGCGTGGCTCGAACCGGCGTCAACGCTGGTTGCGTTGTCGGCGGCGACCGGCGCGTCATTGGTGCCGACCACGTCGACCGTCACGGTCTGCTTGGCCGAACCGTCGGCGGACGTGACCTCGAAGGTTTCCTTGAGCACCTTGCCGGCGGGCAGGTCCTGCACGACCTTCAGGCTGTTGTTCAGCTGGTAGGTCCAGTTGCCGTTGGCATCGATCGAGAACGTGCCGTACTTGCCGGCGACGCTGGTCTGGGCCACGACGCTGCTCTGGCCGGCATCGGCGTCAGAGACCGTGAGCTTGCCCGCGATCTGCAGCGTCTTGTCCTCGATCACCGTGCCGGTAGCCTGGCCGGTGATCTTGGCGATGTCGTTGGTGCCGGTGATGGTGACGGTGATGTCCTTGGTCGCCGTGCCGCCGTTGCCGTCGTCCACTGTGACCTTGATGGTGTCGGTGACGGTCTGGCCTTCGGTCAGGGCCTGGACCTTGGCGCTGCCGTTGTCCAGCACGTAGGTCCACTTGCCGTTCTGGTCGACGGTGAAGGTGCCGTAGGCGCCCTTGCCGTCGTTGTTGACGGACCAGGTGTGCTTGTCGTTGACATCCACGTCAGCCTTGGTCAATTGGCCCGTCGTGGTCAGATTGCCATCTTCCTTGACGTCACCGGTCGCCGCGCCGGAAACCGTCGGCGCATCGTTGGTGCCATTGATGGTGATGACGACCTGGCCCTTGGTGCCGTCGGCCGTGGTGACCGTGATGGTCTCCGTCAGACTCTCCTTGGCGCCCAGTTGCTGGACGACCTTGGCGTCGTTGTCCAGCTTGTAGGTCCAGTTGCCGTTGGCATCGATCGAGAACGTGCCGTACTTGCCCTGGAAGTCGGTCTGCGGCTTGAATTGCGCCTGGCCGGCATCCTTGTCGGTGACGTCGAGCTTGCCGACGGCGGTCAGGGTGGTGTCTTCCTTGACGGTGCCCTTGTCGTCGCCCGGCTTGCTGGGGGTGATCACGGCGGCGTCATTGGTGCCGGTGATGTCGATGGTGATGGTCTGGGTCGCCTTGCCGCCGTTGCCGTCGTCGACGGTCACGGTGATGGTGTCGGTAACCTTCTGGCCTTCGGCCAGGGCTTGGACCTTGGCGCTGTTGTTGTCCAGCACGTAGGTCCACTTGCCGTTCTGATCGACGGTGAAGGTGCCGTAGGCGCCCTTGCCGTCGTTGTTGACGGACCAGGTGTGCTTGTCGTTGACATCCACGTCAGCCTTGGTCAATTGGCCCGTCGTGGTCTGGATGCCGTCTTCCTGCACCGCGCCAGTGGACACGCCGCTGACGGTCGGGGCGTCGTTGGTGCCATTGATGGTGATGACAACCTGGCCGGTGGTGCCATCGGCGGTGGTGACCGTGAAGGTTTCCGTCAGGCTGTCCTTGGCGCCCAGTTGCTGGATGGCCTTGGCATCGTTGTCCAGCTTGAAAGTCCAGTTGCCGTTGGCATCGATCGAGAACGTGCCGTACTTGCCCTGGAAGCCGGTCTGCGGGCGGAACACCGATTCGCCGGCATCCGGGTCCACGACGTCAAGTTTGCCGCTGGCGGTCAGCGTGGTGTCTTCCTTGACGGTGCCCGCATCGTCGCCCGGCTTGCTGGGCGTGATGACGGCGCCGTCGCTGGTGCCATCGACCGTGATGGTGATGGTCTGCGTGGCCTTGCCGCCATGGCCGTCATCGACGGTCACGGTGATGGTGTCGGTCAGGTGCTCGCCATCCTTGAGCGCCTTGACGTCGGGATTGGTGTTGTCGAGCTTGTAGGTCCACTTGCCGTTCTGATCCAGCGTGAACGAGCCATACTGGCCCTTGCCGTCGTTACCGAGGGACCAGGTATGCGTGTCGTTGGTGTCGACGTCATGTTGGGTCAGCTGGCCGGTGACGTCCTGGTTGCTGCCTTCCTTGATCTGGCCGGTGCTGGTGCCGGTGATGGTCGGGGCATCATTGGTGCCGGTGACCGTCACGGTAATGACCTGGGTCGCCTTGCCACCATGGCCGTCGTCGACGGTCACGGTGATGGTGTCGGTGACCTTCTGGCCTTCGGCCAGGGCCTGGACCTTCGCGCTGTCGTTGTCCAGCACATAGGTCCACTTGCCGTTCTGGTCGAGCGTGAACGAGCCGTACTGGCCCTTGCCGTCGTTGTTGAGGGACCAGGTGTGCGTATCGTTGGCGTCAACGTCATGCTTGGTCAACTGACCCGATACGTCCTGGGCGCCGTCTTCCTTGACATTGCCATTGACTTGGCCGGCGATGGTCGGATCGTCGTTGGTGCCGTTGATGGTGATGGTCACCGTGCCGGTGGTGCCGTCGGCGGTGGTGACGGTGAACGTTTCCGTCAGCTTCTCGTTCACGCCCAGGGCCTGGACCTTGGGATCGTCGTTGTTCAGCTCGTACTTCCAGTTGCCGTTGGCGTCGATCGAGAACTTGCCGTGCTCGCCCTGGAATCCCGTCTGCGTCTTGAAGACGGCTTCGCCGGCATCCTTGTCGGTCACGTCCAGCTTGCCGTTGGCCGTGTAGGTCTTGTCTTCCTGGACCGTGCCCGCGTCGTCGCCCGGCTTGCTCGGGGTAACGACGGCCGCGTCATTGGTGCCGGTGACCGTCACGGTGATGACCTGGGTCGCCTTGCCACCATGGCCGTCGTCGACGGTCACGGTGATGGTGTCGGTGACCTTCTCGCCTTCCTTCAGGGCCTGGACCTTGTCGCTGGCGTTGTCCAGCTCGTACTTCCAGTTGCCGTTCTGGTCGACGGTGAACGAGCCATACGATCCCTTGCCGTCGTTGCTGACGGTCCAGGTGTGCGTGTCGCTCGTGTCCACGTCGGCCACGTCCAGCTTGCCGGTGGCGGTGCTGGTGCCGTCTTCGGCGACCGCGCCGTCGGTCTTGCCGGACAGCGTCGGATCGTCGTTGGTGCCTTCGATGGTGACGGTGACGGTGCTCTGGGTGCCGTCAGCCGTGGTGACCGTGAAGGTCTCGGTCAACTTCTCGCCGACCGCCAGGGCCTGGACCTTGGGATCGGTGTCGTCCAGCGTGTACTTCCAGTTGCCGTTGGCATCGATCGAGAACTTGCCGTGCTCGCCCGCGGCATCGGTCTGCGGCTTGAAGACAGCCTCGCCAGCGTCCTTGTCCGTGACATCCAGCTTGCCGCCGGTGGTGGAGATCTCGTCTTCCTTGACGGTGCCTGCGTCGTCGCCCGGCTTGCTCGGGGTGACGACCGCCGCATCGTTGGTGCCGGTGACCGTGACCGTGATGACCTGGGTGGCCGTGCCGCCATGGCCGTCGTCGACGGTCACGGTGATGGTGTCGGTAACCTTCTCGCCTTCCTTCAGGGCCTGGACCTTGTCGCTGGCGTTGTCCAGCTCGTACTTCCAGTTGCCGTTCTGGTCGACGGTGAAGCTGC
>NZ_JAELTJ010000891.1 GCF_016428805.1 Achromobacter sp. ASV32
CCCCCCCCCCCCCCCCCCCCCCCCCCCCCCCCCCCCCCCCCCCCCCCCCCCCCCCCCCCCCCCCCCCCCTGTCTCACGCCCACGCCGGCATACGCGATCGGTTATTAGGTCTCGTGGGCTCGGAGATGTGTATAAGAGACAGCGCCAAAGACTTTGCTATGATGAAGCCCGAATCATTTTTTATCAATACCTCCAGGGGTCCGTTGGTGGTGGAGAAGGATCTCTTAGAGACCCTGAAGCAGGGGCGTATTCTGTCGGTTATACACATCTGACGCTGCCGACGACGATGCGGTTGTGTAGATATCGGTGGTAGCCGGATAATTAAAAAAGTGTTTGGGGGGGGGGGGGGGGGGGGGGGGGGGGGGGGGGGGGGGGGGGGGGGGGGGGGGGGGG
>NZ_JAELTJ010000892.1 GCF_016428805.1 Achromobacter sp. ASV32
CCCCCCCCCCCCCCCCCCCCCCCCCCCCCCCCCCCCCCCCCCCCCCCCCCCCCCCCCCCCCCCCCTTCTCACCCCCCCCCCCCCCCCCCACACACACACAACCGCATCGTCGTCGGCAGCGTCAGATGTGTATAAGAGACAGGTCGTACACCGTCTTGCGATCGAGGTCATTTTTATATTTTGTAACAAACTCGTGAAAGTCTTTTTTTATGGCCTGGAGAAGTTGACGGGATTCGGTAGGGTTCAAAGAGGGGGGGGGTATACACATCTCCGAGCCCACGAGACCTAATAACCGATCTCGTATGCCGTGGTGTGGTTGTAAATGTGGGGGGGGGGGGGGGGGGGGGGGGGGGGGGGGGGGGGGGGGGGGGGGGGGGGGGGGGGGGGGGGGGG
>NZ_JAELTJ010000893.1 GCF_016428805.1 Achromobacter sp. ASV32
CCCCCCCCCCCCCCCCCCCCCCCCCCCCCCCCCCCCCCCCCCCCCCCCCCCCCCCCCCCCCCCCCCCCCTTTTTCAAGCAGAACTCGGAATACGAGATCGGTTATTAGGTCTCGTGGGCTCGGAGATGTGTATAAGAGACAGCTGTTTACCAGTGCTGCATTATGCAAGCTTTCTTGGTATCTTATATCAAGGCTATGAATACGCGCTATGCGCTGCTGATCGGAGGTTTAGCCACATCTTTCTCAAGGGGGGGGGGGGGGGGGGGATCTGAGGCTGCCGACGACGATGCGGTTGTGTATATCTCGGTGGTCGCCGGATCATTAAAAAAGGGGGGGGGGTGGGGGGGGGGGGGGGGGGGGGGGGGGGGGGGGGGGGGGGGGGGGGGGGGGGGGGGG
>NZ_JAELTJ010000894.1 GCF_016428805.1 Achromobacter sp. ASV32
CCCCCCCCCCCCCCCCCCCCCCCCCCCCCCCCCCCCCCCCCCCCCCCCCCCCCCCCCCCCCCCCCCCCTCTTTTAAAGAATATGCCGGCATACGAGATCGGTTATTAGGTCTCGTGGGCTCGGAGATGTGTATAAGAGACAGGCCGAGAGGTTTTCGGGAATTAATTTGAAGCCCAACACGTCAGATATTGACGAGCACTTGGCTCTGAGCACTTACGTATTCGGCTCCAACGGCTTGCTCGCCTCTCCACCTGGCTCTTATACACATCTGACGCTGCCGACGACGATGCGGTTGTGGGTAGGTGGGGGGGGGGGGGGGCAGTGGAAGTGGGGGGGGGGGGGGGGGGGGGGGGGGGGGGGGGGGGGGGGGGGGGGGGGGGGGGGGGGGGGGGG
>NZ_JAELTJ010000895.1 GCF_016428805.1 Achromobacter sp. ASV32
CCCCCCCCCCCCCCCCCCCCCCCCCCCCCCCCCCCCCCCCCCCCCCCCCCCCCCCCCCCCCCCCTTTTTTACCGACCCGCCCACCACCGACACCCACACAACCGCATCGTCGTCGGCAGCGTCAGATGTGTATAAGAGACAGGACATGTGCATTCCAGGCGAAGAAAAGGGGTGTCCACCATCTCGTATGTTATGGCCTTTTGCTGACAAGAAAGCACATTCGTATTGTCTCACCTTGCGAGGAACAGGCTCTGTCTCTTATACACATCTCCGAGCCCACGAGACCTAATAACCGATCGCGTATTACGTCTTGTGCGTGAAAAGGGGGGGGGGGGGGGGGGGGGGGGGGGGGGGGGGGGGGGGGGGGGGGGGGGGGGGGGGGGGGGGGGGGGG
>NZ_JAELTJ010000896.1 GCF_016428805.1 Achromobacter sp. ASV32
CCCCCCCCCCCCCCCCCCCCCCCCCCCCCCCCCCCCCCCCCCCCCCCCCCCCCCCCCCCCCCCCCTTCCTCATCCCCCCCCCACCCCCGCCACCAACACAACCGCATCGTCGTCGGCAGCGTCAGATGTGTATAAGAGACAGCAGCTATTATCTTCGCAACATGGGTTGGGGTCGCCTTGCTGTCTTTCTTTTTCTGACTATTATGACTGGAATATGGAGCAGAATGCCATGTAAGTTTGCGACTGATAACCTGTCTCTTATACACATCTCCGAGCCCACGAGACCTAATAACCGATCGCGTTTGGCGTCTGGTGCTTGAAAAGGGGGGGGGGGGGGGGGGGGGGGGGGGGGGGGGGGGGGGGGGGGGGGGGGGGGGGGGGGGGGGGGGGGGG
>NZ_JAELTJ010000897.1 GCF_016428805.1 Achromobacter sp. ASV32
CCCCCCCCCCCCCCCCCCCCCCCCCCCCCCCCCCCCCCCCCCCCCCCCCCCCCCCCCCCCCCCCCCTTATAATCCCCCCGCCCCCCCCGACCTATACACAACCGCATCGTCGTCGGCAGCGTCAGATGTGTATAAGAGACAGGGGTGACGATGGGCGCGTCGTAGATTTTCTGGGCGTCGACTTCGGCGATGATGGCCTGGGCCTGATCGCGCTGCGTGTCGTTCTGCCAGAAGATGGCCGATTCGTACTGCTGTCTCTTATACACATCTCCGAGCCCACGAGACCTAATTACCGATCTGGTTTGGCGTCTGGTGGTGGTGTGGGGGGGGGGGGGGGGGGGGGGGGGGGGGGGGGGGGGGGGGGGGGGGGGGGGGGGGGGGGGGGGGGGGGGG